>DBCG01000078.1:7637-25927 GCA_002292945.1 Proteobacteria bacterium UBA964 | reverse complement strand
ACCCGATCGAGCACCACGAGCGGTTCGGGCAGCCTTGCGGGTTCGGCGAACGCCCATTCGAACGCCGCCTCGCCCTGTTGCTCGACGATCGCTGGCAGGCGCTCCAGCCATTTGATGCGGCTCTGGGCTTGGCGGGCTTTGGTGGCTTGTGCGCGGAAACGGTCGATGAAGCTCTGCACCCTGGCGGTCTCACGCCGCAGCTTCTCGTTGACGGCCTGCTGCTGCGCCAGCCGTGCTGCGCGCAGCGTCTCGAAACGGCTGAAGTCCCCGGCGTAGGAATCGATGCGTCCGCCTTGGATGTGCAGCACGCGGCCGACGACGGCATCGAGGAAGTCGCGATCGTGCGAGACCAGCACCAGCATGCCCCGGTAGTCCTGCAACCAACGCTCCAGCCACAACACGGCGTCGAGGTCGAGGTGGTTGGTCGGCTCGTCGAGCAGCAAGAGCTGCGATGGGCACATCAGGGCGCGTGCGAGGTTGGCGCGCATGCGCAGCCCGCCCGAGAACTCCGCGATCGGCCGGTCGATCGCCGCAGCCTCGAAGCCGAGCCCATCGAGCAGCGCCGCCGCGCGACTGCGTGCCGTGTAGCCCCCGAGATGATCGTACTCGCCGAGCCAGCGTGCTTGTGCGAGGCCATCGCCGGCTTCCTGCGCTGCGACCAGCTGGCGCTCGCAGCTGCGCAGCGCCGCATCGCCGTCGATCACGTGTTCCACCACCGGCTGCTGCGAGTGCGGCAGCTCCTGCGACACCACGGCGACCGTCAGTCCCGGCGGACACTCGAAGTCCCCTTGGTCCGGCGTGACCGTTCCCTGCAGCAGGGCGAGCAGTGTGGATTTGCCGCAGCCGTTGCGGCCGACCACGCCGATCTTCTCGCCTTGCAGCAGGCTGAGCGTGGCGTGTTCGATGAGGGGTTCGGGACCGCGTCTCAGGCGGACGTCGCGCAGGTTGATCACGGGCCGATTTTAGGCGTTCCGTGGGTCCGCGGGTCGCTGTTCCAGCAGGTCGTGGTGCATCCGGTATGCTGCATCCCGTGATGCCTCACCTTGACGACACCGACTTCCGCCCGCTCGATGCGCAGGAACTCACCGGGCGCGCGCGCAGCCACCTGCTCCAGCTCGAGTCGCCACGCTGCCTGCTGCACGCCGCCGTGGCGGGTCCGTTCCTGGCGCTGCGCGCCGCTGCCGCACACGAGGGCATCGATCTCATGCCCGCCTCGTCGTTCCGTGACTTCGATCGTCAGTGCCTCATCTGGAACGAGAAGTTCCGCGGCGATCGTCCACTGCTCGACCGGTCTGGGCGGGAGCTCCTGGCAGCGTCGCTGCCCGTCGCGGAGCGCATCGAGGCGATCCTCGCGTGGTCTGCGCTGCCCGGTGCCAGCCGCCATCATTGGGGCACCGACCTCGATGTCTACGATGCCGCGGCGCTACCTGCTGACGAGCGTCCCCGGCTGGTGCCGGAGGAGTATCGGGAGGGCGGGCCGTTCGCGCGGCTCGATACGTGGCTCGCGTGCCATGCGGCGCGCTTCGGGTTCTTCCGGCCCTATGCCTCCGAGCGAGGCGGTGTCGCGCCCGAGCCCTGGCATATCAGCCACGCCCGCGTTGCAGAGGACTGTCTGGCGCGGCTCGATGCCGCAGTGCTGCGTGAGGCGCTGTCGTCGGTCGAACTGGAAGGCGCCGTAGAGATCGACCGGTGTATCGAGGATTGGCACGCGCGCTTCGTCCGCGCGGTGGACGCTGCGCCGACGACGGCGTTGATGGCGAGTCTGTCTCCCGTGTCAGCGCGTGAACTCGGCGATGACGGGCGTATGGTCTGATGGGCGTTCGGCACGCCGAGGCTCGCGGTCGATGTGACAGCCGCTGCAGCGTGCCGCGAGCGCGGCGTGGGCGAAGATCAGGTCGATGCGCAAGCCGTGGTTGCGACGGAACGCGCCTTGGCGGTAGTCCCACCAGCTGAAGCTGTCTTCGGTTTGGTCGAAACGCCGGAACAGGTCGATGAAGCCCGCGTCGGTGAGCCGTTGCAACGCCGCGCGTTCTTCGGGGCTGACATGTACGCCGCCGGCCCATTTGACCGGATCGTGCACATCGCGGTCCTCCGGGGCGATGTTGAAGTCACCGAGCACGACCAGGTTCTCGCGACGACCGAAATCGCCGCCGAGCCAGTCCGCCAATGCAGCCAGCCAACCGAGCTTGTAGGCGAACTTGTCGCTGCCGAGTGCCTGTCCGTTCGGTACATAGAGATCGAGCACGGTGAGACCTGCCGTCTCGACCGCAAGCACGCGGCGCTGTTCGTCCGGGAACCCCGGCAGCTCGGTGGCGAGTACGGTGATCGGCTCGCGCGACAGCACCGCGACGCCGTTGTAGGTGCGTTGGCCAGCATGGGCGCTGTGGTAACCGAGCGCCGTGAGATCGGCGGATGGAAAGTCCGCGTCGGTGGTCTTGGTCTCCTGCAGCGCGATGATGTCGGGGGTGGTCGCTGCGGACCATTCGGCCAATTGCGGCAGGCGGACCCGCAGCGAGTTCACGTTCCAAGTGGCGATGCTCAAGGTGTCCATGTCCATAGGTTAATCCACCCCGTGCCTCGCTGCGCGGACCGCGTGTAGGATGTCGCCATGCAAGCTTCTAGATACGACCTGGTGGTGATCGGCGGTGGCAGCGGCGGGCTCGCCTGTGCGCAGCGCGCGGCGGAGTACGGTGCGCGCGTGGCGATCGCGGAGTCGGCACGCCTCGGCGGCACCTGCGTCAACGTGGGCTGTGTGCCGAAGAAGGTGATGTGGAACGCCGCGCAGATCGCCCATGCCGCTCACGATGCCGTGCACTACGGCTTCGATATCACGCTGGGCGGGCACGATTGGTCGGCGTTGCGGACGGCGCGTGACGCCTACATCGCGCGGCTGAACGGCATCTACGAACGCAACCTCGGCAACCGAAAGGTCGATCTGTTCCGCGGCCACGCGGCGTTCGTCGCGCCGAACGAGGTCCGTGTCGGGGACACGCTGCTCGAAGCGCCGCAGGTGGTCATCGCGACCGGTGGCCGTCCTTCGGTGCCGGCGATCCCGGGTGCGGAGCACGGCATCACCTCCGACGGGTTCTTCGAACTTGCCGATCGACCGCAGCGGGTGGCGGTCGTGGGCAGCGGCTACATCGCGGTGGAGCTCGCCGGCGTGTTCGCTGCGCTCGGCAGCGAGGTGACCATGGTGCTGCGTCGCGACCGCGTGCTGCGGAATTTCGAGGCCATGCTGGGAACGGGGTTGCGCAAGATCATGGAGGACGACGGGGTCGTCTTCCTCGAGCACGCGGTGCCGCAGGCGCTGGAACGGGACGCCGACGGTACGCTGCGGCTCGTGCTGCAGGAAGGTCGGGTCGCAGGTCCTTTCGATACCGTGCTGTGGGCCATCGGTCGCGAGCCGGCGGTCGAGGGTCTCGGGCTCGAACGGGCCGGCGTGACGCGCGATGCGGCCGGCTTCATCCCGGTCGATGCGTTTCAACAGACCGATATCCCGGGTATCCACGCCATCGGTGATGTCACCGGACGCGCACAATTGACGCCGGTCGCCATCGCAGCGGGTCGACGATGGTCCGATCGGGTGTTCGGCGGCATGACCGACCGACGCCTCGATTACTCGGACATCCCGACCGTGGTCTTCAGCCATCCCCCGATCGGCACGGTGGGCCTGTCGGAGGCCGAGGCCGTGGCGCATCACGGTGCCGAGGCGGTGAAGGTCTATAACTCCGGCTTCGTACCGATGTATCACGCGCTGACGCCGCGCAAGCCCCGCGCCGAGATGAAGCTGGTGACGGTTGGGCAGGAGCAGCGCATCGTCGGCTGCCATGTGATCGGCGCGGGAGCCGACGAGATGTTGCAGGGGTTCGCGGTGGCGCTGCGCATGGGCGCCACCAAGCGCGACTTCGACGATACGATCGCGATCCATCCGACGAGCGCCGAGGAGTTCGTCACGATGCGTTGAGCGGCGTCTCGCGCCGCTGCCTTCAACCCTCGGTGCGGTCGTGGGTTCGGTGCGAGGCGAAGGACATCCGGTCTAGCACGCCGAGCAACAGCGCCGAGACCACGAAGGTCAGGTGCAGCACGACGTACCAGAAGATCTTGTCGTTCGGTATCGTCTTGGCATCCATGAACACCTTCAGCAGGTGGATGGAGGAGATCGCGACGATGGAGGCGGCGACCTTCAGCTTGAGGGTGCCCGCGTCGAGCCTGCCGAGCCATCCGAGCTTCTCGCTCCCTTCGGCCACATCGATGCGCGACACGAAGTTCTCGTAGCCCGAGAACATCACCATCACGATCAGGCTGCCGACCAGCACGATGTCGATCAGCGTCAGTACCACGAGCACCAGTCTGTCTTCGGCGATGGATCCGACCATCAGCAAGACATGGAAGGCTTCCTGGAAGAACTTGACGCCGAGCGCGAACAGGGCGAGCGCGAGGCCGAGGTACATCGGTGCCAGCAACCAACGGCAGGCGAACAGGATCCTTTCGATCTGGCGTTCCAACATGCGCGGGATTCTACCTCAAGCACGTCCGGAATACATTGACCGCGTCTGCCCCGTCGGCGAGGGGTCTGCAGTCCTCCAGCGTCATGTCGAGCTTGGCGAGCACGCGCATCGAGCGCGTGTTGTCCGGCGAGGTGATGGCCAACACCTCGGTGAGGCCGAGCGCGTCCCGGCCGTGGGCCAACACGGCACGGCCTGCTTCGGTCGCGATGCCCGACCCCCAACCCGCGGGCAGCAAGGCAAAGCCGAGATCGGGCAGCGGTAGGGTGTCGCGCCGCACCAAGCCGCACATCCCGATGACCGTCTGGTCGCTGCGCAGCGCCACGCGCAACAGCCCGTGACCGTGCTTGCGATAGCTCGCCATGGGGCCTTCCCGCAGGTAGCGCCGGGCGTCATCCAGCGTCCGTACCCCGCGGTCACCGATGAATTCGTGGAACGAGGGCTCGTTGAGCAGGCGCAGCACGAAGGGTGCGTCCTGCTCGGCGAATTCCCGCAAGGCGAGGCGGGGGGTGTCGATGACGATCGCGGTCGTGTCAGGGTTCATGGTGGTCGCTGGCGGTTGGGCGGCGTCGCCGGATAGTACGCCGACAGCGTCACCGGTGATAATGGACCATGCGCAACTTGGTCCTCGTCCTGGTCGATCAGCTCGACCGTCGCTCCGCAGCCTTCGACGGATTCGATCCGGTGCAGGATCGGGTGTGGATGGCCGAGGCGCCTCATGATTCGACACCGCTGAGACCGACCCTCGCCCGCATCGCGCTGTTCCTCGCCTGCATGCGCCACTTCCGCGATGCGCTGCGTGGTGAGGGGATGGTCGTCGAATACAGTCCGCGCAGCCGTGGTGGCAGCCTGGCCGAGATGCTGGCAGCAGACCTCGCACGGCTGCGTCCGCAGGCCGTGGTGTTGATGGAACCCGGGGATTGGGGTCTGCGCGAGACGCTGCGTGGCGTGCTCCGCGAGTCGGGTGTGCAGGTGCTCGAGCGCGAGGACCGCCATTTCCTCTGCTCGGCTGACGAATTCGCCGCCCATGCCCGCGGCCGTAAACAGCTGCGCATGGAGTTCTTCTACCGCGAGATGCGTCGCCGGCACGGTGTGCTGCTCGATGCGCAGGGTGAGCCCGAAGGGGGTGCGTGGAACTACGATGCAGAGAACCGCAAGGCCTTCGGTCGCGAGGGACCGGGTGCGCTGGGCCTCGTCGCGCCGGTGGCTTTCGCGCCCGACGCACTGACGCGCGAGGTGCTCGAGGAGGTCTCGGCGGCCTATGCGGACCACCCGGGCGCGCTCGCCGACTTCGACTGGCCCGTGACCCGCGAGCAGGCGCTGCTGGCGCTCACCGATTTCGTCGACCATCGGCTTGCAGCGTTCGGCGATTGGCAGGATGCGATGTGGACGGGCGAGCCCTGGTTGTTCCACTCACGCCTCTCCGCGGCGCTCAACCTCAAGCTGCTCGATCCGAGGGAGGTGCTGACGGCCGTCGAGGCGGCCTATCGGGCGGGTCGTGCCCCGCTCGCGGCCGCCGAGGGTTTCATCCGCCAGGTGCTCGGTTGGCGCGAATATGTGCGCGGCATCTATTGGTTGCAGATGCCGGATTACCTCGAGCGCAACACGCTCGGTGCAGTGCAGCCGCTGCCGGCGCTCTACTGGAGCGGCGAGACCGACATGGTCTGCTTGCGCGAGGCGGTAGGGCAGACGCTGCGCTACGGCTACGCCCATCACATCCAGCGATTGATGGTCACCGGACTGTTCGCGTTGTTGGTCGGCGTCGATCCGCGCGAGGTGCACCGATGGTACCTCGCGGTCTACGTCGATGCGCACGAGTGGGTCGAACTGCCGAACACGCTCGGTATGTCCCAGTATGCCGACGGCGGCGTCATGGCCTCCAAGCCCTATATTGCATCCGGTCGCTACATCGATCGGATGAGCGACCACTGCCGTGCGTGCCGCTACGATCCGGCGCTGTCCACCGGTGAGAAGGCCTGCCCGTTCACCACGCTCTACTGGGATTTCCTGCTGCGCCACGAGGCGAGGCTTGCCGCCAATCCGCGCATGGGCATGCAGGTGCGCAACCTCGGGCGCTTGGACGCCGACGCACGCAAAGCCATCCGCCAGCAGGCGTCGGCGTTGCGTGGGCGCCTGAGCGACGGGCAGCCCGACATCGCGGCGATCCGTCCGTAGCGCCCTCGGTCCGTAGTAACCTACACGCATGACATCCGCCGCCCACAACCTCACGCAGCGCTTCCCGAAGCGCCGCGCCTTCATCACGGGGGCCGCGAGCGGTCTCGGACTTGCGTGCGCCGAGTCCTTGGCCCGCGAGGGCTGGCAACTGTTCCTGACCGACTCCGACGCCGGGCGTCTCGATCTCGTCACGCAGAGCTTCCGTCGCGACGGGGCACAGGTGATGTCATCGCCTTGCGATGTCCGTGACGCAGCGGCCCTGCAGGCCGTGGTCGATGCGGCGGCCGGGGTCGCAGGCGGGATCGATGTCGCGATCCACTGCGCGGGCGTCTCGGTGGCCGGCCGTTTCCACGAGACCTCGCCGGAGGACTGGGATTGGTGCTTCGACATCAACGTGGCCGGCGTCGCGAACTCCTGCCGGGCGGTGATCCGCCACATGGCACGCGGACCGGGCGGCCTGATCATCAACATCGCGAGCGTCGCCGGCTTCTGCGCAGGTCCGCAGATGTCGGCCTACAACGCCTCGAAGGCCGCGGTGATCGCGTTGAGCGAGACGCTGATGCAGGAGTACGGGGCCTACGGAGTACGCACGATGGTGGTGATGCCGGCGTTCTTCCGCACCAGCATCATCGACAACGGTCGCGGCCCCGCACGGGTGCTTGATGCCGCTCGCAAGCTGGTCGAGAACTCCGGCCTCGAGGCCCCGGAGGTCGCCGAGGCGATACTGATGGCGGCTTCCCGCGGACGCACGCATCTCGTCTATCCACCGAAGTACCGTGGCCTTTGGTGGCTCAAGCGCTTCATGCCGCAGCGTTGGCACCAGATCTTTCCGCGCTTGACCCGGCGCTGACCATCCTTCCTGAGGCACCCATGCTGGCACCCTTCCACCTCGCGATACCGGTGCACGACATCGCTGCCGCGCGCGCGTTCTACGGCGTTCGTTTCGGCTGTCCCGAGGGGCGCTCGGCCACCGAATGGGTCGATTTCGATTTCTTCGGGCACCAGTTGGTCGCCCACCTCGATCCGTCACGCCAGGCGTTCGTGCCTGCTGCGCACAGCAACCGCGTCGATGGCCACGATGTCCCGGTGCCGCATTTCGGTGTGGTGCTCGGCTGGCAGGACTGGCAGCGCTTGGCGGCACGCTTGGTCGCCGAGGGCACCGATTTCATCATCTCGCCCGGCATCCGTTTCGCCGGCGAGGTCGGCGAACAGGCGACCTTCTTCCTGTACGACCCTTCGGGCAACGCGCTCGAGTTCAAGGCCTTCCGCGACCCGTCGCGACTGTTCGCAAAATGATGTGGGGCGATCGCGGAGACGGTGTGTGAGCGCGGGATCAGGATCGGGCCACCGTATCGCGGTGGGCGATGGGATCTCGCTCTTCTGCGGCGACCATGCCGGGCCTGCGCCGGTGCTGTGTCTGCCCGGTCTGACCCGCAACAGCCGTGACTTCGGTCCCTTGGCGCGGCATCTGTCCTCGGGCCGGCGCGTGTTGACCCCTGATCTGCGCGGTCGTGGTCGCTCGGACCGCGATCCGGACTGGCGTCGCTATCGTCTCGATGTGTATGTCGCCGACATGATCGCGTTGCTCGACCATCTGGACATCGAGAAGGTCGTGGTGATCGGCACTTCCTTGGGGGGCTTGGTGGGGATGTTCATGGCGGCAGGCCATCGCGCGCGTGTCGCGGGGCTCGTGATGAACGATATCGGCCCAGAACTCGACCCGCGCGGGATGCAGCGCATCGCGAGCGGCATGGACAAAGTTCGCCCGGCCGCGAGTTGGGCAGAGGCGGCAGCCGATGCCCGTGCGGCCAACGCCTCTGCTTTGCCGGATTTCGACGACGCCGATTGGTCGCGTTTCGCGCACGCGGTCTATCGCGAGGAAGCCCCGGAGCGGATCGTCCGCGATGTGGACCCCATGGTCGGTCGAGCGTTGCTCGAGTCGTCGGTCCCGGCACCCGATCTCTGGGCGGCGTTCGCCACCCTGCAGGGTCTGCCGGTCTTGTGTCTGCGCGGTGCGACCAGCGATGTGCTGTCGGCCGACACGGTGCGTCGCATGCTGCACATCGTGCCGGGTATGGTCACGGAGACCATCGAAGGCCGAGGTCATGCGCCGACGCTCGATGAGCCGGCGAGCAGGGCTGCGCTCGATCGGTTCCTCGCCAGGGTCTGAGAGCCTGACGGACCGGTCTGTCAGCCAGCCTTGCCCTCTTCGCCGAGCCGCAGACGGTTCCAGGCGAGCGATACGATGATCGATACGGCGAGGATCGCGCCGATGATGCCGAGCGACAGGCTGATCGGGAACTTGCCGCCGAACGCTTCGTTCAGCCAGACCATCTTGAGGCCCACGAACACCAGGATCAGCCCGAGCCCGTACTTCAGGAAGATGAAGGCCTTCACCATGCTCTGCAGCACGAAGAACAGCGAGCGCAGGCCGATGATCGCGAAGATGTTGGAGGTGAACACGATGAACGGTTCGTTGGTGAGCGCGAAGATCGCCGGAACCGAATCGATCGCGAAGATGATGTCGCTGAACTCGATGAAGACGAGCGCGACGAACAGCGGCGTCACCCAGGTCTTGCCGTCGATCTCGACCCAGAGCTTGTCGCCATGGAACTGGGGCGTCACGGGGAAGAGTTTCTTCACGCCGAGGATGATCGGGTTGCGCGACGGGTCGATCGGCTTCTCGGGCAGGAACAGGATCTTGAGGCCGGTGAGGATGAGGAACACCCCGAAGATCATCACGATCCACTCGTACTGCATCAGCACCGAGCCGAGCGAGATGAAGAGGGCGCGGAAGGCGATCGCGCCGAGGATGCCGTAGAACAGCACCTTCTGCTGGTACTGCACCGGCACGGCGAAATAGGAGAACACCGCCACGAAGACGAACACGTTGTCGATGGCGAGCGCGTACTCGACGACATAGCCCGCCAAGAACTCGAGCGAGGTGTCGCGGGCGAGCTGGGCGTGGTCCATCCCCAGCAGGTCGGCGCGCTGCGGCAGCGCATGCAGCAGGTACTGGTATAGCCCCCAGTTGAAGGCCAGCGCCAGGCCGATGAACACGATTGACCTGATGATGGCGGAGCGCAGGCTCGGCACCGAGCCGGGCTTGCTGAACACGCCCAGGTCGAAGGCGAGGATCACCAGCAGGGCGGCGATGAAGCCGATGTAGGCCCACCAATAGTCGGCGAACGGGATCAGGAGGAGGTCTTGCATGAGGCGCGCATCCTAACGACTGAAGGCGGACAGGATGGGTCGGAAAAACCGTAGGGTTTCTTCGGTTACACTGGAGCGGGCTTTCAGGAGACCGCATGCAACACTCCGCCGTCACCCTCGCGACCATGGTCCTCTACATGGCGGTCTGCCTTGGGCTCGGGATGCTCGCCTGGCGCCGTACCCGCACGCTCGGGGATTTCATCCTCGGGGGGCGCAGCCTCGGTAGTTGGGTGACGGCGCTCAGCGCCCAAGCCACCGACATGAGCGGTTGGCTGCTGATGGGCTTGCCGGGTCTCGCATACGCCTCGGGGTTCGACTCCGTCTGGTTGCTGCTTGGATTGGCGGTCGGGACCTGGCTCAACTGGCGTTGGGTCGCCGCCCCGCTGCGCGAGGCGACAGAGCGGCTCGGTGATTCGCTGACCCTGCCAGATTACTTTGAGCGCCGGTTCGAGGATGGCAGTCGCCTGCTGCGGGTGCTGGCGGCGACTTTCATTCTCGTGTTCTTCGTCTTCTACACCAGTTCCGGGTTCGTGGCGGCTGGCCGCCTGTTCGAGGCACTCTTCGGGTTGCCTTATGTCGAAGCGATGCTCTGGGGCACTGCGGCCATGCTGGCCTACACCTTCCTCGGGGGTTTCCTCGCCGTGTCCTGGTCGGATGTGCTGCAAGGCTCGCTGATGTTCGTCGCCTTGGTGATGGTGGCCGCGCTCGGGCTCGCGCTGGTCGGCGGTCCGGGCGAGACCGTGGCGCGGCTCCAGGCGCTCGATGCCTCGTTGCTCGATCCGTTCGCAGCGGATGGCGGGCAGACGCTCGGCGCGGTGGGCATCCTTTCTTTGGTCGCCTGGGGGCTCGGCTACGCCGGACAGCCGCACATCCTCGCGCGTTTCATGGCTGCGAGGTCGGTCGCCCACATCACGACTGCGCGGCGGGTCGCGATGGTTTGGGTGATCGTCGTGCTGGTCGCCGCGGTGATCGTCGGGCTCACCGGTCGGCTGTTGTTGCCGCAGACCCTCACCGGCACGGACACCGAGAAGGTGTTCATCGTGATGTCCACCACCTTCCTGCATCCCGTGCTCGCGGGGGTATGCCTGGCGGGCGTCATGGCCGCCATCATGAGCACCGCGTCGGCGCAGCTGCTCGTCGCCTCGTCGGCGTTCGCCCAGGATTTCTATGGCAGCCTCTTCCGCCGCAGCGCAGGGCGCGCCGAGCTGCTGTGGGTCGGGCGGTCCGCCGTGCTCGGCATCGCAGCGCTCGCGTTCGTGTTGGCGCTCGACCCGGGCAGCACCGTGCTCGGCCTCGTATCCTGGGCTTGGGCGGGCTTCGGAGCCGCCTTCGGCCCGGCGATCATCCTCTCGCTCTATTGGCCTCGCATGACCCGCAACGGAGCGCTCGCTGGCATCCTCGTCGGCGGTGTGACGGTGATCCTCTGGAAGCAGCTGGCAGGCCTCGGTGGGATCTTCGCGATCTATGAGCTGTTACCGGGGTTCCTGTTGTCCGCGTTCGCCATCCTGGTGGTGAGTCGCCTCGGCGCGCCGCTGAACCGCGCCTCGGCGGTTTGAGGCCCGTCATGCGTGCTGCTGCCGCCTTGCGCATCGCGACTTGCCGGCCGTTACCGGAGCCCGATCAGGACGAGGATCTCTTGCTGGCGGCCTTGCGTGCCGCGGGCATCGATGCCGTGATGGCCGGTTGGCGGGGTGGCGGTACGGACTGGCGCGAACCGGTGCCGACGCTGCTGCGCTCGACCTGGGATTATCTGCATGCCGTGGAAGACTTTGAGGCGTGGGTCGGCGTCGCGGCTGCGGCTGCACCGCTGTGGAACCCGCCGGCGGTGTTGTTCGGCAATCTGCACAAACGCTATCTGCTCGGACTCGCAGCACGCGGCGTACCCGTGACGCCCACGGTGCTGCTGCCGAGGGGTGATGCCCGAAGTTTGTCGTCGATCGCCGCCGAGCGTGGGTGGCAAGATGTGGTGCTGAAGCCCGCGATCGGCGCGGCATCCTTCGAGACCCATCGGCTGCGGCCCGGTGCCAACGCACCTTCGGCCTGGGCACACGCTGATTCGTTGTGCGCGCGTCTGGTCGCCGGTCGCGACATGCTGGTGCAGCCTTACCTGCCCTCCGTCGAGGGGCATGGTGAGCGTGCGTTGGTATGGATCGACGGCGAGTTCACCCATGCGGTGCGCAAGACGCCACGGTTCGCCGACGGCGTCGAACAGGTCTCCGAGGCGCTGCCGATCAGTGCGGCGGAACACGCCCTCGGCACCGCCGCCTTGGCGGGGCTCGAGTCCGAGTTGCTCTACGCGCGGGTGGATGTCGCCCCCGGTGCGGACGGCGCCCCGGTGGTGATGGAGCTCGAGATGATCGAGCCGTCGTTGTTCCTGCTGCAGTCACCCGTGGCGCTCGCGCGCTTGGTCGACGCCGTCGTCCGCCGGCTCGGTTGATCCGCTGCCGTGACGCAGTGATGTGGTCGCGGCATCAGCCGCCGACGGTCACCCACGCCACCCCTTCCGGGCTTTCGAGGACCGTGCGCGCCTGCACGCGGGCACTGCCGCCGCTCAGGGTCCGGACGATCGCCGGCCCGTCGTGCTCGTCCTGATGGTGGATGGCGAGCGGCAGCCCACCCGCGGTACGCCGCGTGCAGGGCCAGTCTTCGGGTGCGGCGCCTTCCGGTATCGCGCCGAGCAATCCCCAGAAGCGCAGGCTCAGTTCCGGGTCGGGCGAGGGTAGGCTGAAGAATGCGCGGTCGGTCGTCCGCAGCGCATCGTGGGTGTCGGCCTCCAGCAGCGTGACCATCTGACCGGCGGGATCCCGGAAGCCGAATTCATTGAAGAGACCCGGACCGGTCTTGGCGAAGGCGATGACCATGCCGGCATCCCGGTGGTCCTCGAGCGCGGTGGCGATGTCGGGGTGCACGCAGGTCACCGACGGCGAGGGGAACCGGTACTCGTGCAGGCCGATCACAAGCGCGCCATAAGAGAGCGCGGCATACGGGTGGGGCCAGACCGGCCGGACCTGCGCCTGCGTCCAGCCTTGCTCGCGCCAGAATCCGATCGAGGCAGCGAGATCGCCGGTGCTCAGGCTGATCTCGTGGAACCGCCCGAGGGGCAGCAGCTCGCTCAACGATCGATGCCCGCCTGCCACAACACGAACGCGTACTCCTCGGCGACCTCGCGGTAGCGCTCGAAGCGCCCGGATTTTCCGCCGTGGCCGGCTTCCATGTTCATGCGCATCAAGAGCGGGTTGCTGTCGGTCTTCAAGGTGCGCAGACGCGCCACCCACTTGGCCGGCTCCCAGTACTGCACTTGGCTGTCCCATAGGCCGCCCGTCACCAACATCGCCGGATAGGCCTGCCGCGACACCTGGTCGTAGGGTGAATAGGACAGCATGTAGTCGTAGACCGCCTTGCCCGAGACCGGGTTGCCCCATTCGTCGAATTCATTGGTCGTCAACGGGATGCTCTCGTCCAGCATGGTCGTGACCACATCGACGAACGGCACGTGTGCGACGATACCTTTGTAATCGCCCGGTGCGAGATTGGCGATGGCGCCCATCAACAGCCCGCCGGCGCTGCCGCCCATCGCGAACACCCGCCGCGGATCGGCGACCTTCTCTTTGACGAGGAAGCGGGTGACATCTATGAAGTCGTTGAAGCTGTTGACCTTCTTCATCAGCTTGCCGTCTTCGTACCAGTCGCGGCCCAGCTCCTGGCCGCCGCGGATATGTGCGATCGCGTAGACGAAACCGCGATCGACCAACGACAGCACCGCCGAGCGGAAGGTCGGATCGGTCGAGTAGCCGTAGGACCCGTAGGCGTATTGGTAGAGCGGCGCCGTGCCGTCGAGCTTCGTGCCGCGACGATACAGCAGCGTCACCGGCACGCGCGTGCCGTCACGTGCAGCGGCGAAGCGGAACTCGGCGATGTAGTTCGCGGAGTCGAAACCGCCGAGCACCGGTTCCCGCTTGAGCTCGCGACGCGCGCCGGTGCGCATGTCGTAGTCGTAGGTGGTCGCCGGTGTGGTCGGTGAGGTGTAGATGTAGCGCAGCAGCGGTGTGGCGGACTCGGTGTTGGAGCCGAACTCCATCGTGTAGGCGGGGTCGGCGGCATCGAGCAGGAAGTCCCGTCCGTCTTTCCAGCCTCGTACCCGCAGCTTCGACAATCCGCCGGAGCGCTCGTTGACGGCGAGATAGTCGTCGAAGACCTCGAAGGACTCGACGAAAGCGTCGGCGCGATGCGGGATGACGTCCTGCCATGCGCTGCGGTCCGCGATCTTGTCGATCGGCGCAGCGACGATGCGGAAGTTGCGCGCTTGCCAGTTGGTGCGGAGCACGAAGCGGTCGCCGGCGTCCTCCAACTGGTATTCGTGGTCGCGTTCGCGCGGCACTGCGACCTTGAAGGTGAGCGCAGGATCGGCGGGGTCGGCATAGCGCCATTCGGCGGATACCGTGCTCTGCACCGTGATGAACAGGAAGCGGTCGGACTTCGAGCGACCGATCCCCATGTAGAAACTGTCGTCCTGCTCTTCGTAGACGAGCGTATCTTGCGCGGGATCGGTGCCGCGGCGGTGCCGATAGACCTTGTCGCCGAGCAGCGTCTGCGGGTCTTTGCGGATGTAAAGGAGCGTGGCGTTGTCGTCGGCCCAGGCGAGTGATGCCTCGGCGTCCGACAGCACGGTAGGCAGCCACTCGTCGGTCTGCAGGTCCTTGATGCGGATCTGGTACTGACGCCTGCCGACGGTGTCCTCGGCGATCGCGGCCCAGCGGCCATCAGGGCTCACCTCGAGGTTGCCGACCGAATAGAAGTCGTGTCCCTTGGCCCGCTCGTTGCCGTCGAGGATGATCGCCTCGGGTGCTTCGAGGCTGCCTTTGCGCCGTGCCAAGATCGGGTATTGCTTGCCGGTCTCGTAGCGTTGGTAATACCACCAGCCGTTGCGACGCTGCGGTACGGATGCGTCATCCTGCTTGATGCGGCCGACGATCTCGTCGTAGACCTTCTGTTCCAGCGCCCGATGCGGGGCCATCGCCTTGGCGAGATGGGCGTTCTCCGCTTCGAGGTAGGCGAGCATGTCTGGGTCGCTGCGTTTGTCGTCGCGCAGCCAGTACCACGGATCGGGGCGGGCGCCGAACGGGGAGGTCACCATGAACGGTCGCTGCTCCGCGAGCGGTGCGCCGTCGGCGGCCGATGGGGCGGGTGCGGTCATGGCCGGCAGGCTGCTGAGCGTGAGCAAAGCGCCGAACAGCACGGCAGAAAAGGGCTTGAGAGGACGGTCATCTCTGGACATGGCGGCACGATCGCTCCGGAACTGGAGAAGTGGAGGGTCGGGTACATAGTACCCTCGAAGGCCGCAGGTCCGTAGCCTCGGCCATACAGCCGCTGGCGCCAGGTCAACCCGCGACCGGTTGGGCCCGCAAGGCACGCTCGATCAACAACATCGCGCCGAGCGACACGAACGCGAGCGCGGTACAGACCGCCAATGCCGGCACCGGGGTGTCGGTGCGGACGAACCCGAGCCCTTGGACCGCCGCTGCGGCGATCGACTGTTGGGAGAATCCGATCAACCCGGCGGTGACGCCGGCGTAGCCCGGTGCGAGCCTGACGGCGGTCGCTGTGATGTGGGGTAGGGCAAGCCCTTGCGCGAAGGCGAGCGGAAGCATCGGCCCGAACCAGAACAACGGGTGGGTGAATCCAGCGAGGACGAACGCGAGCGCGAGCGCGACAGAGCCCGCTTGCAACCAGATCCCGAAGCGCGCGACACGGTCGAGGTCGGCGTGACCTTTGAGGCGGGTGACCACCATGTTGCCGAGGAAGTACCCGGCGGAGAGCAGCAGCAGGTAGAGGCCGAAGCTCGTGGCAGGCTCCCCGAGCATCTCGCTCATGATGTGGGGGGCGAGCGAGATGAAGCCGAGATAGACGGCGTAGATGACGCCGGCGTCGATCACGCAGCCGAGGAAGATGCGGTTGCGCAGCACCACCCGTGACGCCTCGCCGAGTTCATGGAAGGACGAGCGGCCGCTCGGCGCGCGGGTCTCGGGGAGCGCGACGAACGCCGCCACCCCGATGATCGCCGCGAGCACCACCATCAGCGCGAGCGGTGCGTGCCAGCCCAACGATTCGGTGATCAGTCCGCCGAGCCAAGGCGAGACCGCGGTGCCGGACATCATCACCAAGGTGAGGCGTGCGAGCGCGCGTGCGAGCCGCCAGTCTGGGTAGAGATCACCGAGCACGGCGCGGGCGATGGTGGCCGTCGCGGCACAGCCGATCGCCTGCAGCGCTCTGGCGAACACCAGCACCTGCAGCGTCGGGGCGAGGGCGCCGAGCAACGAACCGATGAGGAAGATGAAGATGCCGCCGACCAGCAGCGGGCGTCGTCCATAGCGGTCCGAGAGCGGGCCAGCCAGCGGGATGCCGATGGCGAACACGATCAGGAACACGCTGATCACGCTTTGGGTGGCTGCGATGGTGCCGCCGAAATCAGCGCGGATCGCCGGCAGCGCCGGCATCAACATCAGCGAGGAGACCGGTCCGAGCGCGCTGGCGGCCGCCAACAAAGCCGTGAGCCCTCGCGAGGCGGGTTCGGCGGCCGGCACGCCGTCATCGATCACTGCGAGAGGCCGCCGACGCAGACGTACTTGAGTTCGGTGTAGTCGTCGATGCCGTGGCGTGAGCCTTCGCGGCCGAGGCCGGATTCCTTGACGCCACCGAAGGGCGCGACCTCGGTGGAGAAGATGCCCGTGTTGACGCCGACGATGCCGTACTCGAGCGCCTCCTGCACCCGCCAGCTGCGCGCGAGGTCACGGGTGTAGAAGTAAGCGGCGAGGCCGAACTCGGTGTCGTTGGCCATGCGCACGGCTTCCTCCTCGGTGTCGAAGCGGAAGAGCGGCGCGACCGGCCCGAAGGTCTCCTCGCGCGCGACCTTCATACCCGGCGTGACATCGAGCAGCACCGTCGGCTCGTAGAAGTTGCCGCCGAGCGCGTGGCGCTTGCCGCCCGCCGCGACGCGTCCGCCTTTGGCGATCGCGTCGGCGACATGGGATTCCACTTTGGCGAGCGCGCGCGCGTCGATGAGCGGACCCTGCTCGGTCGGGCCCGCAAGCCCTGCGCCGACGCGCAGCGTCGCGACCGCCTTCACGAGCTTCGCCGCGAACGCCTCGTAGACGCCCGACTGCACATAGAAGCGGTTGGCGCAGACGCAGGTCTGTCCGGTGTTGCGGTACTTGCTCGCGATCGCGCCTTGCACGGCGGCGTCGATATCGGCGTCGTCGAAGACGATGAAGGGCGCGTTTCCGCCGAGCTCGAGCGAGACTTTCTTCACCGTGCCGGCGCACTGCGCCAGCAGTGTCTTGCCGACCGCGGTCGAGCCCGTGAAGCTGAACTTGCGCACCAAGGGATTGCCGGTGAGCTCGCCGCCGATCGCTTGGGCGTCGCCGGTCACGATGTTCAGCACGCCGTCGGGCAGGCCTGCGCGACGGCCGAGTTCGGCGAGCGCGAGCGCCGAGAACGGGGTCTGTGGCGCAGGTTTGCAGACAAAGGTGCAGCCCGCGGCCAGCGCCGGGCCGAGCTTCCGGGTGATCATCGCCGCGGGGAAGTTCCAGGGTGTGATCGCAGCGGCGACACCCACCGGTTGACGCAGCACCATCAGCCGCGCATCGGCACGGAAGGTCGGGATGACCTCGCCGTAGACGCGCTTGCCTTCCTCGGCGAACCACTCGAGGAAGGAGGCGGCATAGGCGATCTCACCGCGGGCTTCGGCGAGCGGCTTGCCTTGTTCGCTCGTCATGATGATGGCGAGGTCTTCGGTGTTGGCGATCATGGCCTCGGCGAAGCGGCGCAGCACGGCGGCACGCTCCTTGGCGGTGCGCTTCGACCATTCCGGCAGGGCGCGCGCCGCGGCTTCGATGGCGCGGCGCGTCTCACCGCCGCGCATCACCGGTACGGTGCCGACGGGGCTGCCGTCGGCGGGGTTGCGGATCTCGATCGTGGCGTCGTCGTCCGCTTTGCACCATGCACCGTCGATGAACGCATCCGATCTGAGCAGCGAGGGATCTTTGAGGTTCATGGTGATGTACCGGACGGAGGTCAGAGGGAGGCGGTCACACCGTACTGCGCCCGATAGTCGCG
This sequence comes from Proteobacteria bacterium UBA964, assembly GCA_002292945.1. Lineage (GTDB taxonomy): Bacteria > Pseudomonadota > Gammaproteobacteria > Steroidobacterales > Steroidobacteraceae > UBA964. The sequence goes on along the minus strand of DBCG01000078.1, from coordinate 7,922 downwards.
CAGCGCAGCGAGATGCTCGGCGGCGGGCGCAACGGCGCCATCCACGGGGTTCGCGAGGATGTCGATGAGGGTGTCGAGGGTCAGCAGGCTGACGCAGCGCAGGCCGAGGTCGGCCTCGACCTCTTGGACGGCTGAGCGTTCACCGCGGCCGCGCTCCTGTCGGTCGAGGGCGAGCAGCACCGCGACGGGCTCGGCGCCGGCAGCCCGGATGAGATCGACGGATTCGCGGATCGCGGTACCGGCGGTGATCACATCGTCGACGATCACGACGCGGCCGGACAGCGC
>DBCG01000078.1:0-7568 GCA_002292945.1 Proteobacteria bacterium UBA964 | reverse complement strand
TTGCGCTGGTGATGCTCGGCGAGCGCCGCGACCGTGGCCGCGACCAGCGGGATGCCCTTGTAGGCCGGTCCGAAGAGCATGTCGCAGGCGACGCCCGAGTCCGCCAGCGCCGCGGCATAACAGCGGCCGAGGCTGGCGAGCGATGCCCCGTCGTCGAACAGGCCGGCATTGAAGAAGTACGGGCTCTCACGGCCGGATTTGAGCGTGAAGCGTCCGAAACGAAGGGCGTTTCGGGACAGCGCGAGTTCCACGAAGGCACGTTGGTAAGGCTTCATGCCGCTATGATACTCCGGTGCGCGTCATCACTTTGAATGCCAACGGCATACGTTCCGCTGCCGCCAAGGGAGCCTTCGCCTGGTTGAGGGATCAGGCGGCCGATGTGGTCTGCCTGCAGGAGACCAAGGCGCACGAACCTCAGCTCGTCGGCCATGACATCGAACTGCCGGGCTATCACCGCTTTTTCTGCGATGCCGAGCGTCCCGGCTACTCGGGGACGGCGCTTTACTGCAAGCGCAAGCCGAGCGAAGTGATCCGGGGGTTCGGGGTCGACGAGTTCGATCGCGAGGGTCGTTATCTCGAAGCGCGCTTCGGCGCCTTGTCGGTGGTGTCGCTCTATCTTCCCTCGGGGTCATCGGGTCCGGAGCGGCAGGCCTCGAAGTTCCGCTTCCTCGAGGCTTTCCCGTCGCATCTGGCAGGGCTGCGCCGACGCCGCAGCGAGTACATCCTCTGCGGCGATTGGAACATCGCCCACAAGGCGATCGATCTGAAGAATTGGAAGTCCAACCAGAAGAACAGCGGCTTCCTGCCCGAGGAGCGCGCCTGGATGGACACCTTGCTCGGCGAGTCAGGCTGGGTCGATGCGTTCCGCGAGGTGGTGCCGGAACCCGATCAGTACACCTGGTGGTCCAACCGCGGACAGGCTTGGGCGAAGAACGTCGGTTGGCGCATCGACTATCAGATCGTGAGCGCTGGACTCGCCGGTGCGGCACGCGCCGCCCACATCCACAAGGCGAGCCGCTTCTCGGACCATGCACCGCTCGTCATGGACTACGACCTTTGAGGCGCGTCTTCAAGGCCTTGTTCGCACCCATCCGGCCCTATCTCGCGCGCGAGCCGCTGGTGGCGTTCTTCCTCGGCATCTCCTCGGGCTTCCCCTACGCGATGATCGGCGCCACCCTGACCACGCGTCTTGCGCAGGACGGTATCGACAAGAAGACGATCACCGCGTTCGCGCTGGCTTTCCTCGTCTACAACCTCAAGGTCTTCTGGGCGTGGATGGTGGATGGCGTACGGCTGCCGCTGCTCGGCGGTCTCGGGCAGCGCGTGTCCTGGATGTTGTTTTCCGGTGCACTCGTCATCGCCGCGGTGATCAACCTCGCCTTGGTCGATCCGAAGGCGGGCTTGCAGGCGACCATCATCGCGGCAGTGCTGCTCGGCATCGCGGGCGCGACCTTCGACATCGTGATCGACGCCTACCGCATCGAGACGCTGCAGCCCGCGCAGCTCGGCATCGGCTCCGGGATGTCGCAGTACGGCTGGCGCATCGGTTCGGCGTCCGCGGGCGCGCTCGCCTTGATGATCGCGCTCCGCGCGGGATGGGAGGCGGCGTACATCGCCTGCGCCGCGTTCGCCTTGCCGGCCATGCTGACGGCGCTGGTGTTCGGAGAGCCGGCCCGTCGCGCGGTGGTCGCCGGCAAGCGCGGCCTCGGCGAGGTGTGGCGGTCCATCGAGGGGCCGTTCCGCGACTTCCTCACCCGCCCGGGCGCGGCGCTGGTCCTCACCTTCGTGCTGGTGCACAAGATCGGCGACACGCTGGCGACCCTCACGCTGCGCCTGTTGCTGAACGATATGGGCTACACCAACGACGAGATCGCGGTGTACGACGTCGGCGTAGGCTTCGGGGCCTTCCTCGTCGGCATCTTCGTCGGTGGTCTGCTCTATGCGCGGCTCGGGCTCGCGCGCGCGGTGCTGCTCGCGCTGGTGCTGATGGGCCTGTCGAACCTGAGCTTCGCCGCATTGGCCTCGGCCGGTCACAGCAACTACGGCCTCGCGGCGGCGATCGGCTTCGAGAACTTCGCGAGCGGGTACGGCGGCGTGGTGGTGGTCGCCTATCTGTCGGCGCTCTGCAACCTGCGGTACACCGCGGCGCAGTACGCGCTGGTGTCGGCGGCTGCGAGCGTGGTCGGACGGCTGCTCACCGGGACCACCGCGGGTGGTCTCATCGAGTCGCTCGGCTATGTGCAGTTCTACCTGCTGACCACGTTGGCTGCGCTGCCCGGTGTGCTGATCTTCTGGTGGATGTGGCGCCGTGGCATCGTCGACGAAGCGCTCGGCACCGCCGGCAAGACGAGCGCCGCGCCGCCGTGAGCATCGACGGCGCCGCCGTCTGCACCCTCGGGGGGCTCGCGGCTACGGGCAGCTGCGGGTTCAGTGTGGGCGAGGGCGATTGGCCGCTGCGCGGCTTCGTGGTCGCGCTGCCGGACGGCGGCATACGCGCCTACGTCAACACCTGCCCGCACGCGGGCCATCCGCTCGACCTGCTGCCACACCGCTTCCTCACCGTCGACCGCACGCACATCGTCTGCGCGTCGCACGGTGCGCTGTTCGAGCCGGCTGACGGTCGTTGCGTAGCCGGACCCTGCACCGGGCGCGCGCTGCGTGCCTTGGCGGTGACGGTCGACCCGGACGGTCTCGTGAGACTGGTGGAAGGGGGCGTGAACGGCGACAATCCGCGGCCCTTACCGGCGCGCCCCGCACCGGAGAGCGGCAGCTGACCGGTCCGACATGCTCGAACAATTCCTGAAGTTCTTCGTCGTCTTCTTCGTCGTGGTCGATCCGGTCGCGCTCGTGCCCGTGTTCGCGGGTCTGACCGAGGGCGCGACGGCGGCCTATCGCAGGCGCATGGCGGTCAAGTCGGTGCTGGTCGCGACCGGCATCATCATCGGCTTCGCTTTGAGCGGCGCAGGCTTTCTCGGCGCCATGGGCATCAGCATCGACTCGTTCCGCATCTTCGGCGGTCTGCTGCTGTTCCTCGTCGCGCTCGAGATGGTGTTCGCCCGCGAATCCGGCACGCGCACCTCGTCGGACGAACAGGCCGAGAGCCGCCGCCGTGCCGACATCTCCGTGTTCCCGCTGGCCTTTCCCTTCATGTCAGGTCCCGGCGCCCTCACCACCATCCTGCTCTGGTTCGGTCCGGTGTCGGTGCTGCAGGACCCGCTCATGTTCGCGACGCTGCTCGCCGCCGCGCTCGCCGTGCTCGCGATCTCACTCGCCGTGATGCTGGGGGCTGACCGCTTGACGCGGCTGCTGGGCGTGACCGGTACCAATGTCATCAACCGCCTGCTCGGCGTGGTGCTCGGTGCGCTCGCGGTGCAGTTCGTGGTGGACGGCGTACGGGCGAGTTTCGGGATCACGCTGCCGGGTTGATCGGCCGGTCGGGCGGCGCAGCGATCCGCTCGAAGGAGAGGTCCCATACGCCGTGCCCCAAGCGGTGGCCGCGGCGCTCGAAGCGGGTCAGCGCGCGCCAGGCGGGCCTTTGCACGAAGCCCGGATCCACGCTTCCGGTTTCGGCGTCGACCGTTGTGCCGGCGCGGTTGCGCAGCGAGGGCTCGGCCGACAGCACCTCCAACATCTGCCGAGCGTAGGGCTCCCAGTCCGTCGCGAGCTGCAGACGGCCACCGATGCGCAGGCGCGAGGCGAGCAGCGCCACGAAGCCGGGCTGCACCAGGCGGCGCTTGTGATGGCGCTTCTTGTGCCACGGGTCCGGGAACAGCACCAACACCTCATCGAGCACGCCCGGGGCGATCTGCCGCTCGAAGGCCTCCACCGCATCGTGCTGCATCACGCGGAGGTTGCCGAGCGAGGCCTCTTCGGCGCGCAGCAGCAGATGACCGACACCCGCGCGGTGCACCTCGATGCCGAGGAAATCTTTTTCGGGATGCGCCGTCGCGAGCGCTAGCAGGTTCTCGCCGTTGCCGAAGCCGATCTCCACGACCAAGGCTGCGCGGCGACCATAGCGGGTGGTGAAGTCAAGGGGCGCGACGGTTCCGGGGCGATCGGTGTCCTGCGCCGGTGGATCGATGCCGAAGCGCGGCCAGCCCTCTGTCAACGCGCGTTCCTGGGCTGGCGTGATGCGTCCGGCGCGCAGCACGAAGCTGCGGATGCTGCGACGCCTGAGGGATTTGTCCGGATCGTGGTCCATCAATCATCCAGTATGACAGCAAGCAGACCACTCGATGCTTGCAGAAATCCGGCCCGCTTGCGAAAGTTGCGCCCCCGCGCAATTCGACCCCAACGGATCCTCGCCATGCCTGACGCCTCCCATACCGAAATCCTGCGCTATGCCGCCGGCGGTCGCGAACTCGCCAGTTACCTCGCCTGGGGTCCGGCGCGCGACGGCAAGCGCCCGGGGGTGCTCGTGCTTCCGGAATGGTGGGGGCTCAATGATTACGCGCGACGGCGCGCCCGCGAGCTCGCCGGGCTCGGCTTCGCCGCGCTCGCGGTGGATGTCTATGGCGATGGACGCGAGGCCGCTGACGCCGCCGAAGCCGGTGCGCTGATGGGCGGCCTGTTCACCGACATCCCGGCCTTGAACGATCGCTTGCGCGCGGCCTACGAGCAGCTGCGCGCGCATCCGCAGGTCGACCCGGAGCGCATCGGCGCGATGGGCTATTGCTTGGGGGGTGCGTTGTCGCTGCACATGGGTCGTCTCGGCATGCCGCTGCGCGGCGTGGTGAGCTTCCACGGCGCACTCACCGCCGCGCACCAGGCGCAGCCCGGTGAGTTCAAGCCTGCCGTGCTCATCTGCCACGGCGAGGCGGACGGCCTCGTGCCCGCCGAGGACCAGGCGAACTTCCACAAGGAGATGCAGGCGCTCGGCGTCGACTACCAGTTCGTCTCCTACCCCGACGCCAAGCACGGGTTCACGAACCCGGAAGCCACCGAGAAGGGCAAGAAGAACAATCTGCCGCTCGCCTACGACGAGAAGGCCGATCGCCAATCCTGGGAAGACATGAAGGCGTTCTGGTCGAAGGTCTTCCGCTGACGCGAACCCTCGTCGGAGCGCGCCCCGGTGCGCTACTCGTCGAAGCGCAGGTGCTTGACGCTCTTGCCGTGACGCCGGATGAGGCGCAGCGCCTCGATGCCGATACGGATGTGCTTCTCCACGAAGACATCCGTCACCCGCTTGTCCGAGGCCTCGGTCTTCACCCCATCGGGCACCATCGGCTGGTCGCTCACCAGCAGCAGCGCGCCTGAAGGGATGGCGTTGGCGAAGCCCGCGGCGAAGATGGTCGCGGTCTCCATGTCGATCGCCATGCAGCGCGTCTCGCGCAGGTATTCTTTGAACTCGTCGTCGTGCTCCCAGACCCGGCGGTTGGTGGTGTACACCGTGCCGGTCCAATAATCACTATCGAGATCGCGGATCATGGTCGACACCGCACGCTGCAGGCTGAAGGCCGGCAGGGCGGGGACCTCCGGCAGCAGGTAATCGTCCGAGGTGCCTTCGCCGCGGATCGCCGCGATCGGCAGCACGAGATCGCCGAGCTGGTTCTTCTTCTTGAGGCCGCCGCATTTGCCGAGCAGCAGCACGGCCTTGGGCGTGATCGCCGACAGCAGGTCCATCACGGTGGCGGCGTTCGCGCTGCCCATGCCGAAGTTGATCATGGTGATGCCGTCGGCGGTCGCGTTCGGCATCGGGCGGTCGCGGCCCACGATGGGCGCCCCGGTCTGGGCGGCGAAGAATTCCAGGTAGTTGCCGAAGTTGGTGAGCAGGATGTGCTCGCCGAAGTCCCCGAGGGCGGTGCCGGTGTAGCGGGGCAGCCAGTTGTCGACGATCTCTTGCTTGGTCTTCATGGGCGGAAAGTTACCACGCAGCCACCGTGCTGCGAAAAGATGTTGCATGAATGCTATTAAGCATATATGCTATGTCCATGAGTCGCCAGAAAGAAGACCCCGTCTTCAACCGCGTCGAGGAGCTGCGTGTCGCCAAGGGGCTGACGCGCCAGCAGCTCGCGGATGCGGTCGGGGTGCACTACCAGACGGTGGGCTACCTCGAGCGGGGCGAATACAGCCCGAGTCTCGTGCTCGCGCTCAAGATCGCCGCAGCCCTCGAGGCCGAGGTGCCCGAGGTGTTCTCCATCAAGCCGTTCAAGAAAGGGAGATGACATGACCGCCAAGCGCCGTAGCAAGTTCTTCTGGTTCGAAGGTGTCACCGAGGCGGAGGTGGTCCGCAGCCTCAACGACACCCAGCCCTCGCGGCTGCGGCAGCAGGGGCCGCGGCGGGTGTTGGTCTGGGCGAATGCGTTGGTATTGCTCGCCATGGCGCTCATCGCCTTGGTGGCGCAGCCTAAATTGCAGTCCTATCTTGAGATCGCCCTGCTGGCGGTCACCCTCGGGCTGTATCTCACGCTGCGCAAGGCGGTGCGACATATCTCCGATGCGCCGAACGAACTGCTCGACGAGCGTCAGATCGCGGCGCGCGATGCGGCGTACACCGTCGCGTATCGCGCCCTCGCGTTCGTGGGCGTGGCTGCGTTCTTCCTGCACATCTTGCTGCCGTTCGGGGGCGGCACGGACGACCTCTTCGCTGGCCGCGGGAGTCTCATCCTTGCGTTCGTGATGGCCGCAGCTGCCCTGCCGGCCATGGTGTTGGCCTGGAACCTCCCCTCTGAACAACCCGAGGCTTGACACTGTATTGGTGTTATATTTATATATAACACATCAAACCGTTGGCCCTATTGGAGTGAACTGTCCTTGAAAATCCTCAACGCCATCCTCGCCGGAGTCCTCATGACTGCCACCGCCGCATCCGCCCTGTCGCCGGCCGCCCAGGCTGCTGCGCAGGCCGCCCCGCTCATCGAGCGGGCCAAGCTCTTCGGCAACCCGAGCCGCGCGGGCGCTTCGCTCGCGCCGGACGGCAAGCACCTCGCTTGGCTCGCGCCGCGCGACGGTGTGATGAACATCTGGGTCGCCCCCATCGACCAGCTCGACGCCGCGAAGCCGTTGACGGCCTCGAAGGATCGGCCGATCCGTCAGATGTTCTGGGCGCCCGACAGTTCGATGGTGATGTACATCCAGGACAAAGCGGGCGACGAGAACTTCCTGCTCTACGGCATCGATGTCGCCTCGGGCGCCGAGCGCACGCTGACCCCGTTCGAGAAGACGCGCGTGCAGGTCGTGAGCGTCTCGCCGCTGGTCAAGGACCGCATCCTCGTCGGTCTCAACAACCGCGACCCGCAGTGGCATGACATCCATAGCCTCGACCTCAAGACCGGCAAACTCACCGAGATCCTGCGCGCCGATGGCTACGCCGGCTTCGTGGCCGACGCCAACCACGCGCTGCGGCTCGCGCTGCGCCCCAATGCCGCAGGCGGCATGGACTACTTCACCGTCAGCAGCACCGCGGCCGGCCCGAAGGTGGCCGACAAGCCCGTCGCCTCCACCGGTCTCGATGATTCTTTGACCACGCAGCCCGTCGGCTTCACCACCGATGGCAAGACGCTCTACTGGATCGACAGCCGCGGCCGCAACACCGCAGCGCTCGTGGCCCAAGATGCCGCGACCGGCAG
>DBCG01000066.1 GCA_002292945.1 Proteobacteria bacterium UBA964 | reverse complement strand
CACATGAACGTGCTGCTCGCCGAGGCGAAGGTGCCCTACGACATCGTGCTCGAGATGGACGAGATCAACGACGACTTCCCGGGCACCGATGTCGCGATGGTGATCGGCGCCAACGATATCGTGAACCCTGCGGCCGAGGACGACCCGACCAGCCCCATCGCCGGGATGCCGGTGCTGCAGGTCTGGAAGGCCAAGACCTCGATCGTCATGAAGCGTTCGATGGCCTCCGGCTACGCCGGCGTCGACAACCCGCTGTTCTTCCGCGAGAACAACCGCATGCTGTTCGGCGACGCCAAAAAGATGCTCGACGAGGTGCTGGCGGCACTCAAGGGCTGACGGCGCTCAAGGATCAAGCCACCCCCGGGCGCGTGCGCGGCTTCACACGATACTGTGTCGCCGCCTTGCCGAGTTCGGCCGCCACGGCGTCACGCAGCGCCGCGGGCCCGAGCACCTCGACATTGCTGCCGTAGCGCAGGATGTCCATCACGAGTTCGGTCCCGTGCTTGTAGGGGATGCGCAGGATCACGCCGCCGTCGCCCTGCAGTTCGCTCTGTACGCCGGGATGCCATTCCTCTTCACCGACCCAGCGTGCGGCGAGCGACGAGAAGCGCAGCACCGCCACCTGGTCCGCCTTGCCGGTGAAGATGCCGTAGCTTGAGTCGAGCTCCGCCGCGACCAGATCGGCCGGCGGATCGTAGACCGCTTCGGGCAGGCAGCGCGGCCGTGCGATGCGGTCGACCGAGAACACCCGCAGTTCCTCTCGCTCGTGGCACCACCCGGCGAGGTACCAGTTGCTGCGATAGAACGTGAGCCGCAGCGGCGAGGCGCGACGGGTCTTGTCCTCGTCGCGACTGCGGCTGCGGTAACCGAACTCCAGACGACGCCCCGAACGCAGCGCCGAAAGCACCGTGCCGAAGGCGTCGGCGCTGGTGCGCCGCAGTTGCGACATGCGTAACCGCACGCGGTGGCGCAGCGGCCCTTGGCCGAGCGCGCGCTGACGGACCTTGCCGAGCCGCGCCCGGGCGGATTCGGTCTCGTCGCGCACGAAGCCCGGCGGGATCTGCTCGAGGATCGCCTCGGCTTCGAGCAGCGCCGACAGCTCGCGACCCGACAGCCCGAGCAATTCCGCCGTCCGCAGGTCCTCGGGGCCTCGCTCTAGGCGATAACCGCCCTGCTCCCGATCGAAGCGGATATCGATGCCACGCTGCTCGCGCAGGAAGGCGATCAAGCGCTTGACGGTCGCCGGTGAGGCCGACAATTGGTCGCAAAGCGCCGTCAAGGGCTGCGACTCTCGGGTACGGCCGAGCAGGCCGAACAGGTCCTGGAGTTTCTCGAAGCGTGCCATGGGGTGGTATTCCAGCGCGGCCGCGGCTCAAATTTTGATACTGCGCCCATGATACCCCGCGTTATAGTTGATCCGTGAGCACGACGATGGACCCCCCCGCCTCCGGTCGCGACTTCGGCAGCACGCCCTACCGATGGTATGTGCTGCTGACGCTCACGCTGGTCTACACCCTGAACTTCATCGACCGTGCGTTGCTCGGCGTGCTGGCCCAGCCGGTGATCACCACCTTCGGCCTGAGCGACACCCAGTTCGGGTTCCTCGCCGGCCCGCCGTTCGCGCTCTTCTACGCACTGATGGGCATCCCCATCGCGATGGCCGCGGACCGTTACAACCGCATCGCGATCATCGCGCTGTGCATCGCGCTGTGGTCCTTGATGACCGCGCTCTGCGGGCTCGCGGACGGCTTCCTGTTCCTGCTCATCGCGCGCGTCGGGGTGGCGATCGGCGAGGCAGGCAGCAACCCGCCCTCCAACTCCGTCATCGCCGACTACTACCGTCCATCCGAGCGACCGAAGGCCTTGTCGATCTACTCGACCGGCGTCATGTTCGGCACCGCCCTCGCCTTCCTCATCGGCGGTCCGCTCGGCCAGATGCCGGACGACCAAGTGGTCGCAGCGCTTGAATTCTTTGGCTTGGGCGGCATCCCACAGGCCCTCGATTGGAGCCCGGGCTACGGCTGGCGGTTCGCATTCCTCGCCTTGGGCGTACCGGGCGTGCTGTTCGCCCTCGTCGTACTGCTCACCGTCCGCGAGCCGCCGCGTGGCTGGTCGGATCCGCCCGGATTGGCGACCAGCGCACGCAACGGCATCGGCTTCACGTTTCGGTTGCTGCTCGGCAAGCCGAGCTTCTGGTACATGACCGTCGCTGCATCGTTGGTGGCGATGGTCGGGTACGGCTATGCCGCCTTCCAGGCGCCGATGATGCAGCGCCTGCACGGCATGCCCCCCGGGGAATTCGCCGTGCGCTTCGGGGTACCCCTCAGCGCCGCAGGCGCGATCGGTACGATCGCGGCCGGTTACCTCACAGCCGCGCTCATCCGTCGCTCCATCCGTTGGGTGGCTTTGCTGCCCGCGCTGTTGCTCCTCGGCGCCACGCTGCTTTACCTGCTCGCCTTCGGCGTGGTCGCCGACGACCTGCAGCTCGCGTTCTGGTCATGGGTGACCGCGATGCTGCTCCACTATGGTTACCTCGGCGCGCAATACACCATCGGCCAGGGCGTGGTGCCGCAGTCTTCCCGCGCTTCGGCGATCGCCATCCTGCTCTTCATCATCGCATTGGTGGGGAATGGGGTCGGGCCGCAATTGATCGGCGTCCTGAGCGACACCTTCATCGCGCTCGGTCTCGAAGCACGCGGCTTCGGCGGCGTACTCGATGCGTCGGACTGCAACCCCAAGGTCGCGGGCTTGCTGACCGCAGCGCAGCAGGCGGTCTGCGGCGCGGCTTATGCCGAAGGCTTGCGCAACTCGATGAGGGTCACCGCCCTCTTCCTGCTGGTGGCTGCCGCCTGCTTCTGGATGAGTTCGCGGCACCTCGACCGCGACCTGATCGCGCGCTGATGCAGCGGTGACCGGTTAGGGAGCGGTATCGGCCAGATCGAAGCGCACGCGGAACAGGCGCCCGGTGGGCCGCGCCAATTCATAGATGAAGTATCGGCCCCCGACGAGCTCCAGGGCCCAGACATTCGTCAGCGAGACTGCCCGGTCCTGCGCCTTGAAGAGCGTCAAGGTCTCGGCATCCGCCGGAAAACTTTGGCGCTGCGCGGTACCAGTTGCGACCGTGTCGCCGCCGTACATCGTCAGCGCATCGGGCGTACCGTCCGAGTGACGATGGTCGTGCTTGAGACGCAGGCCCGTCGCCGTCCGGGTGATGACCCAGGTACGGCTGCGGTCTTCGCCTACAGCGAACGGGATGCGCACCTCATCGGCGCTGCAATCTCGGACATGCATCTCCAGCGCGCGGCCGGTGAAGGGGTCGTCCGCCGCGGGCGGCGGCTGGTCGGCAACGATCGTCCCGGCGAAGCGCTTGCCGCAGAGCTGCTGCAGGGCGTGGAAGAACTGCCCGGCGGGCGCCGCGTCCGAGGCGGCGGAGGCCGCAGGCGTCGCGCTCACCGCGGGAGTGATCGTTGAAGCGGCCGCGAAGAAGGCCAAGGTCAGGGTGGATCGCAACAGCGGTGTACGCATGGGTTCAGTGTACAGGCACGCCCTGCCCACAGGCGATCGTCGACAGCGGTGGCCGTCGCTACGGCAGGCTCCACACCACGCCGAGGTTGAGGTATCGCGGCAACCAGGATCGGGTCCGTGTCTGCAGCACGCCGTCCACGCGGCTCAGCTCCGTGCAGCAGGGGTTGCTCCGGTCTGTCGCGTTGTTGATGTCGAGCGCCACCTCCAACGCACCGCGCGACAGTGGCCGTCGCCACGCCGCGCGCAGATCGAGGCTCCATTGGGCGGGCCAACGCGCCCGACTGCGGTCTGCGACCATGGGCGTTGAGGTGCCGTTCGCATCCTCGACGAACTCGATGCGGCGCCAACCGGTGTGCCAAGTGCCTTGACCAGAGAGCCGCCACGGCCCGGCGCGCCACAACAGACCGGCCACCAACGAATGCTGTTGGTTCCAGGCGCGGGGCACCTCGAGGCCGCCGAACTCGTCCTCGACCTCGGACCAGGCGTAGTTCATGAACCCCGACCAACGATCATCGAACGCATAGCGCCCGGAGAACTCCACGCCATAGGCGACTGCCGTATCCGGTGCGACACGCTCACGATCGATCTCCATCTCGGGCACGATCGAGACCGGGTCGAGGATGTTCTCGTAGCGAGGCGCCGGGTCGGCGATGCGCTTGTGATAGGCCTCGACGCGCCATGCACCGCGGTCCGCGAGCAAGCGCTCGTAGCTGAGCACCACCTGGTCCGCGGTCTGCACGGCGTGGAACACGGGTTCACCGTCCGCCACCTGCAATTCATCCGCCCGTTGGCCCTGCGTGGTGCGCCCAGCGCTCGCCCGCAAGAACCGCCCATCGCCGAACTCGTACTCCATCGCGAGCCGCGGCGACGCGCCCGTGGTGGTACGCGGACGGTCTCGGTGATCGACCCGCACACCCAGATCCATCCGCCACGAGGGCGACAGTACGAACAACTTCGAGGCATGAGCGGCCCACGTGCGTGTGGTGGCGGTCAGTCGGGTCTGACGATCGAGGGTCGTCGGGCGATCGAACATCGCTGCAAGATCCGGATCGTAGACCGCGGTGATGGCATGGTCGTAGCGTGTCCGCAGATCGAGCGACTCGAGCCCCAGCGACCAAGCGCCCGGCTGACGCCACGCGACTTCGAGGTGATGCCCACGCGTACGTCGATCCTCGCTCAGCCGACCGCTCACGATCTCGTTCTGAGAGAGCTCGCCCCGACGATCGGTCCGTGAATCGAACGCGGCGAACGAGGCCTCGAGATGACGGTCGCCCACATCGCCCTGCCGCGCCTTGAGCCAAAGCGTGTTGTCGCGATATCCCGCAGAGGTCTCCTCGCGGTCGAAGGCCTGCTGCAGATCCTGGTAGTCGAGCTCGTCCTGAAGCGTGGAGAGACCGGCGACGAGAGTCCAGTCACCGACCACCCGCTCGCCGCGCAGCAACAGGTCGGAGAACTCGATCTCGACATCGTCGATGTCGGCGGCACGCGCCAACCAGCCGGCCGTGCTGCTGCGACCGGCCACGAGCCAACGCGTCGGCGCACCGGCGACCTCGCGTTCACCGACCGAGAGCGCATGCAGCGCGAGCAGGGAGATGCCGATCTCGTGATGGTCCTCGCCCTTCGCCTCGCGCGGATGCAGGTCCATCACCGCAGAGAGCCGATCGCCATGCCGCGCGGGGAAGATGCCGCTGTAGAAGTCCAAGCCCTCGACGGTGACCGGATCGATGCTGCCCAGAACGGCCCCGTAGTCCCGGAAATGGTAGGGCGCAAGCCGCGGTACGCCATCGAAACGCACCAGCATCTCGTCATCGCTGCCACCCCGGACATGCGTACGCGCGCTGAGCGGCGTGCTCGCCGTCCCCGGCATGATCTGTGCGACGCGTAACGCGTCCTCGTCGAGACCCGCCAGCGTCTCGATGTCCTCGCGCTGCATCTGGACGGTGCTCACGCCGGCGGCCTCCACCGAGTACCGACTTGCGTAGATCTCGACCTCGGTCAGCGGCTCGGTCTCGTCCATCGTCGCCGGCGGCGTTTCCGGTCGGGGCACCGCCGCCCGCACCACCACGAACGACCCGGGGCGCAGGCTGCGAAGTTGCAGACCATGCGGCGCCAGCAACCGCTCAGCTGCCTCGCGGGGCGCATGGATGACGAGATCGTCCTCTACACGCAGGTCCGCGGTGACCACCCGGTCGCTGAAGATGACGGACAGACCCCGCTCGCGGAGCCGCGCGAGCGCCACGGACACGGTGGTACCGCGGCGGATCGTCTCGACACGCGACGGATCAGCGGAGACAGCCGCACGCGCTGTGCCCGACAGGTCGCCCAGACTGAGCAGGACGACGAGCGCAGAGACAAGGCGGGAGGACATCCGCCGGATTATAGGCGGCTGCCGAGGTGCCGACGGCCAAAGAGCGTCCCGTCAGCGGGCGCGTACGACCGTCTGCCCCTCGACGCGGCGGACATCGAGGTCCGTCGCCGCGGCGATCGCCTCGAGCGCTTCGTCGGGTGTCAGACCGGCGATGCTGCCATGCAGCCGGGTCGCGGCATCGACACCATCGAGCGTCACCGCCTGCGCCGTCTCGCGTCGATACCAGACGAGGAACTCGCCCAGGGTCAAGCCTTCCACCTCGAGCGAAGTCGGTACGGACTCGATCCAGTCCCACTGCGCATCGGTGGGCGAGAGCGCCGTCCGCAGGATCTGTCCCGGTGCATCGGCTGCGACGCGCAGCCGCTCGCCCGCGATCGCCGTCGTCTGTGCAGTGCCGCCCCGCGCAGGCTGCAGCGCGATCCGTCCCTCGCGGACCGCGACCGCCAGGCCATCGGTCCCGATCGTGACGAGGTACTGCGTGCCGAGATGCCGCACCTCACCCAGTCCGGTCTCGACCACCCATGGATCGCCGGCAGCACCCGAGCCAGAGTCGACATACACCCGACCGCGATCCAGACGGAGCCGCTCAGCGGACTCGAAGACCGACTCGGACGCCGGTGCCAAACGCACCGAAAGACCGGACGGCAAGGCGAGCGCGACCGTAGCCTCACCGGTGACGATGCGCGAATCGGCGGTGAGCGCATCGCCGACCTTCAGGGCGCTCACGCCCTGCACGGCCGTCACGCGCGCGACGATCGATGCAGGGGCCGTACCCCGCGTGGACCACAGACCCAGCCCGACGGCGAGGCCCATCACGACACTGGCGGCCACGGCAAACAGGCCACGACGTCGTACGGTTCCGGTCGGACCCTGCCGGTCGGCGACAGGTTCCGGAGTGGGCCGTGCTTCGGCGAGCCCTGCCTGCCACGCTTCTTGCACGCGCGCGTAGGCGGCCTCACGACGATCCGACGGCACACGAGGCGCATCCTTCAGCGGCCGCAAGGCCTTGATGATCTCTTCCTCGTTCATGCGCTAGACCTCGAGCCCGGCCGCGAGCGCCGCGGACTTGAACGCAGCTCGTGCACGCTGCAATGCGGATTGGGCGGCGTCGTGGGACATCGAGAGCCGCTCCGCGATGGCCTCGGTCGACAGGTCGTCGAGGTACTTCCAGCGCAACATCTCACCGTAACGGCCCGGCAACTGACGCAAGACCGACGCGATGTGCTCGACGCGTTCCCCTGCCGCGGTCTGTTCTTCTGGCTGCTGCCGGATGTCGCCCGGGTGCTGGCTGGCGGCGCGCTGGCCGACCGGGTCGGAGTCGAGACTGACATGGCGTGCGGCATCGCGCTGTGCGACCTCGAGCAGATCGGCGAGCTCGTTGCGGCAGATCGCCGCCAACCACGAGAACAGGCTGGCCTCGCCCCGGAAGCTGTCCAAGCGCCGCACGGCGCGGCAGAGCGTCCGTTGGGCCGCCTCCTCGGCGAGGCCGGGGGCGATGCCGGAATCGTGGCGCAGCCTGGAGAGCGCAAAGCGGTAAAGCCGGTCGAAATACTCATCGAAGAACTCCCTGAGGGCGCGTTCATCGCCCTCCAGCAGCCGCTTCACCTGTTGTTGATCGGACTTCGACATCGCGGCTGAGGAGTTTGACGGTCGGACCCGGCCGTATCAATCGCGGCGATTGATTTGCGCGCCATGGACCGTCCAACGGTGCGTGATGGTCATCTTGGTGAACGATATGTGCCCACCCGACGGCGATCTTGCCCGCCCTGTCCCCCGCATCATCGAGCAGTCCCCCGATGCTCCGCTGCGCGGCCCTTATGAACAGCTGATCCGCTCGAAGTACGCCCAGGTTCATGGCGCACGGCTCGAGCAGTTCATGCCGCAGCTGGTCGGCTGCCTCGATGGCGATGGCCAGGCACTGGCGGTCCTCGGATACCGCAGCGCAGCCGACGGCGCACTCTTCTTAGAGCAGTACCTCGATCTGCCGATCGAGGGTGCGATCGCCCAGACCGGCGATGTGGCGGGACCGGTGACCGGACTGCGACGCGACCAGATCGTCGAAGTCGGCAACTTCGCGAGCCGCGACCGCAGCGCCACCGCGGAACTCGTGCGGCGGCTGCCGCATCACCTCGCGAGCCGCGGCTTCCGATGGCTCGTCTTCACGGGTACGCCCCATGTCCGTGCGCTGGTCGCGGGCTTCGGCGCCCCCTTGGTGGATCTCGGACCGGCCGATGCCACGCGCCTGCAAGGCGACGCCGGGCAGTGGGGCCGCTATTACGAAGAGACTCCGCGGGTGATGGCCGGCTGGCTGGGACACTGCGCCCGGGTGGCGGCGTGATGCAGACCTTTATAGACCATGCCCACACGCTCGACGCCGCCGCGCTGATGGAACGGCAGGCCGCCCTCACCGAGTGGCTGCAGCGGGATGTCGCGTCAGGCTGTCGCTTCGGGCTCTACGCCGACAACGGCGTGCCCTGGGCGGCGGTCGCGCGGACGCTGCACGGCCTGCGCGCCGTCACCATACCCTTACCGCGCCATTTCATCGCATCGCAACTCGCCCATGTCATCGATGACGCCGGCATCGACCGCATCATCACGGATGACCCGGCGGCGCTTGCGCAGCTGCCCGGTGCATGGCGAGAAGAGGACCGCGGCCCTTTCGGCCTGCAGCGCTGGTCGCGGGTCTTGGAGGCCGAGGCGCAGCGCCCGCTGCCACCCGGCACCTGCAAGATCACCTACACCTCCGGCAGCACCGGTCACCCCAAGGGGGTGTGTCTGTCGGCCGAGGCCCTCGACACCGTCGCAGCGTCGCTTGCGGCGGTGCTGCGCCCGCTCGGCGTCGACCGTCACCTCAGCCTGTTGCCGTTGTCCACGCTGCTCGATGAACTCGTGAGCGTCCATGTGGCGCCCTTGCTCGGTGCCAGCGTGGTGCTGCCGTCGCTGCGCGAGACCGGCATCGGCTACGGCGGGCTGGATCTCGAGCGGTTGCTGGGCGTCCTCACACGCCACTCGCCGGACAGCCTGCTGCTGGTGCCGGAACTGCTGCGCGTACTGGTGGCCGCCGTGGCCCGCGGTTGGCGCGCCCCGTCCAGCCTGAAGTTCATCGCGGTCGGCGGCGCGTCGGTCGCACCGGAACTGCTCGCCGCGGCGCATCGCGCGGGGCTGCCCGTCTACGAGGGCTACGGCCTGAGCGAATGCGCCTCGGTGGTCGCGCTGAACTCGCCGGGCGCCGAGCGTCGGGGCAGCGTCGGTCGCATCCTGCCCCATGCGGCGGTACGTATCGATGCAGCCGGCGAGATCCATGTCCGCGGCACCACCATGCTCGGGTATCTCGGCGACGCCGCGGCACCGGGCGGTGAGATCGCGACCGGTGACCTCGGTGCACTCGACGACGACGGCTATCTGTATGTACGCGGCCGTCGCAAGAACCTGCTGATCACCAGCCTCGGCCGTAATGTCTCACCCGAATGGGTGGAGCGCGAACTGTTGGCGCGGAACCCGATCGCCCAGGCCGTGGTGATCGGCGAAGGGCGCCCGTACCTCTCGGCCCTGCTGTGGCCGACACGAGCCGAGACCACCACCGCCGAGCTCGCCGCCGCGGTCGAGGCGGCCAATGCCGCGCTGCCCGACTATGCCCGAGTGCGGCGCTGGGCGCTGCTCCCGGAACCACTGAGCCTCCGCGACGGGACGCTGACGACGAACGGTCGTACGCGCCGCGACCGGGTGCTCGATCGATACACCCACCTGATCGAGGGACTTCATGATGATGCCATCGCAAGCTGACGCCTACGCCCGACTCGCCGCCGACACCGAGGAGGCCCGGCGCTACCTGCTCTGCGCGCCCGTCATCGGCCAGGCGTTGCGCGGCGATGTCACCCGCGACCTCTATGTCGCGTTCCTCTCGCAGGCCTATCACCATGTCAAACACACCGTGCCGCTGTTGATGGCGGTCGGCAGCCGCCTCGACGACTCCAAAGAATGGCTGCGCGGCGAACTGGTGCACTACATCGAAGAAGAGCACGGCCACGAGCAGTGGATCCTCAACGACATCGCCGAAGCCGGCGGCGACGCCGACGCCGTCCGCCGCTCGCACCCGCATGTCGAGACCGATGCGATGGTGGCCTACGCCTACGATGTCGCGATGCGCCGCAACCCGGTCGGCTTCTTCGGGATGGTGTTCGTCCTCGAAGGCACCAGCGTGGCGCTCGCCCTCGATGCCGCGAGCCGAATCCAGCGCACACTCGCCCTGCCAGATCGCGCTTTCAGCTACCTGCGCAGCCACGGCACGCTCGACCAAGAGCACACCGAGCATCTGGCCGGCATCGTCCGACGGCTCGAGGCGCCTGCGGACCGCAGCGCCATCACGGAGTGCGCCAACGCGATGTTCTGGCTCTACGGCAACGTGTTCCGCAGCCTCGACCGTACCGCACACCGGGCTGCGGCATGAACCTTCCCGGGCGGGTCTTGGTGACCGGCGGCGGCAGCGGGATCGGCGAGGCCATCGCGCTGCGCTTGGCGGCACAGGGCAGCGCAGTGCTGATCGTCGGACGTGATACCGCGAAGTTGCAGGCCGTCGCCGCCCGGGCGCCGCAGCGGATCAGCACGCTCATCGCCGATCTCACCGTCGATTCAGACCGCCGGCGGGTGGTCGACCAAGCGAAGGCCTGGGACGGGATCGGGATCGACGCCCTCGTCAACAACGCCGGCGTCAGC
>DBCG01000077.1:31464-32157 GCA_002292945.1 Proteobacteria bacterium UBA964 | reverse complement strand
CTCGAAGGGGCACCCGAACGACGCGCCGATCGTGATGGTCGGGCGTACGCCCGCCGCGTTGGCTTCGCGCGCGATCTCCAGCCAGGCAGCGATGGACTCATCGGTGCTGACGCCCTGGTTGCGGCGGTTGAAGGTGTCGCTTGCGACCACCGCCATACCGATCTCGTTGCAGCCGGCTGCAGCGGCCCGCTCGTAGCCCCGACGATTGAGCACCAAGCCGATGAAGCGGACGCCATCACGACGACGCAGACCGGCAAGCACTGCTTCCGCATCCGCCATCTGGGGGACCTTCTTCGGATTCACGAAGCTCGTGACCTCGACCCGGCGTAGACCTGCCTCGAACAGCCGCTCGATGAATTCGATCTTGGCGGCGGTCGGGAACACCCCGGGTTCGCTTTGCAGACCGTCACGCGGCCCGACCTCGACGATCTCGACACTGGCGGTCATGGAAGCTCCTTGGCAGAGGTAACGCTGGGGTCAGAGGCGTACAGGGACCGCACCGCCCAACCGATCAGATTCTAGTCCAGTCTGCCTGCCGTGCGTTCCTTGGGTGACTCCGCGACCTTGACCCGCGACGAAGTGGTGGGTACAAACGCGAGCGTCTGTCACTGTCAGGAGTACCGCATGTCCGTCGACCCGAGATTCAAACGAGGCCCGCTGTCCGATCTGCGGGTGATCGAGATGGGGACGCTC
>DBCG01000077.1:19218-31384 GCA_002292945.1 Proteobacteria bacterium UBA964 | reverse complement strand
CCGCCGGGGCAAGGCGACCCGCTGCGGGTGTGGGGCCGTCAGAAAGCCGGGGAGCCCTCCTTGTGGTGGCCGGTGGTCGCCCGCAACAAGAAGGCGATCACGCTTGACATGAGGCAAGAGGAAGGACAGAGCGTTCTCAAGGAGTTAGTGAAGAATTCTGACTTTCTACTTGAGAATTTCAGACCCGGAACTTTGGAGAAATGGAACTGCGGCTACGAGGAACTCTCCCGAATCAACCCGCGGCTGATCATGATCCGCGTATCCGGCTACGGGCAGTCCGGCCCCTACTCCCACCGCGCGGGGTTCGGTGCCATCGGCGAGGCCATGGGTGGCATGCGCTATGTGGTCGGCGATCCCTCGACTCCGCCGTCACGGATGGGCATCAGCATCGGCGATGAACTGGCGGCCACCTTCGCCTGCCTCGGCGCCCTCTCGGCACTCCACTACCGCGAACGAACCGGTCGAGGTCAGGTGGTGGATTCAGCCCTCTATGAAGCGGTGCTCGCGATGATGGAGTCGCTGATCACCGAGTACGACAAGACCGGCTACATCCGTGAACGCACCGGCGCCATCCTCCCGAACGTCGCACCGTCGAATGTCTACAAGACGCTCGACGGCTTGGTGCTCATCGCCGCCAATCAGGACACCGTCTTCGGTCGACTGTGCGAGGCGATGGAACAGCGCGAATGGCCGAAAGACCCGCGCTTCGTCAACCATCAAGCCCGTGGCACCCACCAACGTCTGCTCGACGGACTGATCGAGGCCTGGACCCAGACGCTGACCACCCGCGAGGTGCTCGAGTCGATGGACAAGCACGGCGTACCGGCGGGGCTGATCTATCGCGCGCCCGACATGCTCGAAGACCCCCACTTCAAGGCTCGCCAAGCCATCGTCACGACCCAGCACCCGTATTTCGGCGACCTCAAGATGCAGAACGTCGCACCGAAGCTCTCCGAAACGCCCGGCGGCATCCACTCCGCCGCGCCGTCCGAGCTCGGCGAACACAACGACGAGGTTTACAGCCGGCTGCTCGGCTATACGGCCGAACGATTGGCCGCCCTACGCGCTGCCAAAGTGATCTGACGCGATGGTCGAAACCTTGGCTGACAACTATGCCCGCGGCGGCTTCGGTCAAGGACTGCCTTGGGGACGTCGGCCTGCGCTGTTGGTCATCGACTTCGTCCAGGCCTATCTCGTCCCGGGTTCTCCGCTCTATGCCGGCGTCGAGCAGACACGGAACGATTGCGAGGTGTTGTTGCGCGCGGCGCGTGCGGCAGGCATCCCGATCGTCCATACCTCGGTGTCGTACCAGCCAGGCGGTCGGGACGGTGGTGTCTTTTTCCGAAAAGTACCGGCGCTCTCCTGCTTCGAGTCAGGTCGGCACCCTGAGTTAGCGCAGTTTGCGAGCGGGCTTGAACCGCTCGCGGGCGAGACCCACATCATCAAGCAGTACGCCAGCGCCTTCTTCGGTACCACGCTCGCCTCGACGCTGACAGCGCTCGGCGTGGACACCGTGCTGATCGCGGGGGTCTCGACCAGCGGCTGCGTGAGGGCGAGCGCCGTGGATTGCTGTCAGCACGGTTTCGTGCCGGTCGTCGTCAGGGAAGCGGTCGGTGATCGTGCGCCCGGCCCACACGAGGCGAACCTGTTCGACCTTCAGGCGAAGTACGCCGATGTCACCACCCTCGCGCATGCTCGGCAGTATCTTGCCGAGTTGTCGCACCATCACCCTGCGGGTACCCCATGACCACACTCGGCCCGATCTCCTGCGTCACCATCGCGACGCCTGATGTGCAACGCTTGGTGGACGCCTATAGCCTCCATCTCGGCTACGAACTCATCGATCATGGGCGGGTCAGCCCCCAACAGGCCCGACTTTGGGCGCGCCCCCTGCTCGCCGGCCGTCGCTACGCGACGATGTTGCCGCAGGGTGACGGGCCGACCTTCCTGCGCTTCATCGAGAGCCGCACTCCCGCGAACTACCAGCCCTTCTGCCATTTCGGATGGAATGCCGCGGAGTTCATGGTCCAGGACACCGATGCCTGTGCCGAGCGACTGGCCGTGTCTCCGTTCCCGATCATCGGGCCGCCCGCAGACCTTTCGTTCTCCGACAAGATCCGCGCGTTGCAAGCCCTAGGACCCGCCGGCGAGTCCCTTTACCTCACTTCATTCAAGGAACGGTTGCCGGAGTTCGACACGCCGGAGGCCCGACACGCCATCGATCGAGTGTTCATCGTGATCCTGGGCGCGCCGTCCGCAGCGGCTGCAAACGCGTTCTATTCGACGCATTTCGGTGTGGCCACGGCCCCGGTGATCCCCGCTGTGATCTCAGTGCTCTCGCGCGCCCAGGCGTTGCCGGTCGACACGATGCATGACCTGGCGGCGCTGACGCTCCAGGGACAGTCTTTCATCGAGGCCGACACGATGCCTGCGACCACCCTTCCCCGACCGGCGGTCGAGGGCGAACTCCCGCCGGCGATCGCGATGGTGAGTCTCGATGTCGAGGCTTTACCCAGCAGCCTCGAGTATCTCTGCGCTCCCCAGGCTTTGCCTGAGGCGCCCTATCACGGGCGCCGCGCTGCGGTCTGCATCGGCGCTGCGGGCGAGTGGATCGAGCTGATAGAGGGGCTCGCGCCCCCCGCTCGATAGCACATCCCGTCAGAACGGGCTGTCAGCGCGTGCGGAGCTTCCAGTAGCCGGCGAGACGCTGGATGAAAGGGTTGCCCTTGGCAGCGTCGAACGCGGTGGCTGCGCCTGCCTTGTCACCCGCCTTCAGTCGCGCGATACCCAATGACAGATTCGCATCGGCGAGATCCTTGACGCCACCCCGTGCAAGCCCTCGCTCGATCGCTGCGACGGCCTCGGCCGGCTGTCCGTAGCTGAGGTAGGCCTGCCCGAGCCGGACCTCGGGAGTACCGGATTTGGCGGCTGCCGCATCCTTCGCCTGCTTTGCAAGCGTGGCGCGGTCCGGTGCCGCAGCGGACTTCGCGGTCTGCAGAAGATTGCTCGCGCCCGGCGTCGCCTTTCCCGGCCCGCCGAACTTACCGGCCGCGATGGCGGTCTCCATGACCGACTGGGCTTCGCCGGGGAACCCTTTCTCGAGGGCCAGTGCAGCGTACTCCGTCACATCGTCGCCCACCTTGAGGGCACCGACTTCGTTGCCCAGACGCAGTACATTCAGGGTCTGGTCGGAAGGCGCCGATCGGATCAGCAACAGGTAGAGGTTGGACCAGGCTTCCTCGGAGGGCGCATAAGCGACCTGCTTCTCGACGGCGCGGAGTGTGCATCCGTCGTCTTTCGAGCGGACGCAGGCGCTCGTCCAAAGCCCGAGGGCGATCTCCGGCGGAGTTTCGTTGCGCTGCTCCAACTCCCGCACCCAAGGCTCGAGGAACGCCACCGTTCCTGGGTAGTCCGGGGTCAGGTACAGCGCCTGTCCCACCATGATTCGGAGGTCGCGGTTGCCTGGTTCAGCGGCGATGGCGAGCTTGCCGTACTCGTTGACCTTCGCATAGTTCTTGAGCTGGTAGTTGACCTGCATCAACTGCTTGTGACGCTGCTTGATGGCCTCTGCGTCCATGAACCCGTTCGCTTGGCCGATCTCGAGACCCTTGGTGAGCGCCGCGGCCGTGGTCCGGAAGTCGCCGCTGCGTGCCGCGCACGGGACCCGCAACTCGTTGATCGCGTAATCGTCGTAGGGCGAGCGCTCGGGCATCGCTTCCGCTGCAGCCAACGCGGTGAGGCAGGCGTTCCAATCTTCGGCCTTGATGGCTGCCTGCGCCGCTTGCGCCTGCTTGACGATGGCCTTGCTCACGGTCGGTGCTTTCGCCGCCGGCGGTGCCTTGGGATCTTTGGCCTTCTGCGCGTGGAGCGCGGGGGCCGCCCCGATCAACGCAGCAGAGAGGACGACGATACGGACTGCCTTGTTGAGCGACATGGTCGGATTCTCCAGAGCTGGGCGACTGATGGACTGAGACGGTCTATCGGGGCATCACTGGGCGCGCAGCGCCCAGAGCTTTGCGACCCGCTCGAGGCTGGGATCGCCCTTGACCGCCTTGAAGGCCTTGACCGCAGCCGGCTTGTTACCGGCTTTGTGCTGCGCGAGACCGAGCACGAGTTGGGCCTCGCCGGGCGTCTTGCCGTTGCCCTTCTTGACCGCCCGCTCGGCTGCCGCGACCGCCTGGGCGTGCTGGCCGTAGCTCATGTAGGCCTGCGCGACGCGCAGATCGTCATCCGCGGAGGCACCGGCCGCTGCGGCACGGTCGGCGGCAGGCAGGCCAGCCTTGTCGGCCCCCACCTTCGCCTTCGCCGACGTCAGGAGACGGGTGTTGCGGTCGATGTCGCGCTGCTCGGTGTACATCTTGCGAGCGAACGCGGTCTCCATGACCGACGCGGCTTCTCCAGGCAGCCCGCGCTCGAGGGCGAGCTGAGCCAGCTCCGTGTAGTCGCTGCCACGCGACAGCGCGCCGACCTCCGCTGCGAGGCGGAAGGAGTTCATGAGGGTGACGTCGGGGCCGCCCTTCAGCATCGACTGCATGAGGCTCGCCCAGCCCTCCGGGTTCGGGTAGTAGGTGACGAGCTTCTCAAAACCGGCGGTCTCGCACGCCGTATCCTTGAGCTTGATGCAAGCGTTCAGGTTGAGCTGCAGATAGTTCTGACGCGGCGGCTGGCCACGACGCTCTGCTTGGCTGATGAGCTCTGCAGTGAAGCTGCGGGTCGCCTTGAAGTCCCCTTGTTGATAGTAGGACTGCGCCAGCAGCGTATTGACATCGGCATCCGCAAAGCCGCCCTTCTGGGCCTGACGGCCGTACTCGATCGCACGGGGGTAATTGCGGTTGTTGTAGTGCAGCTGCATCAGCGCTTTGACGCGGGCGCCCTTATTGGCGGCGAACTGCGAACTGAGGTTCGACTCATAGGCGCGGATCGCGGTGCCGCTGTCCCCTGAGGACAAGGCGCAGTATCCGCGGAGCTCGTTGATGACGAACGAGTCGTAGGAACTCAGTCCGCCTGAGCCCTCGGCTTCACGGAGCTTCGACAGACATTCTCCCCAGCGACGCGACTTGCTTGCCGACTGCGCGGCAGCCAGGGTCTTTGCGACGCCCTTGCTGACCGACTGCGCCTTCACGACCGGGGTCGCCAGCAACAAGGCCGCTGCTGCGACCGCCCAACCGAAGAATCGAGTCATCGTGTATCCCCTATCGTGCGCCCCGAAGGTCGCATAAAAAAAATCGCCGCATCTTGGTGTGGATGCGGCGAGGTGTTTTTTGCCGTCCGACCCCGCCGAAAGGCAGGACTCAGTCAGCGAATTCGGAGACGTTCACGAAACCGATCTTCTTCATCCGGTTCCGTTGAGCCGACGCCAGAACCCGAGCGACGACGTCGTACTTCGCACGCTTGTCAGGCCGCATGTGCAGTTCTGGCTGCGGATCCTTCTGCGACTCGACCCGGAAGTACTTCTCCAGGACCTCGAGGTCGGAGACCGCCGAGCCGTTCCAGAGCACCGTGCCGTCGAAATCGATCTCGATGGTGATCACTTCCGGTTGGACCGGCGGTGGCGGTGCATTGGTCGGACGCGGCATGTCGAGCTTCACCGCGTGCGTCATCACCGGGATGGTGATGATGAACATGATCAGCAGGACCAACATGACGTCGATGAGCGGCGTCGTGTTGATGTCGCACATCTCGTTGCCGTCGGAGCTTCCTACACTCATTCCCATGTTACGAATCCTCTATATCAGCGAGCGCCGCGGATGCCGCGGTCGGGTTCGGTGATGAAGCCCACTTTCACGACGCCGCCCCGCTGGATCGAGTACATCACTTTACCGATGTCTTCGTACCTCGCCTCCGCATCCCCGCGGATGTGGATCTCAGGCTGCGGATCCTTGACCGCTTCCGCCTTCACGAGCTCGATGAGCGCCGTCGTGTCGGGGACCTCGGTGTTGTTCCAGTAGATGACGCCGCTGGAATCGACCGCTACGGTGATGTTCTCGGGCTTGGTGGCCGTCGCGATGTTCGCCGCCTTCGGCAGCGTCACTTTGACCGTCTTGGTGATCACCGGGATGGTGATCAGGAAGATGATCAACAGCACCAGCATGACATCCACGAGCGGCGTGGTGTTGATGGTGGAGATCGGTTCATCTTCGTCTGCGGATCCAACGCTCATCGCCATGTCAGGTCACCTCTGCCGGGACAGATCGGGGTGGCAGAGCCCACCCCGAAACTGATCCGGACACTTGTCGATGCGGATGATTACTTCTTCGCTGCGGCGACTGCGGCGGCCTGGGGCACCGCGATGCGCGCACCCGTGACCAGCGAATCGTGCAGGTCAGAAGTGAAATTCGACAGATCGCCCTGGATCGCCTTGTTGCGACGGCCGAGCCAGTTGTACGCCATCACCGCCGGCACTGCGACCGCGAGGCCGATGGCCGTCATGATGAGCGCTTCGCCGACCGGTCCCGCGACCTTGTCGATGCTGGCCTGGCCGGAGACACCGATCGCCACCAGCGCGTGGTAGATGCCCCACACCGTGCCGAACAGACCCACGAACGGCGCCGTGGAGCCGATCGTTGCGAGCACAGCCATGCCGCCTGCCAGATTGAAGTTGACGGCGTCGAGCGACCGCTGCAACGACATGATCACCCAATCGTGGAGACCGACGCGATCCGAGGCCGAACGCCCCTCGAGATGCTGCTGGGCGCGCAAGCCGTCTTCTGCGATCGAGCGGTAGGTGTCGCCCTTCGGCATCTTGTCCACCGCTTCGCGCAACGAACCCGCCGTCCAGAACTTCTGCTCAGCGAGCTTCGCTGACGCTATCAGCTTGCGCTGGTCGATCAGCTTCATGACAAGGATGTACCAGGTGGCGAGCGACATGATCACCATGATGATGAGCGTGCCTCTTGCGACGATGTCTCCTTGGGCCCAAAGGGCACCGAGACCATACGGATTATCGACTACGACGGTGGCGGCTTGGTTTTCCATGTTTTCCTCTGCGGTGGTCGGGCGAGGACATGACCCCTCACCACGAAAAAAATAGGCTCGGCTAGGGTCAGTCGGTCAGCTTGAAACGGACATTGAATGAGGAGCAGGACTCGATGGGCGTTCCGTCCTCGGTGCCCGGTGACCAGCGGGCACGACGGGACCACTTCAGGGCGGCTTCGTCGAGCGACGAATTGCCTGAACTGTTCGCGACGGTCGGCTCTTGCGACATCTTCCCGTCCACGCCGACGCACATACGGACCGTCGTGACGCCTTGGATCTCTGCACGACGGGCCGAGGCCGGATAGAACTCATCTGTCGATGGGGAGCGGCGCAAATCAAGTTTCGCTCCGACGCGAACGGGCTTGCGTTCCACAGGCGCCGCGACCGGCGCTGGTGGCGGCATGGGACGGTCAGTCACGTTGCTGATCGCCGTGGTGTTCGTCTCCATCGGGATGTCGATGGCGATGTCCGGCGGCGGCACCTGCACGGGCGGACGCTCCATCTGCGGCGGCGGCGGCGGCGGCGGCTTATCTTCCGGCTTGATCTCCTCGATCATGTCGGTGACCAACGGCGCGGCGACCACCTCGACCACTTTGCGCGCCAGACCGGACACGAGTCCGTAAAGCATCACAAGGTGAAAGATGATGATGCCCGCCAAAACGCCCATTCGGCGGGAATTATTCTGCTGTACGTATGAAGCCATGGTCTCTCGCGCCGTTGTGCGGCGATCGCTCGCCCGGTTGTGCCTGCCGGTGCGGGAAACTACCCGTGTTCCGTGACAGGCGCAACCTCAACCTCGACATCAAGCGAACCAGAAGGCCCAGTTGACGCCGAAGACCCTGCTAACTGATCCGACCCGTGCGTCTCTGCGAGGTTCCCCTCGCTTCGGTGCAACGACCCGGTTCGACGAGGGGCGTTCCTTCTATTTTGGCTTGCGCACGCATTGAGCCCGCGCCGCCTCATTCCGTGTGCGACCCCCCGCACAAATGCACTTTAACCGCCCCGCTGCGGCCTGACAACAGTCTGAAGGTTCAATCGGTGATGGCGCCTTCCGAAGCGCTGCGGACGATGCGCGCGTACTTGGCCAGCACACCGGTGGTCGCATAAGGTTTCGGTGCTTTCCACGCCTTGCGGCGCGCACGCCATTCGGTCGCTGACACGTCCGCGTCGATACGCCGACGCACTGCGTCGATGGTGATGCGATCGCCGTTGCGCAGCAGCGCGAGCGGTCCACCGACTGCAGCTTCCGGCGAGATATGTCCGACCACGAAACCATGGCTGCCGCCTGAGAAACGCCCGTCGGTGATCAGCGCGACCTTGTCGCCGAGGCCGCGCCCCATGATCGCCCCCGTGGGACTCAGCATCTCGCGCATACCCGGTCCGCCCCGCGGACCTTCGTGGCGGATGACGACCACGTCGCCTGCCTTGACGCGCCCCGCAAGGATCGCAGCGGTGGCCCGCTCCTCACCGTCGAACACCCGCGCACGCCCTGTGAATGCGAGACCTTCTTTGCCGGTGATCTTCGCCACTGCCCCCTCTGGCGCGACATTGCCGCGCAAAACGACAAGGTGGCTGTCGGCTTTGATGGGGTTGTCGGCGCTGCGGATGACCTGCTGTCCCGGCGGGTAGTCGGCGGCACCTGCGAGGTTCTCCGCCATCGTCTTTCCGGTCACGGTGAGGCACTCGCCATGAAGCAGTCCTTGGTCGAGCAGCCGCTTCATGAGCGGCCGGATCCCACCGATAGCCACGAGATCGGACATCGAGTGACGACCGCTCGGACGCATGTCGGCAAGCACCGGCACGCGACGGCCGACGCGGGTGAAGTCATCGAGCGTGAGGCGTACACGCGCCGCGTGGGCCATGGCGATGAGATGCAGGACCGCGTTCGTGGATCCGCCGAGCGCGATGACCACGGTGATCGCGTTCTCGAAGGCCTTCCGGGTGAGTATCCGTCGAGGGGTGATGCCCGCAGCGACGAGACGCACCACCGCCTCGCCTGCGCGACGGCAATCGTCGAGTTTCACCGGACTGACTGCTTCCTGCGCCGAGCTTTCGGGTAACGAGAGACCGAGCGCCTCGATGGCCGACGCCATCGTGTTGGCGGTGTACATACCGCCGCAACTGCCGGGGCCCGGGATCGCCGTGCGCTCGACCTCTGCGAGCTCCTCGTCGCTCACGGACCCCGCCGCATGACCGCCGACGGCCTCGAACACCGAGACGATGTCGCGCTGCCGCACACCGGGCCGGATGGTGCCGCCGTAGACGAACACCGCAGGACGATCGAGGCGCGCGATGGCGATCGCGCAGGCCGGCATGTTCTTGTCGCAGCCGCCGATGGTGACGAGCCCATCGAACCCTTCCGCGCCGGCGACGGTCTCGATGGAGTCCGCGATCACCTCGCGAGACACCAGGGAGTACCGCATCCCGGGGGACCCCATGGAGATGCCATCGGACACGGTGATCGTGTTGAAGAGCACGCCCTTACCGCCCGCCGCATCGACGCCCCGGACCGCTTCGCCCGCGAGTTCGTTGATGTGCATGTTGCACGGCGTGAGATTCGCCCAAGTCGAGGCGATTCCGATCTGGGGGCGCCGGAAATCGGCGTCTGTGAAGCCGACCGCCCGTAACATGGCGCGTGAAGGAGACTGCTTCGCGCCATCGACGACCAATCGTGACCAACGGCGCGGGTCATGTTCCGCGCCTGCAGCCTTCTTTCGCTGGGGTCCCTTGGTCTGGACTGTCCCGGTCGTGCGACGCGAGGCTCGGGTGGTCTTTGCGTTCATGGTCGGAAATCCTTCTCGGGTGGTATGCGAGTCGTGCGTTCGGGTCAGCCGAAACGCTCACGGATCAAACGATCGGCCAAGCGCAGGCATTGGGCCTCGCCACCGACCGGCCGGCCAGGGCGCTCACGGGGATTCCATGCGTAGAGGTCGAAATGCGCCCACGGCACCGCCGGCGCTACGAAGCGGCGTAGAAACAGCGCGCCGAACACGGCGCCGGCGAAGGCGGATGGCGCGACATTGCTGAGGTCGGCCACCCTGCTTGTCAGCTCGTCGTCGTAGCTGTCCCAGAGCGGCATCGGCCAGGCGGGATCATGGGACTCGACGCCACAGCGTTGTGCGCTCGCCAGCAGCTGCGGATCATTGCTGAACAACGCCGGAAGTTCCGGCCCGAGGGCCGTGCGCGCAGCACCAGTTAGGGTCGCGAAATCGAGCAGCAACGCCGGGCTCTCCGAGCAGGCTTCCCATAACGCATCCGCGAGCACGAGGCGCCCCTCGGCATCGGTGTTGTTGATCTCGACGGTCAAGCCCCGCCTCGACCGCAGGACATCCCCGGGCCGATAGGCATCGCCGCCGACCGAGTTCTCTACCGCCGGCACCAGAACACGCAATCGAATCGGGGCTTGGCGTTCCATCAGCAATCGGGCGAGTCCGAGCGCCACCGCGGCACCACCCATATCTTTCTTCATCAGCGCCATCGCAGCGCCTGGCTTGATATCCAGCCCACCCGAATCGAAGCACACCCCTTTACCGACGATCGTGACCTTGGGATGCCGCTCGTCTCCCCAACGCAGATCGATGAGACGCGGCGCGCGCTCGGCGGCGCGACCCGCTGCACGACCGACTGCATGGATCATGGGGTAGTCAGCGGCCAACAGTTCCTCGCCCACGATGACTTCCGTGCGGGCGCCAGACCCGGTGCCCATGGCTGCCGCAAGCGCGGCCAGTTCCGCAGGCCCCAAAAGGTTCGGCGGGAGGTTGATCAGTTCTCGCGACCAGCCGAGCACGAGCGCCTCTCGGGTCACCGCCACGAGATCACAGGACGAAGGCGGACAGAGCCTTGCACGACGGGTGACGCCCCCCATCCCGACCTTCGACCCGCTGCGCAGCGGCGACGACGGCAAAGAGCCCAGCAACCATCCGAGCACGGCATGGTCTGCTGCGAAGGACGGCAGATCTCGCGCGAAGTGGTATGAGCCGGGCGGCAACTTCTCGGGAAGCCCTGCGATCGCCCAGGGAGACAAGGCCTCGATGGCCGGCAGCGATCCCAAGCCCAGCACGGCACCGGCGACTGTGCCGTCGGGTCGCGGGAGAAGCAGCACGCGGTGGCGCTCGCCACGAAAATCGTTGTTGTCGAGCCAAGAGGCGACGGCGGTCGGCTGGGTCGCTCGCCAAGACGAGACCTCGGAGTCGCGCAGCAGCCAGATCGGCACCGACCCGGTAGCGCTATCCTGCGGTGCGACCGAAAGCGCATCGGCCAGCGAGGCATCGAGCGCCGCGAGGATCGTTGCAATTGAAGGGTTGGATGCCATGCAGGGCGGCATTTTATCTGAATAAGCCGTCGCGGCGGGAACGCTGAGGTTTGACAGCGGGCCGGCGTCGATGATTGAATATCGGCGTGATCTGCATATCGTCCAATCCGATCCCCGCAGCCGGTCCCGTCCCGGGACGGGCGCTATCGCTTGGACTATCGCTGCGTCTACGCAGCGGGTGCGGGTCACGCGCCGGGTTCTGAGCCACACGCCAAGTTTTCCGGCAGACGCTGAGATACCAAGGACCCCGCACCGGCACTTCGCCGATGCGGGGTTTTTTTTTACTGCCCGATGGCGGGCGCTGACCAACGCAAAGACAGACACAAACCTAGGGAGTCGGGACATGAAGATGTTTTCTCGCAAGGACGTTGACAAGAAGGCGCTGAAGGGCGCGCGCATCTGCGTGCTCGGATACGGCAGCCAAGGACGCGCTCATGCGTTGAACCTGCGCGACAGCGGTTATGACGTCGTGGTCGGCGTCCGCAAGGGCGACAGCTTCAAGAAGGCGAAGAAGGACAAGCTTCCGGTCGCCGAGCCGGTCGATGCGGTCAAGGGCGCATCCCTCATCGCGATGCTGGCGCCGGACCTTGCCCAGAAGGACCTGTACAAGGCCGTGCTCGGGAACATCGGCAAGGGTGCGACGCTGTTGTTCGCGCACGGCTTCAATGTGCATTTCAAGCAGATCAAGCCGCGTAAGGACCTCGATGTCGTGCTGATCGCGCCGAAGGGTCCGGGGGACCTCGTGCGCCGCCAATTCGAGCAAGGTCGCGGTGTGCCGGCGTTGCTCGCCGTCCATCAGGACGCTTCCGGCAAGGCGTTCGCGAAGGCGTTGTCCTATGCCGACGGCATCGGCGGCACCCGGGGCGGTGTGTTGCAGAC
>DBCG01000077.1:8899-19034 GCA_002292945.1 Proteobacteria bacterium UBA964 | reverse complement strand
GGCATCTGGAAGATGCATAAGTTCATCAGCGAGACCGCCAAGTACGGCGATCTCACCCGCGGGCCGCGGATCGTCACCCGGCAGACCAAGGCGGAGATGCGCAAGATCCTCAAGGAGATCCAGCAAGGGAAGTTCGCCCGGCAATGGATCCGTGAGAACAAGAGCGGCCGCAAGAAGTATCAAGCGATGCTCAAGGCCGATCTCGATCGTCCGATCGAGAAGGTCGGCTACGCACTGCGGGCCCGTATGCCTTGGCTCGATCAGGGCCGTTGATCGCCACACGACCCCGCCAACCCG
Source organism: Proteobacteria bacterium UBA964 (assembly GCA_002292945.1). Classification (GTDB taxonomy): domain Bacteria; phylum Pseudomonadota; class Gammaproteobacteria; order Steroidobacterales; family Steroidobacteraceae; genus UBA964. The sequence continues at coordinate 18,737 of DBCG01000077.1, read as the reverse complement.
GAGCAAGAAGCATGTCCGTCCAAGCCGACCGAGTGATGATCTTCGACACCACGCTGCGCGATGGCGAGCAATCGCCGGGGTGCAGCATGACGCAGCCGGAAAAGCTGCGGGTGGCGAAGGCGCTAGCCGATCTCGGCGTGGATGTGATCGAGGCCGGCTTTCCGGCCGCCTCGCCGGGGGATTGGGCGTCGGTCAACTCGGTCGCGCGCGAGGTCCAAGGCCCCATCATCTGCGGCCTCGCGCGCTGCAACCGGGATGACATCGAAAAAGCCGCACGGGCGCTGCGCGATGCCGACAAGCACCGCATCCACGTCTTCCTCGCCACCAGCGCCATCCATCGCCAGTACAAACTCAACATGGCGAAGGAAGAGATCCTGCGCAATGCAGTGGAGGGGGTGCGGATCGCCCGTGAGTTCTGTGACGATGTCGAGTTCTCGCCTGAGGACGCCTCGCGCACGGAACTCGAGTTCCTCGCCCAGGTGGTCGAGGCCGTGATCGATGCCGGTGCGACGACGGTGAACATCCCCGATACGGTCGGCTACACCGTGCCGCACGAGTTCGCCGAACTCTTCCGCTACCTCCGCAAGAACGTTCCCAACATCGATCGTGCGCGGCTCTCGGTGCATTGCCACGACGATCTCGGGATGGCTGTCGCCAACAGCTTGATGGCGGTGGTGGCCGGCGCGAGGCAGGTGGAATGCACGATCAACGGCATCGGCGAGCGTGCCGGCAACTGTTCGCTCGAGGAGGTCGTGATGGCGTTGCGGACCCGCGAAGCCTTCTTCAACGCCCGCACCGGAATCCACACCGAACGCCTCTACCCCGCTTCGCGCTTGGTCTCGAGCATCACGGGAATGCCCATCCCACGCAACAAGGCGGTGGTCGGCGAGAACGCCTTCGCGCATGAGTCGGGCATCCACCAGCACGGCATGCTCAAGCACGCCAGCACCTACGAGATCATGCGTCCACAGGATGTCGGACTCGCGCGCTCCAGCCTGGTGCTCGGCAAACACAGCGGCCGCCACGCGTTGCGCGAACGTATCCGTGAACTTGGATTCACGCTCGAGGACGCCGAGTTCGCGCGCGTGTTCGAGGAGTTCAAGGCCCTGGCCGACAAGAAGAAAGAGCTTTTCGATGGTGACATCGAAGCGCTCGTGCTGCGGGCCGAGGGCGGCGATCATGGCCCATGGGCGCTCGCCGCCCTGCGGACCGCCTCGCAAGGCGGCAACGGCGAGGCGACGATCACCCTCACACACGCGGACGGCACGCGTATCGAACGCAGCGCCCGCGGAGATGGTCCGGTGGATGCCGCGTTCAAGGCCGTCGAAGATGCCACCGGCATCCACCCGAAGCTGCAGAAATTCGAGCTGCGGAGCTTGTCAGAGGGCGAGGACGCGCAGGGCGAAGCGGTGGTGTATGTCGAGTACAACCAACGCAGCTACCGTGGTGCGAGCGCCACCACCGATATCGTCGAGTCCGCGACGCGCGCCTTCCTCGAGGTCATAAACCGCATCGAGCAGTCGCGGCGCGCGCAGGCGGTGGCCTGATATGTCCTCGCTCCGCACGCTGTTCGAGAAAGTCTGGTCCGCCCACGAGGTCCTGCCGCAGTCGGCGGACACACCGGCGGTGATGTTCATCGATCTGCACCTGACGCATGAGGTCACTTCACCTCAGGCATTCAGCGCCCTGCGCGAACGGGGCCTGAAGGTGCGACGGCCCGACCTCACCCTGGCGACGATGGACCACTCGACCCCGACGCGCACCGAGCAGGTGTTCGGCGGCGCGCCCATCACCATCGATTCGGCCGCGAAGCAGATCCGGCAGCTCGAGCGGAACTGCGCAGAGTTCGGCATCGAACTGCTGGGCCTGCAGGACGCCCGCCGAGGAATCGTCCACATCATCGGCCCGGAGCTCGGCATCACGCAGCCGGGGAAGACCATCGTCTGCGGCGACAGTCACACCTCGACGCACGGTGCGTTCGGCGCCCTCGCCTTCGGCATCGGCACCACCGAGGTCGGGCATGTGCTCGCCACGCAGTGCCTGCTGCAGAAAAAGCCTCGCACCTTTGCGGTGGAGGTCGACGGTCGACTTCCTGCAGGGGTCACGGCCAAGGACCTGATCCTCGCGTTGATCGGCCAGATCGGGGTCTCGGGCGGCACAGGCTATGTCATCGAGTACCGCGGCGAAGCGATCCGCGCGCTCTCCATGGAAGAGCGCATGACCGTCTGCAACATGTCGATCGAGGCCGGTGCGCGTGCCGGCATGATCGCGCCGGACGAGGTCACCTTCGAATACCTTCGTGGGCGTCCACGGGCGCCGCAGGGCGCCGCATGGGATGCCGCCGTCGCGCGTTGGCGCGCCCTGCCCTCCGACCCGGGCGCCGTGTTCGACAAGACGGTGCGTCTGGACGCGTCCGCGCTCCAGCCCATGGTCACCTACGGCACCAACCCGGGCATGGTGGTGCCGGTGGGCGGTAGCATCCCGAAGCGCGCGGGCGACCCGGTGTTCGATGCCGCGATGAAGTACATGGGGCTTGTCCCGGGCGAGCCGATCGGCGATGCGCCGATCAACGTGGTGTTCGTCGGCAGTTGCACCAACGGCCGGCTCAGCGACCTGCGTGCTGCCGCGAATGTCATGCGCGGCCGGAAGGTGGCGGCCGGGGTGCACATGCTGGTCGTGCCCGGCTCCCAGTCCGTGAAGCGCGACGCGGAGGCGGAGGGCCTGGATGAGATCTTCCGTGCCGCAGGCGCTGAATGGCGCGAGTCAGGCTGTTCGATGTGTCTCGGCATGAACGGCGACACGGTCGGCAAGGGCGAGTATGCGATCAGCACGAGCAACCGCAACTTCGAGGGTCGTCAAGGCGTCGGCGCCCGCACGCTGCTCGCCAGCCCCGAAACCGCGGCGGCCTCCGCCATCCGCGGACGCGTCACCGACCCGCGAGAGTTCCTGTCATGAATCCGATCACCGTCATCCGTTCCCGCACTGTCGTCATGCCGTCGACGAACATCGACACCGACCAGATCATCCCTGCGCGATTCCTCACCACCACCGTCAAGGAAGGTCTCGGTGCCTCGTTGTTCGCCGATTGGCGCTATGACGCCGAGGGTCATGCGAAGCCCGACTTCATCCTCAACCGCCCCGAAGCGGCCGGTTGCCGGGTCCTCGTGGCCGGTCGGAACATCGGTTGCGGCTCGTCACGCGAACACGCCCCTTGGGCGCTGGTCGACTTCGGCTTCCAGGCGGTCGTCAGCACCGAGATCGCGGACATCTTCCGGAATAATTCATTGAAGAACGGTCTGCTGCCGGTGGTTGTCGACGAGGCCACGCACGCGTGGCTGCTCGCGAATCCCGGAGCCGAGGTCGAGATCGACCTCGCGGAAGCGCAGTTGCGGATAGACGGACGGGACCCCACGCCCTTTCCCATCGAGGCGTTCTCGCGATATTGCCTGCTGAACGGCGTGGATGAACTCGGTTTTCTGTTGTCGCAGGATGCCGCGATCTCGGCTCATGAATCCGCCGCGCCTGATGCGCGCCGGAGCGCTTGAGCGTCACCCATGAAGGCACTGATCGCTGTGCTCGGGGGCGACGGCATCGGACCTGAGGTCGTCGCCGAAGGGCTGCGGATGCTGCACGCCGTCGCGGCCGCGGGCGGTCACGATTTCACGCTCCATGAGTTTCCGTTCGGCGGGGCCGCCATCGACGCGCATGGCGATGGCCTGCCGCCGCACACCTTGGCCGGATGTCTCGCAGCAGACGCGGTGCTGCTCGGCGCCATCGGCGGTCCGAAGTGGGGTCCGGCGGCGCCGGTGCGTCCGGAACCCGCCTTGTTGCGGCTGCGCTCCGAACTCGGCGTCTACGCCAACCTGCGTCCGATCACCGTGCTGCCGGCGCTACGCGAAGCCTCACCGCTCAAGGCGGAACTGCTCGAGGGCATCGACCTGCTGTTCGTGCGGGAACTCACCGGCGGTATCTACTTCGGCCGCAAGTGGCGCGAGGGCACGACGGCGTTCGACGAGTGCGCCTATTCGGTGGCTGAGGTCGAGCGCGTCACGCGCGTGGCCGGGCGCCTCGCCGAGGGACGGCGCGGCAAGATCACCCAGGTGGACAAGTCGAACGTGCTCGAGACCTCGCGGCTGTGGCGCGAGGTCAGCACCCGGGTGATCCGCGACGAATTCCCGGGCGTGGCGCTGGAGCACATGCTGGTGGACTCCGCGGCGATGCATCTGCTGCGTCGTCCACGCGACTTCGATGTCGTGCTCACCGAGAACCTGTTCGGCGACATCCTCACCGACGAGGCCTCGATGCTGGCGGGCTCGCTCGGTGTGCTGCCCTCGGCGGCGCTCGGCGACGGCCGGCGCGGCTTGTACGAACCCATCCATGGGTCGGCGCCCGACATCGCGGGGCGCGGCATCGCGAACCCCTGCGGCACGTTGCTCAGCGTGGCACTGCTGCTGCGGCATTCGCTCGGTCTGGAAGCCGAGGCGTTGCGGGTCGAATCGGCGGTACGAGCCGCGATCACTGACGGCGCACGGACCGCGGACATCGCTGGTAGCGCCGATAACGGCGCGTCGGACGCTCCCCCTGCCCCTGGCGTCGCCGGCAGGCCGGCGGTGCTGAGCACCCGACAGATGGGCGATGCGGTGCTGCAGGCGTTCGCCGCGCTCAGCTGAGCGCGGCCAGACCCGCCGCAAGGTCGCGTTGAAGGTCGGGCAGCGCTTCGATCCCCACCGACAACCGGAGCAGACCGTCGGACAAGCCAGCGGCAGCTCGAGCCTCCGGTGTCATCGCAGCATGGGTCATGGTCGACGGATGGGCGACCAAGCTTTCGACGCCCCCCAACGACTCGGCCAAAGAGAACAGCTTCACCGCCTCGAGAAACCGTCGGACGGCGTCTCCACCACCCTCGAGTTCGAGCGTGATGATGGCGCCGAAGCCTTTCTGCTGCGCCCGCGCGAGAGCGTGCCCGGGATGTGATCGAAGACCCGGGTAGAGCACGCGTCGGACACCGCGCTGACCTTCGAGCCACGCCGCCAAGGCTCCCGCGTTCGATTCGTGGATCGCCATGCGGGCATGCAAGGTCCGAATTCCCCGCAGGACCATGTAGCTGTCGAACGCGGAACCGGTGACCCCTGTGGCATTGGCCCACCACGCGAGCTCCGTGTGCCGCTCCGGCGTCGCAGCGATCACGGCGCCCCCTACGACATCGCTGTGCCCATTGAGGTACTTGGTCGTCGAGTGGACCACCATATCCGCCCCGAAAGACAAGGGCTGCTGGAGCACCGGCGACAGAAAAGTGTTGTCCACCGCGACGAGTGCGCCGGCCGCGCGTGCCAGCGCAACGGTCGCGGCGATGTCTGTGATGCGCAATAGCGGGTTGCCGGGCGTCTCGATCCACACCAGGGCCGCAGGTTTCGAGAGTGCAGCCTCCAGCGCCCCCGGCGCGCCGAAGTCGAGGAACTCGACCTGCAGGTCACCTCGTCGCTGCCACGCGCTGAACAAACGGAAGCTGCCACCGTAGCAGTCATGCGGCGCGATCAGACGCGATCCGCGGGGCAACAACTGCCCGACGAGCGCGATGGCTGCCATCCCTGAACCGGTCACGACGGCGCCTGCTCCGCTCTCGAGATCAGCGAGCGCCGCAGCGAGCAGATCACGGGTGGGGTTGCCCGATCGAGAGTAGTCGTACGGGCCCTTCTCGCCGAACGCCGGAAAAGTGTAGGTCGAGCTGAGGTGCAGTGGCGGCACCACCGCACCCGTGGACGGATCTGTCTCGAGACCGGCACGCACAGCGGCGGTCCGAGGATCAAGGGGGGATGTCATTCGTTCTCCTCGAGCAGACGCTCGAAAATGGGCTGCAAAAGCGTGCGTTCCTTCAGGAAGGCGTCGTGGCCGTAGGGGGACGAGATCTCCGTCAGGCGCGCGTACGGCAATCGCTGCACCATGTCGCGGACATCTGCGATCGGGACGAGTTGGTCCTGCAGCACGGCGACCGCCTCGACCGGGACGACGATCCGGGCCGTCTCCACGCGGTGCAGGTCGATGGACTCCGACAGGCAAAGAAAACCGCCCGGAGCAAACCGGTCTGCGTAGTCGGTGCCCCGGGCGAGCAGATAGGATTCCACCGGGAAGACGAACCGACCGGTGACGTCGTCACGCGAAGCAACACCCGGGAAACGGCCGGCGAACTCCTCGCGGCTGCGGTAGGTCGCTTGCGCTAATGCGCGGGCAAGTCGCAAGCCCTCGGCGCTTCGTCCGACCGAGGCGCCGAACCGTATCACCTGGCGCTGCACGCTACGCCAGGCGGTCGACATCGGATCGGTACGGTCGGCTGCGCTCACCACCATGAGACGCCGCAACCGGTCGGGGAACAGCGCTGCGAAGGACAGCCCGACCATACCTCCGTAGGACGCGCCGACGAAAGCCGAGAGTGAGGCGATACCGAGATGGTCGAGCAACAGGGCGAGCAGGCGGGCTTGATCGCTGGTGTCGACCGAGGGGAACCCCACGGACCCGCCACCAGGCGTTCCCGCCGGTCCGGTGGTTTCACCACTGCCGCCGAGATAATCGAAAGAGAGGACTTGCAGTCGTTCGCTCGGGAATCCACCGACTCCTCCTGCGATCTCCTGCCACCAACCGGCCGGCTCGCCAGCGCGGCCAGTGACACGGCGATGACCGGAGATCCCGCCGAGCACAAGGACGAGCGGCGCACCCACGGGGCCGTCGAGCCGCCAAGCGACCCGAACGTCGCGCAGCTCACCGCCGTGTCGCAACGCAAAAACGCCGGGGACCTCGAACATCCCTTCGCGCATCGTCCAGTCGCCGCCGTTCATCCTTGCCCTGACCTTTGTTTGTCGCTCGCCCTGCCCGGTCATCGAGACCGCCCGAGCGGCCGCAAGAAGCGGCAAGAGCACCCACGCGCCGTCGTGGACGGCGCTGTGCTCCGGGCATTGAAGCCCCGCTCATCTCGCAGCGACCGGGCGGTCGCCGCAGGAGTTGGCACCATGCGGATTGTGGTTTCCCGCGGGTTGCCCCGGCGTCAAAGGGCCTGTCCCTCAGCCGGTCTCGATGAGAGACGCGATGCTAATTGCAGGTCTTTCTCGCGTCAACCCCATCGCTCTTGCCACGGGTATTTCGATGTAGTATTGTACTAATGTGTTATTACGCTGATACGTTTGTGAGACGAACCCAAGGGCGACAGCCCAGTCACCGAGGCCAACCGCATGAAGCCCCACCCTGCGCTGACACCCCGCCAAGAGGCCCGCGCTGAACGCAATCTCTACGGCGCGATGCTGACGCTGCGCAGCGTCGATGAGCTGCGGTCGTTCTTCCGCGACCTGTGCACACCGGCCGAGATCGAGGCCATGGCCGGACGATGGTCGGTCGTCGAGTGTCTGGAGCGTGGACTCCCCTATCGCGAGATCCACAAGCTCACCGGCGTCAGCGTCACGACCGTGGCGCGTGTCGCTCGCTGTCGCACAGACGGTGCAGGCGGCTATGGTCTCGCGGTGCAGCGTGGCGGCGCGCGCAACTCGTCCGGTACACCGCGATGAGCGCGCCACGGCTCAAGATAGCGGTACAGAAGTCCGGACGACTGACCGACGCCTCCACCGACCTGTTGATGCGCTGCGGGCTTAAGTTCTCGCGGGGCAAGGACCAACTGATCGGATACGGCGACAACATGCCGCTCGACCTTCTGTTCGTGCGCGACGATGACATCCCAGATCTCGTCGAGGAAGATGTCTGTGACCTTGGTCTGGTCGGACTCAACGTCCTGGAAGAGAAGCGTCTGGCGCTGGCCGCCCGAGGGCACGACCCTCAGCTCAGCATCCTACGCTCGCTCGATTTCGGGCGATGCCGCCTCGCCATCGCTCTTCCGGAGGGGATCGCATGGGAGGGTCCCTCGTCGCTCGCTGGGCGGCGCATCGCGACCACCTACCCGTTCACGCTCAACCGTTGGCTCGCCGATCAGGGCGTCAAAGCCGAGATCGTGACGCTTTCCGGTGCTGTCGAGATCGCCCCAAGACTTGGGCGTGCCGATGCCATCTGCGATCTCGTATCGACCGGCTCCACCCTGATCGCCAACCGCCTGCACGAGGTCGCGACGGTGCTGGAGAGCCACGCCGTACTGGTGCAGACACCCGTCGGACTTCCCGATACCAAAGCGGCATGGGTCGAGCGCATGTTGCTGCGCATCGACGGTGTGCAACAGGTCCGGGAGAGCAAGTACATCATGCTGCACGCGCCGCGCAGCGCGTTGCCCGCGATCCGCCGGCTGCTGCCCGGCAGCGAATCGCCGACCATCATCCCGCTCGAGGGTCATCCTGACAGAGTCGCAGTGCACGCAGTCTGCCGCGAGAACGTCTTTTGGGAGACACTCGAGCAACTCAAAGCGGCAGGCGCCAGCGCCCTGCTGGTGCTGCCGGTCGAGAAGATGCTGGCATGAACGCAGAGGTGTTGTTGCCCATCCTCGACTACGCGCAGCTCGATGCCGTGCAGCGTCGCGCCGCGCTCGGCCGACCTGCCGCAGAGGATCGCGCGTCCACTTTTGCGGCCGTACGCGATACGGTTCGCGCCGTGCGCGACCGGGGCGACGAGGCAGTGCTCGATTGTGCCCGGCGCTTCGATGGTGCCGCCCCGGATCGATTGCGCGTGCCAGCCTCCGAGATGGACGAAGCGATCGCCGGCCTGCCTCTTGCACAGCGCGAGGCGCTCGAGCGGGCCATCCGGAATGTCCACCGCTTCCATGCCGCCCAACTGCCCCAGCCGCTCGTCGTGGAGACAGAGCACGGCGTCCGCTGCGAGCGGATCGTCCGCCCGCTCGACTCGGTCGGGTTGTATGTGCCCGCGGGCAGTGCACCTCTACCGTCCGCGCTCATCATGTCAGCCATCCCAGCGGCGATCGCAGGCGTCCCCCGCCGCGTGTTGTGCAGCCCGGCTCGCGGTGGTCGAGTGCATCCGGCGATCCTTGCGACCGCCCGTCTATGCGGAATCGACGAGGTCTATGCTGTCGGCGGAGCGCAGGCGATCGCGGCGCTCGCTTACGGCACGGCGACCATCCCTAAAGTCGACAAGATCGTGGGTCCCGGCTCTGCGTGGGTCACCGCCGCCAAACAGGTGGTGGCCGAGGATCCCGACGGCGCGGCGCTCGATCTGCCGGCTGGCCCATCCGAGGTGCTGGTGATCGCAGATGATTCAGCGCGCTCGGATTTCGTCGCTGCCGACCTCTTGGCCCAGGCGGAGCACGATCCGCTCTCGCAGGCGCTCCTGCTCACCCCGTCTCCTCGTCTGGCAGAGGCTGTCAGAGCTGCGGCGCTGATGCAGCTTGAGCGCCTGTCGCGCTCGACGGTGCTGCAGCAGTCTTTGGCCCGTAGTCGCATCATCATCGTCCGTGACCTCGACGAGGCGGTGTCGCTGTCCAACGGCTACGCTCCCGAGCACCTGCTCTTGCAATGCGACGATCCCCGCGCGCGCTTGGCGCAGGTGCGTGCAGCGGGTTCGGTGTTCCTCGGTCCTTGGAGTCCAGAGCCGCTCGGCGACTACTGTTCAGGGACGAACCATGTGTTGCCGACCTATGGCTACGCTCGGGCCTACAGCGGGTTGTCGGTCCTCGATTTCTTGCGGCGGATCACCGTCCAAGAGCTGACGGCGGACGGACTTCGCGGCCTCGGCCCTGTCGCCAAGACCCTGGCCGATCTGGAGGGCCTCGACGCGCATGCGCTGGCCGTCCAACTGCGCCTGACCGCCTTGGGTGCGGCATGACGCCTTCCCCGACGGTCTCCGCAGACGCGGACGCAGTGGCGGCGGTCTTGCAGCTCGCCCGCGCCGAAATCTTGGCGCT
>DBCG01000077.1:1157-8893 GCA_002292945.1 Proteobacteria bacterium UBA964 | reverse complement strand
CCCGCGCCGATATCCTGGCGCTGGAGCCTTATCGCCACGCCAGCGCTGAGCGCTCGTCGATCCGATTGCACGCGAACGAGTCGCCGTGGCCGCCGGTCACGGCGACGAACGGTGCTGCTGCAGCATTGAACCACTACCCCCCGCCTCAACCGCCAGAGCTGCTTGAGGCGCTCGCCCGCGCGTGGGGTGTCACGCCCACCCAGATATTGGTCGGTCGCGGCAGCGACGAGGGCATCGACCTGCTGACCCGTGCGTTCTGCACGGCAGGACAGGACTCGGTGATGGTCTCTACGCCGACCTTCGGCATGTATGCCGTCGCCGCCCGTATCCAAGGCGCCTCGATCCTCGATGTACCCTTGCTTGCCGCCCGGGGTTTCGCGCTCGACCTGCCCGGCATCCGGCGTGCCCTCGATGCGGGATCGAAGATCCTCTGGCTGTGCTCGCCGAACAACCCCACCGGAAATGCCCTCGCGCGGGAGGACATCGAAGCCGTGCTCGCGGCGGCATCCGGCCGGGCCGTGGTGGTCGTCGATGAAGCGTATGTCGAGTTCACCGGCGAGACACCGTGGACGCTTGCCGTGGCGCGGTATCCACATCTGATCACACTACGCACGATGTCCAAGGCGCACGGGCTTGCGGGCGCGAGGCTCGGCGCATTGATCGCCCACCCTGACATCATCGGATTGTTGCGCCGTATCGTCCCGCCGTACGCTGTGGCCGGACCGACGCTCGAAGCGGCGCTCGCAGCGCTGTCCCCCGCCTCGCTCGCAGTGACCGCCGAGCGCATCGGACAATTGGTGCGGGAGCGTGAGCGCCTCGCGACGGCGTTGTCCCGTTCGACTCGGGTCAGCCGGGTCTTCCCAAGCGATGCCAATTTCCTGCTCGTGCAGTTCGACGACGCGGGAGCAGCATTACAGAAACTACGCGACGCGGGCGTCTTGGTCCGCGATTTCCGCGGTCAGTCGGGTCTTGGCGAAGTGCTGCGATTGACGGTCGGTACGCCATCTCAGAACGGTCTTATGATCCGGAGTCTTACATGAAGGTCCTGTTCGTCGACCGCGACGGCACTCTGATCGAGGAACCGCCTGACGAGCAGGTCGACGCGCTCGAGAAGGTGCGTTTTCTACCTGGCGTCTTCGCTGCGCTGTCGCGACTTCGTGATTCAGGCTATAGGCTCGTCATGGTGACCAACCAAGACGGCCTCGGCTCCGCCTCCTTCCCCACTGACCGGTTCGAGCGGCCACAGTCCTTCGTGATCGAAGCGTTCCGATCGCAGGGATTGGAGTTCGACGCTGTGTTCGTCTGTCCCCACACCCGCCAGGACGGCTGCCGTTGTCGCAAACCGGGCACTGCACTGGTGGATGACTGGGTACGCGATCGCGGTGTAGACCTCGCGACGAGCGTGATGATCGGCGATCGTGACACCGACTTGCAGTTCGCCGAGAACCTCGGTATCCGCGGCATCCGGGTGCTTGTCGATGGCGGTCCCGCACAACGCTGGCCGGCGATCGCGACCGAGCTTCTGGCGCGACGCGCCTCGGTGGAGCGGATCACCCGGGAGACCGCGGTGACGGTCAGCGTCGATCTCGACCACGACGGCGCGCCGCAGGCGCGGACCGGCATCGGCTTCTTCGACCATATGCTCGAACAGTTGGGCAAGCACGGTGGGTTCAAGCTCGAGCTCGAGTGCAAAGGCGACCTCGAGATCGACGAGCACCACACCATCGAGGATTGCGCGATCGCTCTCGGTGAAGCGCTGCGCAAGGCGTTGGGCGACAAACGTGGTATCGCGCGCTACGGGTTCCTGTTGCCGATGGACGAATCCCGCGCGCAGGTTGCGCTCGACCTCTCGGGGCGGGCGTATGCGGTCTTCGAGGGCCGCTTCGGACGCGAGTCGGTAGGCGGGTTGCCGACCGAACTGGTCCCGCACTTCTTCCGTTCACTCGCGGATTCCCTCGGCGCGGCGCTGCATGTGTCGGTCACCGGCGACAACGCCCACCACATGATCGAAGCCTGCTTCAAAGCCGTCGGCCGGACCCTGCGCCAAGCCATCCGACGAGAAGGCGATTCGCTGCCCACGACCAAGGGCGTGCTGTGAACCGGGATGAGACTTTGATCATCGACTCTGGCGGCGCGAACGTCTCGTCGCTGCTGTTCGCGTTCGAGCGGCTCGATACCCCGGCTCGCCTCAGCAACGACCCTGCCGACCTCGCGAGGGCCACCCGTGCGGTGCTGCCCGGGGTGGGTGCTGCCGGCGATGCGATGGCGCGCCTGAGCGCATCAGGGATGGATCTTGCCGTTCGCGCCTTCCAAGGTCCGCTGCTCGGTATCTGCCTCGGCATGCAACTGCTGTTCGAGCGCTCCGACGAGGGCGATACACAGACGCTGGGACTCGTTCCAGGCCGCGTATCAGCGTTGAAGCCGAGTCCGCAACTGCCGTCACCGCACATGGGTTGGAACACCCTTCAATCGCTACGTGACGACCCCCTGCTTGCGGGGATCGGCCCCGATGACTGGTTCTATTTCGTGCACGGCTACCATGTCGCCGCAGACACGGATTTCCCGTCTTTGCTGGCCCGCACCGACTACGGCACTGCCATCGCCGCTGCGGTCCGTTGCGGAAACTTCTTCGGCGTGCAGTTCCACCCCGAGCGATCCGGTCAAGCGGGCGCCCGCGTGCTGCGTAACTTTCTGGAGCTGCGTTGATGCGCCTGCTGCCTTCCATCGACCTGCGTGACGGCCAGTGCGTTCGGCTGCTTCACGGAGACTTCGACGCCGAGACCCGCTACGACATCACGCCACGAGCGCTGCATGCGAGATACCGCGTGCTCGGCGCACAGTGGCTGCACTGCGTCGATCTCGACGGTGCACGTGACGGCAAGCTCGCCAACCGCGCGTTGATCGAAGCGATGGCCGCCGACGGGCTCCCCCGCCTGCAGGTCGGCGGCGGCGTACGGTCTAGAGAGGTCGTCGAGGACTTGCTTCAGGCGGGCATAGGACGCGTCATCGTCGGCAGTGCTGCGATCGAGACGCCGGAGGAGGTCGCCCGCTGGATCGCTGCATACGGCCCGGAGCGCGTCGGATTGGCGATCGATGTTCGACTCGACGCCGATGGCTTGCCCCGAGTGCAGACGCGCGGTTGGCTTCAATCGACCTCTGCGACGCTCTGGGACACCGTGCAGCGGTTCATTCCTGATGGACTGCGGCATGTGCTGTGCACCGATATCGCCCGCGACGGCGCGCTGCAGGGGCCGAACCTCGGGCTCTATGCCGACTGTGTGCGCCGCTTTCCCGCGATCAGCTGGCAGGCTTCAGGCGGCGTGCGCGATGCGCAGGATCTCGAAGCCCTGTCGGCGGTCGGCGTTGCGGCGGCGATCAGCGGCAAAGCATTGCTCGAGCAGCGGTTCGACGATACCGCCGTCGTTCGTTGGCTGCGAGGCTGAGATGCTCGCCCGCCGCCTCATCCCCTGCCTTGACGTGCGCGACGGCCAGGTCGTCAAGGGTGTCCGATTCCGCGACCACCGCGTCGTCGGGGACATCCTCGGTCTGGCTGAACGCTACCGCGACGAGGGCGCGGATGAACTGGTGTTCTACGACATCACCGCGAGCCCGCAAGGACGGAGCGTTGATCGAAGCTGGGTCGCGCGTGTCGCACGCGTGCTCGACATCCCGTTTTGCGTTGCCGGCGGTATCCGCTCGGTTGCCGATGCCGAAGCGGTGCTCGCTGCGGGCGCGGAGAAGGTGTCGGTCAACTCACCGGCACTCGAGGATCCCTCGTTGATCGACCGTCTGGCCCGGCGCTTCGGATCACAGTGCGTGGTCGTCGGCATCGACAGCGCCGCCGATGTGTCGGTGGGACCTGCGACGCGCTGGCGCGTGCACCGATATACCGGCGATGTTCGACGCTCCGGCGAGGCGGACCGTGACACCCTTGAGTGGCTGCGCGAGGCGCAGGACCGCGGCGCCGGCGAGATCGTCCTCAACTGTATGGGCAGCGACGGCGTCCGGCGCGGCTACGACATCGCACAACTCACTGCAGCGCGTGACCTCTGCCGCGTGCCGCTGGTCGCCTCGGGCGGCGCAGGTGAGGCCGCCCACTTCATCCAAGTCTTCCGTGATGCGGGGGTGGACGCTGCGCTCGCGGCAAGCGTCTTCCACAGTGGGGAGCTGCCGATCCCCCAACTGAAGTCCGAGCTACGCGAAGCGGGGGTCCTCGTCCGCCCACCCGCTCCGAAGAGCGCGCCTGCGCAGCGCTGAACCTAAACCTACCATCGCTCCGAGACCGCCATGCAGATCACCGTCGACAATCTAGACCGCCTCGATTTCGAGAAAGGCGGCGGCCTTCTGCCTGCGGTCGTGCAAGACGCGACGAGCGGCGCCGTGTTGATGGTCGGATGGATGAATCCGGACGCGCTGCGCGAAACGCTGTACCGCGCCTATGTGACCCGCGCCTCCGAGCTCGGCGCCAATGCTGCGCTCGACAACGGCCCGATCATCAGTGAAACCCTTTCGATGCGCGCTGAAGAAGCGACGCTGTTGGGGTATCCCAGCTTTGCCGACGTGTCGCTGGTCCCCAAGATGGCCGAGTCCCCTGCCCGGGTCATCGAATTCCTGCGCGATCTGGCGGCCCGCGCCAAGCCGTCCGCACAGCGCGATATGGCGGAGCTGAACGCCTTCGCATCCGACAAGCTGGGCATTAAAACCCTCATGTCCTGGGACCTGGCCTATGTGAGTGAGCGACTGAAAGAGGCGCGGTATGCCTTCTCGGATAACGAGGTCAAGCAGTACTTTCAGCTGCCCCGTGTGCTCGAGGGGCTCTTCGGTCTGATCCAGCGACTCTTTGATGTGCAGATTCAAGCCGAACAGGCCCAAGTCTGGCATCCGGATGTGCGCTTTTATCGGATCGAGCGCGCGGGCGAATTGATCGGCCAGTTCTATCTCGACATGTACGCGCGTCCGAGCAAGCGGCCAGGCGCCTGGATGGACGACGCACGGGGCCGCAAACGGCTGGAAACCGGTCTGCAAACGCCCGTGGCCTACCTCACCTGCAATGTGCAGGCACCCATCGGTGACAAGCCGGCCCTGCTGTCTCACGACGATGTGATCACCCTTTTCCACGAATTTGGACACGGCCTGCATCACATGCTCACGCGCATCGATGAGCTGGGCGTATCGGGTATTTCAGGCGTGGAATGGGATGCCGTGGAGTTGCCCAGTCAGTTCATGGAGAACTTCTGCTGGGAATGGGACATCGTTGAATCGATGACTGCGCATGTGGACACGCAAGCGCCCCTGCCTCGCGCGCTGTTCGACAAGATGCTGGCCGCCAAAAACTTCCAAAGCGGCCTGCAAACTTTGCGTCAGATCGAGTTTTCGCTGTTCGACATGCTGGTTCATTCCGAGCACGACCCGGCGCAAGACTTCATGCCGCTCTTGCAACGGGTGCGCGACGAGGTGGCCGTGATGCGCCCACCCGCCTTCAACCGCATGGCCCACACCTTCAGCCACATTTTTGCGGGCGGTTACGCGGCCGGTTATTACAGCTACAAATGGGCCGAGGTGCTGAGTGCCGACGCTTACGCTGCGTTTGAAGAAACCGCAGCCGCTGACGGCACGCCCAGCGTGGAAACCGGCCGTCTTTACCGTCAAGCCATTCTGGAGGCCGGCGGCAGCCGCCCTGCGTTGGAATCATTCAAGGCTTTTCGAGGCCGCGAGCCCAGCATTGACGCCTTACTTCGGCACCAAGGGATGGTTTGAGGCATAAAAAAAGCACCAGGCATCGCTGCCAAGTGCTTGATTTCTACCGAATTTGGTAGGCGCGACTAGATTCGAACTAGCGACCCCCACCATGTCAAGGTGGTGCTCTAACCAACTGAGCTACGCGCCTGCTAAGCACAATAGTATAACCTTAAACAATCGCACTTTTCAGTGCACAAGTCGATAAGACACCTTTACCTTCTTCGTGCTGCCCTGACCCCTTTGACGCCACGCACTGTGCCCAGCACCTTGCTCAAGCTCACCGCATCGCCAATCTCCACCGTGAAGGTCATCCAGGCCGTGCCTTTGACGGACTGCGTCTGCACGCCAATCACGTTCATCTTCTCTTTGGCAAACACTTCGGAGATGTCGCGCAGCAGGCCTTGGCGGTCAAAGGCCTCCACCGCCACGTCCACCGGGTAGACCAAGGAATCGGCCCCTTTGTGCTCGCCCCAACGCACCTCGATCACGCGCTCGCCGTGCCGCGATAACAGCTCGCGGAAGTTGCTGCAGTCTTGGCGGTGGATGCTCACGCCTTTGCCGCGCGTGACAAATCCACTGATCGCATCGGGTGGCGCGGGTTTGCAGCAGCGCGAGAGCTGGGTCAGCAAAGAATCCACCCCGACCACCAGCACGCCCGAGGGGGATTGGCGGGCCACAGCGCCTTTGAACTTCCTAGGCAGAAACTCGTTGTCTTGCGGCGCTGGCTCAGGCGGGTTGAGCAACACCTCGATGTTACGCAGCGAATACTCGTCCTTGCCCACCACCTCAAACAGGCCATCGGCCGATTTGAAGCCCAGCTGGCTGGCCAGCTCTTCCAAACGGATCGCGGTGCGCCCCAAGCGTTGCAGGGATTTTTCGACCGCCTCGCGCCCGCGGGCCACGGTTTCGGCCATCACTTGTGCGTTGAACCAGGCGCGCACTTTGGCCCGCGCACGGGGGCTGGCCAAAAAGCCCAACTCGGGGTTGAGCCAATCGCGCGAAGGCCCCCCCTCCTTGATGGCGGTGATCTCCACCGTCTGGCCATTGGCCAGCTGGGTGTTCAGCGGCATCATGGCCCCATCGACCTTGGCGCCCCGGCAGCGGTGGCCCAAGTTGGTGTGCACCGTGTAGGCAAAGTCGATGGGCGTAGCGCCTTGCGGCAACTCGACCACGGCGGCGTCAGGCGTCAGCACATAAATGCGGTCATCAAAGAGGCCACTGCCGGGCGCACTGGCTTGGGCCGCCCCGGACAGGTCGCGCTCCCAGGCCAGCAGCTGACGCAGCACGGCGATTTTGGTGTCGTATTCGCTGGTGGCAGACACACCGGCATAGCCTTTGGTGCCCGCTTCTTTGTATGCCCAGTGGGCGGCCACACCGTTCTCGGCATGGTCGTGCATGGACTGGGTGCGGATTTGCACCTCGATCGGGCCGCCATCGGCATCTCGCACCACGGTGTGCAGTGACTGGTAGCCGTTGGCTTTGGGCTTGGCGATGTAGTCGTCAAACTCCTCGGCAATCGGCAAATAGTGCTCGTGCACCCAGCTGAGCGCCTGGTAACAATCGGCCACGCTCGGCACCACCACACGCAGCGCCCGGATGTCGAACACGCGCTCAAATGGCAGCGACTTACCGCGCATTTTGCGCACGATGCTGTAAATGTGCTTGGGGCGCCCATCCACCGAAGCCGCAATGCCCTGCTCGGACAAGGCCTGCTGCAAGCGCCCGCGCAGATCCACCATGTGGCGCTCACGCTCGGTGCGTTTTTCATCCAGCAAGCGGGCAATGTCTTGGTAGGTCGCAGGCTCCAGAAAACGGAAAGACAGGTCTTCCATCTCCCATTTGATCTGCCAAATGCCCAAACGGTTGGCCAAAGGCGCAAACACTTGTAAAGACTCGCTGGCCAAAACTGGGGGCACGGGCAGCTTGGTGGCGGCGTAATGGCGCAGGGTTTGCAAACGCGAGGCCAAGCGCAGCATGACCACGCGCAAATCGCGGCT
>DBCG01000077.1:0-1040 GCA_002292945.1 Proteobacteria bacterium UBA964 | reverse complement strand
ATGCACCAGCTGGTTGGTCTGCATGGCCAGTTGCGCCAGCTCAGGGCCAAAGGCCTTGGCCATCACCTCTTCGGGTTTGTTCAGGTGCGGGCAGGCATACACCAGGTAAGTGGCCGCCTGCATGGCCACCGATCCCCCAATGCCCGCCAAAATTGCGGCCACGGCATCGGCATGCGCCAGGATGTTTTCACCCGTGTCCAGCGTTTCACCGGCAATCAGGGGTTCGGCAAAGGCGCGGGCTTTGGTCAGGGTTTCGGTTTGTTCTGACCCTTGTGCTGTGGCCAGCACGACGGGCGGCAAATGGGGTGCATGCAAGCGGCCCGACGTGGACATCGGGCTGGCCGCGTGGCTGGAGGTGGGGCTGACCATGAACCTAGTTGGCCAACAAAAAATGCGTCAACACCGCGATCTGATCGTCTACTGTCAAGGTGGGCGCGTGGCCACATCCCGGCCAAGTGTCCAGCTGGGCACGGGGGCCACGCTGCGTCATCTGGTTGGCCGTTTCGGGCGTCAGCAAGTCAGAGTCCTGCCCCCGAATCAACAGGGTTTTGGCCTGAATCTGGTCGTACAAAGACCACAACATGGCTTCACCCGCGGTCGCGGCTTCGGGGGTCAAGGCCCGCACGGGCACACCGATGGCGGGGTCGTAATGCAGGGTCAACTGGCCATCGGCGGTGGGACGGGTCATGTGCGCTGACATCTCGCGCCAGACCTGGGGCAAAACCGGGCCAAAGCCTTGAGACAGGGTCCACAAAGCGGCTGCGGCTTCATCGAGGTCGCGGTATTGGCCGAATTGCCCCACATAGGTTTGCATGCGCTGGACCGACGACCAGGTGATGGCCGGGCCCACATCGTTGAGCACCAAGCGGCGAATGGGGCAAGGCAAGGGCAAGCCCGGCTGCCCAGCCAACACCATGCCGATCAAGCCACCCATGCTGGTGCCCACCCAGTCGAGCGATTGCAGGGGCTTGTCCGCCCCCAATTGCTGCTGGATCTGGCCCAGCATGGCCAGCATATCGCCTGCGTATTGCGGAATTTGG
>DBCG01000036.1 GCA_002292945.1 Proteobacteria bacterium UBA964 | reverse complement strand
GTGGTCGACGGCAGTTTCGCGGCGAGAAGCGATCGGATCGAGCCCGCCGACCGCACTTTCTCCTATGTACTCCACCGCGGAGCGGTGACGCTCGCCATCACCCAGACCGATGTGCGCGCGATCCAGCTGGCGAAGGCCGCGCTCTATGCGGGCGTGCGCTTGCTGATGGAGGAGCTTGGCGTCGATCGCGTCGATCGTATCCGCTTGGCCGGCGCCTTCGGGGCGCACATCGACACCAAGTACGCGATGGTGCTCGGCATGATCCCGGACTGCGATCTTTCGCAGGTCGCCGCTGCGGGCAATGCGGCCGGTACCGGCGCGCGCATCGCGCTTCTCGATGAGCGCTCACGTGCGACCATCGAGCAGTTGGTGCGCCGCGTCGAGAAGATCGAGACGGCCATCGAGCCGCGGTTCCAAGCGCATTTCGTCGAGGCGATGGCGATCCCGCACAAGCGCTTCGCGAACCCTGAGCTCTCCAAGGTCGTGACGCTTCCTGCGCCCAAGGAATCAGCGGCGCAGGCCGGGGCCTCGCGCGGTCGGCGCAACCGCAGGCCGGGGTGATCGGGGCGCCGTGTCGGCGCTCAGATGAACGGCAGCCGGCGTGGCGTCGAGGAACGGTGAGGGCCATCTCCAGTCGTGACGAAGAGGGGTGGCTGCTGATCCCGCTGGGGCGAGGAACTCCACGATTGAGTATCCTACGCGCGAGCCCATGCTGCCTGCGGCCCTCGCCGCCGCGTCCCACTACCGGAGTCACCGTTGACACCGCCACGCCACCCGGGATTCGACACCCTCAGCCTCCATGCCGGTCAGCGGCCCGACCCGGTCACGGGAGCGCGGGCTACACCGATCTTCCAGACCGCCGCCTATGTCTTCCAGGACACCGATCAGGCTGCCTCGCTTTTCAATATGGAGCGGGCGGGGCATGTCTATTCGCGCATCTCGAACCCGACGAACGCCGTGCTCGAGGAGCGCATCGCCGCGTTGGATGGCGGAGTCGGCGCCCTCGCCACGGCGAGCGGTCAGGCGGCGCTACACCTCGCAGTGTCGACCTTGGCCGGTGCCGGATCCCACGTTCTCGCAAGCCGATCGCTCTACGGCGGATCGCATAACCTCCTGCACCACACGATGCGCCGCTTCGGGCTCGACACAAGCTTCGTCGACCCTCGCGATCTCGATGCTTGGCGCGCCGCGATCCGGCCTACGACGCGGCTGCTGTTCGCCGAGACGCTGGGCAACCCAGGCCTCGATGTGCTCGATATCCCGTCCGTGGCACAGATCGCGCACGAGGCGGGGCTGCCGTTGTTGGTCGACAGCACCTTCACGACCCCTTATCTGCAGCGACCGTTGGACTTCGGTGCCGACCTCGTGATGCACTCGGCGACCAAGTTCCTGGGCGGTCATGGTGTCGCCATCGGCGGTCTGCTCGTCGACGGTGGCAGCTTCGATTGGGAGCGCTCCGGGCGTTTCCCCGAACTCACCGAACCCTATGTCGGGTTCCATGGCATGGACTTCCAGGAGGAATCGACGGTCGCCGCATTCCTGCTGCGCGCGCGCCGTGAAGGCCTGCGGGACTTCGGCGCCTGCATGGCACCGTTCACGGCCTTCCAATTGCTGCAGGGCATCGAGACCTTGTCATTGAGGATGGAGCGGCATGTCGCCAACACCCGCGAGGTGGTCCGCTTCCTGTCATCGCACGCGGCGGTCGAGTCCGTGAACCATCCGGAGTTGCCGTCGCACCCGGACCACGCGCTCGCCCGTACCTTGCTGCCGAAGGGTTGCGGCGCCGTCTTCACCTTCGAGATCCGTGGCGGACGACCGGCGGGCCGGAAGTTCATCGAATCACTCAGGCTGTTCTCGCATCTCGCCAATGTCGGTGATGCCAAGTCGCTCGTCATACATCCGGCGACCACCACTCATTTCCGTTTGGACGATGCGGCATTGCGTGTCTCCGGCATCGGTCCCGGGACCTTGCGGCTCTCGGTCGGACTCGAGGACCATGCCGACTTGATCGACGATCTTGCGCAGGCGCTGCGCGCCTCACAGAAGATCTGAGGGGAGTCGCGATGCAAGTCGAACTCGACGGCCATGCAGCTTGGGTCTACACCGGTGGCAAGCCTTTCGACCCGAGCTTGCCGGTGGTGCTCTTCATCCACGGCGCCTCTCACGATCACAGCGTATGGGCGTTACAGAGCCGCTACCTCGCCCATCACGGCCGCGCGGTGTTGGCGGTGGATCTGCCCGGACACGGACGGTCGGGCGGCATGCCGTTGCCGAGCATCGAAGCCCTCGCGGATTGGATCGCCCGACTGCTCGGTGCGATCGGTGTCGAGCGTGCGATGCTCGTCGGCCACAGCATGGGATCGCTCGTCGCCCTCGAGTGTGCAGCCCGGCACCCGCAGCGTGTCAGCGCCTTGGCATTGGTCTCGACAGCGTTTCCGATGCGGGTCTCTGAGGAACTGTTGACGGCCACCCGCGACGACGAGCCTGCGGCGCAGGCGATGGTTAATCTTTGGTCACACTCTGGTCTTGCGCAGTATCCGGGGAATCCCGGTCCGGGCTTCTGGGTCGCCAGGGTGAACCTGCGATTGATGCAGCGCCAACGGCCAGGTGTCATGCATGTGGACTTCGCTGCCTGCGACGCCTACTCGAACGGGCTCGCCGCTTGCGCGCGGGTATCGTGTCCGGTGCTGCTCGTGCTTGGCACCCGGGACGCCATGACGCCTCCGCGGGCCGCCAAGGGACTGTCGGCCGCATTGAGTGATGTACGGGTCGTTGAGATCGAAGGCGCAGGCCACGCCATCATGGCCGAACAGCCGGATGCACTGCTCGCGGCGCTTGAACGGTTCGGCGCATGAGCGCGATGGATGACGTGAAGGTGTCGGGCGAGGCGGCGCCCGCGCTGCGAGCGGCGCGTATGTTGGTGGCAGCGCGGCGCGAACGCCGGCTCATCGACCGGTTGCCGCTCGACTGCCGGCCCGCAGATCTTGCCGCGGGCTATTCGGTGCAGACAGAACTCGCCGGAATGCTGGGGGCGATCGGCGGCTGGAAGATCGGCGCCGCCGACCCCGGCAGCACGCCGCTCCATGCGCCCATCTTCGCGCAGGAGGTCCATCGGAGCGGCGTCACCCTCGCAGCCAAAGATCTGACCGGCGCGATCGTCGAGGCGGAGATCGCGTTCCGGTTGCTACAAGATCTGCCGTTGGGGCATGCCGCGCATGACGCGGCCTCGGTGGCGCGGGCTGTCGAGCGGGTGCCGGCGCTCGAGATCTACCGCAGCCGATACCGACAGCCGGGCGAGGTAGACGAGGCCGAGCAACTCGCGGATTGCCTGTCGAACGGCGGTCTTATCGTCGGTGTCGGCGTCGGCGTCGGCGTCGAGGCGGTGACAGCAGGCGGGGCCATGCCCACTTGGGACATCGATCTCGCGGTCGATGGCACCCTCGAGCAAGTGCGGGCGGTACGGCACCCGGCTGGGGATCCGTTGCAGTTGGTGGTCTGGCTCGCCAACCATCTGAACCGCTGCGGTGGTCTGCTCAGCACCGGGCAAGTGGTCACCACAGGGGCCTTGCTGCTCGCGCCGATCGGGCGGGCGGTCCGCGGAGAATGGCGCGGGCTCGGCAGCGTATCGGCGCGCTTCATCTGACCTGCGCACGGCCCGGACCCTCTCTCAGAGTCCCGGCCAAAACCTCGTGATCAACCGCGGCGGCTGCGGCTCGCGCGCGGTCCCGCGCCAGAGGCCGACCCGGCCGCACGATCGAGGTTACCGCCGAGCTGCGCGCGCGCTCCGGTGCTGATCTGACCGAGAGCGGACTCGAGCGCTGCCGTATCCGGGCGTGGGCCTGCCACATGGGAATCGAGCGCTTTGCGCATCGCAGCGAGGTGTTCGGGTGAGGTGCCGCAGCAGCCGCCGATGATCCTCGCGCCGGCGTCGATGGCGAGGTGGACGTAGTTCGCCATGAGATCGGGCGTGCCGTCGTAACGGATCGCGCCGTTGACCCATTGCGGGATACCGCAGTTGGCCTTGGCGACGAGCACCATGTCGGGGTCTGCGGCGGTGCTGAGGTTCAAGATCGAGGCGACGAGCTCGGCCGGGCCGACGCCGCAGTTGCTGCCGCAGGCTGCGAGGTGCTGCTCGCGTGCGATGCCGGCGAGTTCGGCGGGCGTCAGCGACATCATGGTGCGGCCGTTGGTGTCGAAGGACAGGGTGCTCACGATGGGTAGCCCCGCGGCGCGCGCGCCTGCGATGGCGGCCTCGACCTCCTCGCGCGAGGACAGCGTCTCGATCCATAGGACGTCGGCACCGCCCTCGGCCAGTGCCACCGCCTGTTCGGCGAACGCGGCGCTCGCATCGGCCGACGACAGCGGGCCGAGGGGCTCGAGGATCTCGCCGGTCGGGCCCATGCTGCCCGCGACGATGACCTCGCGACCCGAGGCATCCGCCACGGACCGGGCGAGCTGTGCTGCGGCGCGGTTGAGCTCGCGCACGCGTTCCTCGGCCTTGTGCAGCTTCAGTCGATGCCGCGTGCCACCGAAGGTATTGGTGAGGATGATGTCCGCCCCGGCGTCCACGAAGCGCTGATGCAGCAACTTGATGCGGTCGGGGTGGTCGACATTCCAGAGCTCCGGCGCATCGCCGGAGACAAGTCCCATCTCGAAGAGGTTGCTGCCGGTGGCGCCATCGGCCAGCAGGCAACGGCGACGGGCGAGAAGATCGGTAAATCGGTTGTTCACGGTGTCGTCCATTGAGATGGGTCAGCCGGGCAGGGAGACCGCTCAGGCGGTCCAGATGTCCGTACGGGCGGACATCTTAGCCGAACGGAGCCAAGCATCGAAATGTTCCGCCATCGAGGACGGGGCGATCAACAGCCAGTCCGTGGCCCTGCGCACCACCATGACCGGCACTTGCGCGATCAGGGTGACGGCTGCGTGGCCGACCGGGAAAGCCTTAGGGTGCAGGTCGAGCCGACAACCCGCGGCGAGCCAACGGCTCGCATCGGGATCGCTGATGCGCCAGGTGCGGCGTGCCGCGCTGAGATCGGTCACCGCCGCGGCCTCCCCGAGCAGGGTCTCGCAGCGTTCGGCGAGCGTAGGGTCTGTTGTAACGGAAGGTGGTGCCGGTGAGATCAGCAACCAACGCGTGGGGCGCACCGAGCAGGCGACCCGGTCGGCATCGCACCAAGCGGCGCCGAAAGGCGGCAATTCCCAACCTGCGTCGCGCAGGCGATCGCGCAGCGCCGTACTGCCGTCGCGCCAGGCCGCGATCTGCACCACTACGAAGCGAGGGGTGTCGATGTCAGGCTCGGACACGGGTGTTCTCCGGATCGAACCAGTGCGGTGTGGTGATCTCGACCTCGACCGACTCGCCGTGCAGCGGCGAGACGGCGAGCAGCCGTGACCCGATGCGGCGCCGACCGTCCGCGAGCAGCGCGAGTCCGATCCATCCGTCGACGAGCACCGAGGGTGTGCAGGAGGTCACATCACCGAGGTTCGTCCGGGGTGCGCTCCGATCGACGAGGATCATGCCAGCGATGAGTCGGGCAGCCGAGTCGGTCGGCCGCAGCGCGACGAGTTGTCGTCGCTGCATCGAGGTCGATCCCGGGCGTTGTGCGAGCACACGTCCGACGAAATCGCCTTCCGTCTTCAGCATGCGCTCGAAACCGAGATCGTGGGCGGTGGTGTTGCCGTCGAGCTCGGCGGTCGTGATGTGGCCCTTCTCGATGCGCAGTGTGTTGAGCGCATCGACTCCGTAGGGCAGCGCGCCGAGCGGACGACCCGCCTCGAGCAACGCGGTCCAGACCGCGTCGGCTTGGTCCCGCGGTACCGCCACCTCGTAGGCGAGCTCGCCGGAGAACGAGATGCGGAAGAGGCGGCCTCGCACACCGGCGATCCGCGCCGGCAGCGCGGCCATGAACGGGACCGCGGCGCTGCTGAGGTCCGCATCCGGCATCACTGTCTGCAGGAGTTGGCGCGCGCGCGGTCCGGCGATGGAGAACTGCGCCCATTGATCGGTGACATCGGTGAGCACGACATCCAGGTCCGATCGGTTGACCTGCAACTGGAACTCGAGATGCTCGAGCACTGCGGTGTGGTTGGCGGTGGTGGTGGTGAGCAGGAAGTGACGCTCACCCAGCCGCGAGGTCGTGCCGTCATCGAGGAGGCAGCCGTCCTCGCGCAGCATGATGCCGTAGCGCGCCTTGCCGACCGCGAGCGTCGAGAACCGGTTGGCGTAGACGAAGTCGAGGAATCGACCCGCGTCGGCGCCTTGCACGTCGATCTTGCCGAGGCTCGACGCATCACCGACGCCCACTGTCTCGCGGACCGCACGCGCCTCGCGTAACACCGGGTCCCAACCCGCCACCGCCGAGTACACCAGGGGTCGCTGCCAGAGAC
Source organism: Proteobacteria bacterium UBA964 (assembly GCA_002292945.1). GTDB lineage: Bacteria > Pseudomonadota > Gammaproteobacteria > Steroidobacterales > Steroidobacteraceae > UBA964. Next base: position 12,352 of record DBCG01000036.1, on the reverse strand, counting down.
CGCTCGGCACGAAGGTGGCACCGCAGGCGACATGTGACGCATGCGCCGGGAAACGCCGTTCGGGTCGCAGGTGAGCACCGATCTCCCCGCCCGTGAGCGCCGCGAAGGAGGTCGGATGGATGTACGGGCGGGGTGTCGGTAGACCGACCTCGGAAGGGCTTTGGCCGCGTGCCGCGGCGAGCACCGCCGCGCCGAGCAGCCCGCCGATACGGCCTTGGTCGGTGGCCATACCGTGGGTCGTGTAGCGCTTGGCGTGCTCGATGTGGGTGTAGCCCTCGCGGTGCGCCTGGCGCAGATCGTCTGTCGTCACATCGTGCTGAAGATCGACGAAGCACTTGCCGTGACCGGCGACCTCCCACAGCGCTTTCAGCGGCGAGGTCTCGGGATCATCCGGTAACGCGATGCTTTCAGCCGATGCGCTCAGACCGAGTCCGCTTGCCAAGCGCTCTGCCGCCGCATCGCCGTCTTGCGCGGCTGCAAAAAGCCCGTACCCACCCGCCGCTGCGCCTGTCACCACGCCCCGGGAGTCGGGCAGCGCCGCGGCGAACGAGGCGAGATCCTCGCGCCACTGCAGCGAGCCGCCCGCTTGGGTCGCGAGCGCTGATTCGGCTTGGAACCCACCCGACAAGAGCAGGCAATCGGTGTCGAGCGTGGCGCGAGGCGCGCCGTCGACGCTTGCGATACGCACTGCGCGGACGGCGCGGCGTCCTTCGATCGCGGTGACCACCGATCCGCTGTAGACGACGATGCCGAGCGCCAAGGCCCGGGAAGCGGCGTTCGAGCTCGGGCGCGGATCGACGATGGCGCCGATCGGCACCCCGGCTTCATGCAGCGCAAAGGCGCTTTCGTAGGCCCAGTCGTTGTTGGTGAACAGCACGGGTCGTTCGCCGACCGCGACGCCGTAGCGCCGAAGGAAGGCGAGGGCGGCACCCGCGATCATCACGCCCGGTCGGTCGTTGTCGGGGCAGGCGATCCAGCGCTCGTTGGCACCGGTCGCGAGCAGCACACGCTGCGCTCGGATCACGCGCAGCCGTTCACGGGGCAAGCCCTCCGCATCGTGCGCGGCGTCTGAGGCGCCCGCTGCGCAGGTCTCCACCGCGGAGAACACGCCGTGGTCATGGGCGGCGATGACCTGCGTACGGGTGAGCAGCCGGACCCGCGGCGCTGCAGCGAGTTCGCCCAGCGTCTGCGTGCGCCACGCCTGCCAGCGAGGGTCGAGCAGTGTGCCGCCACCGGCTTCGACATCACGCTCGACGAGCATGATACGAAGGCCGCTCGATGCAAGACGTCGTGCCGCCGCGAGCCCTGCGGCGCCGGTACCGATGATCAACACATCGGTGTGGTCGTGCAGGATCTCATCGCCCGTTTTGGGCGGAGCGTCGGGCGCATCGCCGAGCTTACCCAGACCTGCAGCGCGCCGGATCGCGGGCTCGAACAGACGCTCCCACGCCCAAGCCGGGCGCATGAAGGTCTTGTAGTAGAAGCCGGCGGAGAACAAGGGCGCGAACAGACCGTTGATCGCGAGCAGATCCAGGCCGAGTGACGGCCACCGGTTCTGGCTGCTCACGCGCATCCCCGCGGTGATGCGGACGGTGGTGGCCCGCCGGTTGGGTAGTGCACCGGATGCACCGAGTACATCGATGAGTGCGCAGGGTTCCTCGGGGCCCGCCGTCACGATGCCTCGTGGTCGGTGGTATTTGAAACTGCGCCCCACCAAGCGCACGCCGTTCGCGAGCAACGCCGAGGCGACGGTATCCCCGGCCAAGGCGCTCAGACGACGACCGTCGAACTCGAACTCGATCGTGCGCGACGGGTCGGTCAGCAGTCCGGTGGTGATGCGACGCGCTGTCACGGTGTCGCCGCTCCGGGCGGTGGGGTGAGGACCGCCGCCACGGTGCCGACCGCGTGGATCTCATGGGTCACGGTGTGGCGCCAGACTTGCAGGAACTGGCGACAGCCTGCTGCGTGGTACCACCATTCGTGATGCCAGCCGCGCGGGTTGGTCCGTTCATAGACATAGGCCACGAAAGCCGCGGTGTCGGCGGCCGCTGCGGGGCGGCGTACGCCGGCGTCACCGCGATAGCGGAACTCGACCTCGTCGCGCGTGCCGCAGTGGGGGCAGTCGATCCTCAGCATGGCGCGTTCAAGCTCAATGCGCCCACGGGAAGGGACCGGTGCCGATCTCATCCACCGTGCGGCCCTCGGCGAAGCGCGCGAGGTCCATGTGGGCCGTCAGCGGATGGCTTACGCCGCGGGCGATCAGGTGGGCGGTGGTGTAGCCGCCAGCGGGGATGGCCTTGAAGCCTCCGTAGCACCAGCCACCGTTCATCACGAGACCCTCGAGCGGTAGCTTGGAGATGATGGGCGAGCCGTCCATGGTCATGTCCATGACGCCGCTCCATTGCCGAAGGATGCGCAGCCGGGCGAGATCGGGCAGCAGGGCGACGCCCTCTGCGGCGACCTCTTGGGCGATCCATTGTGTGCCGCGCTGCGCATAAGTGTTGTGCGCATCGATGGCACCCCCGAAGACCATGCCACCTTTGTCGGACTGGCTGATGTAGAAGTGTCCGGCGCCGAACATCAGAACCACATCGAGGAAGGGCTTGATCGACTCGCTGACGAAAGCTTGCAGCGCATGGGTCTCGATCGGCAGGCGGATGTCCGCCATACCGGCGAGATGGGAGGAATGTCCTGCGACGGCGAGACAGACTGTGCCGGCGCCGATGAAGCCGCGCGTGGTCTCGACACCCGTGACACGACCGCCCGCCTGGCGCAGACCGGTGACTTCGCAGTGCTCGATGATGTCGACGCCCGCTTCGGAGGCACCGCGCGCATAACCCCAGGCGACGGCATCGTGTCGAACCGTGCCGCCGCGCGGTTGCATGAAGGCGCCAAGCACCGGGAAGCGTCCGCTGTCGAGCGCGATCGGTGGGATCAGCTTCTTGAGCGCCGCCCGGTCGAGCTCCACGCAGTCGGCGCCTGCGAGCCGCATATCGTTGGCACGACGGATCATGTGGTCGCGTTGACCGTCGTTGTGCCAGGTGTAGACGACGCCGCGCTGGCTCACCATGGCGTTGAAGTTCAATTCCTGTTCGAGTCCTTCCCACAGCCCGAGCGAGAAGTCGTAGAACCGGATGTTCTCCGGACGGTAGTAGGTCGAGCGGATGATGGTCGTGTTGCGTCCGACATTACCGAGACCGATCGGGCCCTTCTCGAGCACGGCGACATCGGTGATGCCGAAGTGGTTGGCGAGGTAGTAGGCGGTGGCGAGACCGTGACCGCCACCGCCGACGATGACGACCTGATACTCCTTGCGCGGTTCCGCTTTGCGCCACGCGGGGCGCCAGCCACGGTGTCCCGTCAACGCTTCGCGTAGCAACCGAAGAGCCGAATAGCGTCCGCTCGAGCGGTGCCGCTGCGATCGGGTGCTTGGGACATCGCTGGCTGAAGGGGGGCTCATGGGTCGCCGGACAGTCTAAGGCGCACTCGCCGATGCGGCAATCAGCCCGCCTTGGCGGATGACGCAGTGACCGAGGGATCGCGCCATTGCGACTCCTCGGTGACGGCGGTGGTCTCGGGTTGGGCCTTGATGTACGGCCCGCGCTGCTCGCGCGGCACCGGCGCACGGCGCGACCGGCGCCACAGACAGAACACGGCCAACAGCGCGGCGATCGCCGCGAGCGTGGCGAAATAGGCGGGCGCACCTTGCCGGTCCATGAGCACACCGCCGACGATCGGCCCGATCACGGCGGCGGCACCGTTCAGCAGCAACAACGCGCTGCTGGCCGCTACCATCTCAGAGGTCTCCAGTCGGTCGTTGACATGGGAGACGCCGAGCGAATAGACCGACAGCACGAGACCGCTGATGAGGGCGGCGACGGTGAGCAGTACGGCATCGGGGAGCTCTGGCGCAAGGGCGAGCCACAGGCCGAGGCCGGCCGCGAGCGCTGCGACGCTGGCGATGACCGCACGGCGTTCCAGCCGGTCCGCCAACATGCCGATCGGGTACTGGGTGAGGACGCCCGCGAGGATGCTGCCCGCCATGAAGGTCGCGATCGCGGCGTCGTCCATCCCCTTGAGGCGGGCATAGACCGGGCCGAGCGAGAAGACGATCGAGGCCATGAGCCCTGACATGAGCACGGCGAACACGCCGAGCGGCGAGCGCCGGTAGAGGTCGCGGAACCGTACGGATCGCGGGGTATCCACCGCCGGTACGGATTGCGCCGACAGCACCAAAGGCACGATCGCGAGGCAGATCAACGCAGCGACCAGCATGAAGGGGGTGTCGGTGCCGGGGTCGGAGACCAACAGCAGGAACTGCGCGGCACCCAATCCGCCGTAGAGCACCACCATGTAGAGCGCGAGGATCCGCGAGCGGGTCTCCTGGGTGGCCCGATCATTGAGCCAACTCTCTGCGACGACATAGATGCCGGCGAGACAGATTCCGGTGATGAGGCGTGTCACCCCCCAGAGGATGGGCGTCACGAACACGGCTTGGCTGAGCGCCGACGCGGCCGCCACCGCGGCGAAGGCCGAGAACACGCGGACATGACCGACATCGCGGATCAGCCGCGGCGCGAGGGTCGTGCCGACAAGGAATCCGATGTAGTAGCACGACATCACGATGCCGATGGCCGAGGTCGTGAACCCTTCGGCCTGGGCGCGTACGCCGAGGAGGGTGGAGTGCAGACCCGCCCCGAGCATGAGGATGCCCATGCCGAGCAGCAGCGGCCAAGTGCTGGCGATCAAGCTTGCCGGCATGGTGACGGGCGGTCCTTGCGTGGGCGGGGATGGGCGCGGATTATAGCTGTGGGCCCGTTGCAGGCGTGGTGGAGTTTGACGCAAAGATCTGCTCTCTGGCGGTGGTCTATCGGCCTGTCGGCCGCGGTGTCGCTTGTGGTGTCGGGCGTGTCCGTGCCCGCGCCGTCGCATCCAGACCGGCCGCCGTCGCCTCGGGTGTCGGCCAACGGGGAGACGTTGATCGGCGCCCTGTCGCCGACGCCTGGTGTCGACGCCTATCTCGGCATCCCGTTCGCCGAGCCGCCGACGGGCAAACTGCGATGGCGTGCGCCGGTGGCCTTCGTCGGCCGCGACAGCGAACGCTCCGCGACGGACTTCGCCCCGGCCTGCATGCAGAGCCCCCGCATCCTCGATTGGTACCGTGGCATGGCCGAGCGCTTCGGTGCGAGCCGCTCCGTGTTCCCGGACCTCGCCGTCAGCGAGGATTGTCTGTACCTCAACGTCTGGGCGCCGCGCGAACGCCGCGGTGAGAGGTTGCCCGTCCTCGTGTTCTTCCATGGTGGCAGCAACCGCAGCGGTTGGTCCTTCGAGCCGAACTACCACGGCCATCGGTTGGCTGCGCAAGGCGCCGTCGTCGTCACCATCGCCTACCGTCTCGGCGTGTTCGGGTTCTTCTCCCATCCGGAGCTCGCAGGGGAGCCGGCGCAGGCCAATTTCGGCTTATGGGACCAACTGGCCGCGCTGCGCTGGGTGCAGCGGCATATCGCGGCCTTCGGTGGCGATCGGGGTCGTGTCACGCTGTTCGGGGAATCGGCGGGCGGCGGTGATATCGCGGCGTTGATGCTGTCCCCGACCGCGCACGGACTGATGCATCGGGCGATCATCCAGAGCGGTGGTGATTTCGGTTGGGCCGGTATCCGCACGCTCGAGGCGGAGCAGCAGCGCGGTGTCGCGTTGGCGCGTGCCCTCGACATCGACCAACCACCGGATCTCGCGGCGCTACGCGACATCGACGCCGGGCGCTTGCTCGAGGTGGCCGAGCGTGTGTTCAGCGAGCATTACCATGCACCGGTGGTCGATGGCGTGATCGTGACCGGTCCGCTACGGCAACAGCTCGCGACAGCGGATTGGCCGCTGCAGCAGCTCATCATCGGCACCAACGCGGAGGAGACTTACTCGGACGAGCAACGCGGTGCCGACGAGGCTGCGATCGATGCGGCGGTCGTCTCTGCGGTGGTGCTCAACACCGACGCCGTGCGCGCCGAGCTGCGATCGACCCCGGACGCCGCGACGGCACTCAACCGTCTCGGTACCGCCGATTCCATGCTGTGTCCGGCCCAGCAATTGGCCACCGCCGTCGCGCTCGGCAGACGCCAGGTCTGGACCTATCTTTTCTCCCGGGTGCGCGAGGGTGCCGCGGCAGCCCGTCTTCGGGCCTACCACGGTGCCGAGCTGCCGTATGTCTTCGGTACGCATGACGACTGGCTGCCGACCGTGGCGGTCGACCGACGGATCACGCGCGAGATGATGCAGTCGTGGGTCACCTTCGCTGCGACCGGTACGCCAGAGGGGGAGCACCTACCGAGCTGGCCACGGCACCGCCCGGACATCGAACCGCGGATGCTGCGCTTCGATGCGATCACGGGGCCGATCGCGCCACCCGAGGCGGCGCTGTGCACGATCTACCGGGAGCGGACCGCCGCGAGCCCCTCGCAGAACTGACGGATACGCCGGCAGCCCTCGGTGATCAGCGCTTCGTCGTTGGCGAAGCTGATGCGCACGAACCCGCGGGTCTCCTCGCCGAATGCGCCACCGTCCATCACGGCGACGCCCTGTTCACGGAACAGCTGCTCGGTGAAGCCGTCGCTACCGAGACCCGTGCCGCGGACATCCACCAACATGAACATCCCGGCCTCTGGCACGAGGAGGTCGATGCCGGGTGTGCCCTGCAGCAGCGTGTGCATCAGCCGCACCCGGTCGCCGCAGTACTCGCGGACGCGCCGCTCGGCTTCCACGGTGTCCTGCAGTGCCGTGAGGGCGGCCTCCTGCACGAACCCCGGCAGGCCGTAGAGCATGCAGATCAGCAGGTTCTCTGCATGGTCCATCAATATCTTTGGACCGATCATCCAGCCGACGCGCCAGCCGCACATCGCGTGGGTCTTGGAGAGGCTGCCGATGGTGACGACGCGTTCCGGGAATGCCTCGGCGAGGCTCGGCACGCGGCCCTCGGGCGCGAGCCCGGCGTACACCTCATCGACCACCACCCATAGGTCGTGTCGTCGCGCGAGCTCGCCGATGCGGGCGAGTTCGTCCGCCGTGAAGATGATGCCGCTCGGATTGCCGGGGGTGGCGAAGAACAAGGCGCGTGAGCGAGGGCTGATGGCCGACTCGAGGTCCGCGATGTCGGGCCTGAAGCGGTTCGCGGACCGCAGCGGCACCCGGACGAGGCGCGCACCCGACGCCTCGAGCGTCGCGGGGTAGGTCGGATAGAGCGGGTCGAAGGTCAGCACTTCGTCGCCGTCACCGCTGAGGCAGAGCGCGGCTACGAGCAGCGCATTCTGGGCGCCGCAGGCCAGGATGACCTCGTCGGGTGTGACGCGCTGACCGGACCGGTGTTCGTGCAGTGTGGCGATGGCCTGGCGCAGCGCGACCCGCCCGCGGGCCTCGGTATAGTGGGTGTCGCCCGCGCGCAGCGCCTCGACGGCGCGTTCGACCACCGGCTGCGGGGTCGACAACGGCGGGTCGCCGATGCTTAGAATGATGACGTCCTCGCCCCGTTCCTGCGCGGCTTGGGCGGCGTAGTGGGTGCGCCAAGCATCCGCGCCGTCGCCCGCGACGCGTGTCACCAATTCCGAGAACTTCACGAAAATGAGCCTAGCAGCAAGACCTATCGGATGCTACCTCGTGGAACTGCTCGCCGCGAACGGCATCGACACCGTGTTCGGTATCCCCGGGGTCCACAACCTCGCGTTGTATCGCGGGCTCGACCGGCATCGTGGCCTGCGCCATGTGCTCACGCGCCATGAACAGGGTGCGGGTTTTGCGGCCGACGGTCACGCACGCCTCTCCGGGCGGCCCGCTGCCGCCTTCGTCATCTCAGGTCCGGGTGTCAGCAATGTGCTCACAGCCGTCGCGCAGGCGTATTCGGACTCCTCACCGGTGATCGTGATCGCAAGCACGCCTGCGAGCGCCTCGCTCGGCCGCGGCTGGGGCGTGCTGCACGAGACGAGGGATCAGCAGGGCGTCATGGCCTCGGTGCTCGATCTCGTCTGCACGGCGACCACAGCCGCCGAGGCGCGTGACTTCCTGCGGCGGGTGTTCGATGAATACCGCGCGGGCCGCAGCCGCCCCGCGTACCTCGGTATGCCGCTCGATCTCCTCGCGAACGATACCGACCTTCCCGTCGAGATCTTCGGCGCCCCGGCACGACCGTCGGCGACGGCGCAGCAGGTCGCGCGCGTGGCGGCGCTGCTCGAGGGTGCGATGCGTCCTGCCATCATCGCCGGTGGTGGTGCGCGGTCGGCGGCGGCGGGCCTGCGGGAACTGATCGAGCGTTTGGATGGCTACCTCGTCACCACCGCCGCAGGCAAAGGTCTGCTGCCCGAGGACCATCCGGCCAACCTCGGTTGCTCACTGCCCTATGCGCCGACCCAGCGCCTGCTCGCCGAGGCGGACCTCGTGCTCGCGGTGGGCACGGGTCTCTCCGAGACCGATATCTATACCGCGGATCGCCAAGCCCTCGAGGGACGCCTGATCCGCGTCGATATCCGCGATCTCGATGACGAACGCCATCCGGCGGTCGAGTCGGTGTGCAGCGACGCCGCGCCCTTCATCCGATCGCTTCTCTCGGCGCTCGACGGCCGCGGCCTCACGGTTTCCGCGCCGCGCCAAGGCTGGCGCACGAAGGTGGGTACGGCCGCCACGCATCGGGCCGCGATCGACGCGGCGATGGACGCGCCGACCCGCGTGATGCAGCGCGGACTTTCCGCCGTGCGCAGGGCATTGCCTGCCGAGGCGGTCGTTTTTTCAGACATGACGCAGATCGCCTACCTCGGCAACTACGCGTTCCCGATGGATGCGCCGGGCGGTTGGCATCATCCGTCCGGCTACGGCACGCTCGGCTTCGCGATGCCCGCGGCGCTCGGCGCCAAGATCGCGAGTCCCGATCGGCCGGTCCTCGCGCTGCACGGCGACTATGGTCTGCAGTTCACGATCCAGGAACTCGGGACCGCCGTTGAAGCCGGCGTCAGCCTCCCGATCGTGGTCTGGAACAACGCTGCGCTCGGACAGATCCGCGACGACATGATCGCCTCCGGCATCGCCCCGATCGGTGTGGTCGCCCGCAACCCGGACTTCGTCGCGCTTGCCGAGGCCTGGGGCGCGCGCGGTGTGCGCGTCGGCGACGATGCCGCACTCACGGCCGCTGTCGAAGCCGCGTTGCGCTACGCGGGTCCGACGCTCATCGAGGTGGATGCCGCAGCCTTCGCGGCCGCGGCATCCACGCCGGTCTGAGCGCCCGTCAGAACTTCTGGGTGAACTTCAGGCCGAAGGTGCGCGGCTGCGGGCGGACGCCATAGGGCTGTACGCCACAGACCGACTCGGCGCACTGTGAGGTCTTGTAGAGCGCCGCGTCTTCGTTGCTGAGGTTCTGAACGAAGAACTCGAGGGTGTAACTGTCCCTGGCGATACCGGCGCTGAAGTCGAGCGTCGTGTTGGCCTCGATGTCGCCGATGATCGCGTTGGCGTCGAGCGCAAGCCGCGAGGCGGCTTTGCCGGCGTGCGCCACCGAGCCCTGCACGTGGGCATCGAAGTCGCCGACGTTGAAGCCGTAGCGCGCCACGAGATTGCCCTTGAACTTCGGCGTGATGGGTAGCGCGGTGCCCTTCGGTGCGTTCACCGACACGACGTTACCGGCTGCGTCGAAATTCGAGTAATCGTCCTTCAACTCCGAGTCGTAGAACGCCGCGGTGGCGGAGATCAGCAGATCGTCGACCGGCAGCCACTGCAGCTGCGTCTCGACGCCGTTGACCTCGGCCGAGGGTCCGTTCGCCACTTGGGTGATGCCGTTCGCGCCCTGGAAGCCGATCTGGAAATCGTCCCAGCTCTGCATGAAGAGCGCGCCATTGAACTGCACGCGGTTGTCCATCCAGGTGGTTTTCCAGCCCAGCTCGTAGTTGGTGAGGAAGTCCGAGATGTAGTCCCCGGCGAACGGGTTGCGGTTGATGCCGCCCGGGCGGTAGCCCTCAGACCAGGTCAGGTAGAACATCGCATCGTCGCTCGCCTTCCAGCGCAGGTTGGCTCGGGCGATGTGCTCGCTCTCGCTGATGCCTTTCGCGACGTTCTGGCAGGGGGCGTCCTTGTACTGCTTCTGCGACTTGCAACGGTATTCGCCGTTGCGCGACCAACCTTGACCCATCGGCGAAAAGGCTCCCGAGCCGCCATTGGCGACGGCGCCGGGCTCTGAGCCGGTGGGCGCGCGTGCCGGGCTGAAGCCGAGCCCGTAGCCGAAGAATCCGTTGACCGTGACCTCGGGCTCGAAGAAACGGGCGCCGACGGTCAGTTCGAGGCTGTCGGTGAGGTCGTAGGCGATCTGACCGAACACTGCTTTATCGGTGTCCACCCGGTCCAAGCTGTTGAGGTAGACGACGCCCGGGAATTTCTCGCCGTTCGGCTCATCTCCGTTCATCAGCATCGAGTCGGCGAGCCCCGGGATGTTGCCGAACGGCTGTTCGAAGTCATGCTCCTGCTTCTGGTAGAAGAAGCCGAGCAACCCGCGCAGACGCTTGCTCTGGTCCGTGCTCAATCGCAGTTCGTGGCTCTGCTTGGAGTAGGCGTCGTTGTTGATGAAGCTGTGCGACGGGTTCGGGCGGCCACCGGCGTTGTTCAGGAAGAGTCCCGCGAAATACCCCGAGGTGTAGAGGTTGTCGTACCAGTACGAGTAATCGGAGTAGTCGAACGAGGCGTCGACATCGCGGTTGAGGTAGTTGCCGGAATAGGTGAGGTCGAAGGAGCCGATCTGACCTTCGACGGTGAGGCCGAGTTGGTACCACTTGTCCTTCACGTATTCTTCGCGGAAGTGCTTCACCGCGTAGGTGCCGGGCGCGAAGTCGCTGAGGTCGTCTCCCCAGGAGCCGCGGCTTTTCTGTTCCTGCATCTGCGCCGTGGGCGTCACGGTCCAGGTGTCGTTCAGTTCGATGCGCAGGGCGGCGCGGGCACCGATGGTGTCGAGGGTGTTGTAGTCGTCCTTCGCCAGCGAGGCGTTGTCGACCGTGAAGTTGTCGGCGGCGGTGCTGACATCGCCCGGATAGAGGCGGGTGCCGCGCAGATTGTCCATCCAGCCGGCTTCCTTGGTCTTCCAGCCCACCAAGCGCAGGGCGACGCGGTCGCCGAGCGGGACGTTGACGAAGCCTTCGGCCACATAGCCGTTGCCACCGTCATCGACCATGTTCCCTTCGAGGGCGTAGCCCGCAGAGAACTTACCGATCTCGGGTTTGTTGGTGATGATGCGGATGGTGCCCGATTGTGAACTTGCGCCGTAGAGCGTGCCCTGCGGGCCCGCGAGCGCCTCGACGCGCGCGATGTCGTAGAGGTGCAGGTCGAGGTTGCCTTGGATGGTGGTGACAGGCTGTTCGTCGAGATAGGTGCCGACGCTCGGCTGCGAGGTGGTGGCTTGGCCGTCGCCGCCCGTCACGATGCCGCGCATGTAGACCGCGGAGAACCCGGCGCCTGCGCCGATGCTCGGCGTCGCCGCGACGCTCGGCAGCATCCGGACATAGTCGGTGAAATTGCGGATGTTGAGCTCTTCGAGCTTCTCGTTACCGATCGCGTCGATGCTGATCGGCACGTCCTGCATGTTCTCCGCGCGCTTCTGCGCGGTGACGACGACTTCTTCGAGGCCGCCGCTGTCCTGCGCAAGGGCTGCCTGTCCGCCGACCGCGGCGATCACGGCGGCGGCGATGGGTGAGTAGCCACGGGGGGTCTGATTGGCGGGGATGCGGGTGGCGCGGCGGATCATCATGGTGGATATCTCCCTCTTGTTGATGCGGTCCCGAACCCCCTGAGATTACGCCAAGTCCAAGGTTTCGCAAGGGGGCGGGGTGACCGTCAGCGTTCGTCTGGTGGCGCGGCGGGGTAGGCGGTGAGGACCGGGCCGAGTGCGTCCTTCAACGGGTCGAGCCACGGCTCGAAGTGGCGCCACTGGTCGACCCCGTCGCGGTAGATCGGGCGGCGGACCTGCTCGGAACTCGCGGTGCGCACCGGTCGGTCGTTCTCGAAGAAGCGCAGGCAGCCGGGCTCGAAGGGCAGTCCGCAGAACTCGAGCAGGCGGCGGACTTCGCGCTCGGTGTCTTCGACCAGATGTTCGTAGATCACGCGATGCACCCGGCCGGGGAGTGCGGTATCGAAGTGCGCCATCAGTTCCACATAGTCGCGGTAGTAGCTGCCCATATCCGCGAGCCCGTAGCTGAAGCGTTGGCCGCGCGCATAGAGCTGCTTGAAGTTGGAGACACAGCAGCCGAGGGGGTGGCGCCGCGCATCGATGATCTTGGCGTTCGGCAGGATGCTGTGGATCAGGCCCACGTGCAGGAAGTTGTTCGGCATCTTGTCGATGAAG
>DBCG01000010.1:1125-2695 GCA_002292945.1 Proteobacteria bacterium UBA964 | reverse complement strand
GCGGGCGCCGAACTTTGGAGGATTAGAGCATCTCGACTGCAACGAAGCGCATCCGGCGCAACGACGACATCACGGCTCCGCAAGTGCGGGTGATCGCGGCAGACGGCTCCCAAGCCGGGATCATGACGCGTTTCGAGGCCCTCTCGCTCGCCCAAGGCAGCGAACTGGACCTCGTCGAAGTGTCGCCGATGGCAGAGCCGCCGGTCGTGCGCATCATGGATTTCGGTAAGTACATCTTCGAACAGAAGAAGAAAACCCACTCCGCGCAGAAGAAGCAGAAGCAGCAACAGATCAAGGAAGTGAAGTTCCGTCCCGGTACGGAAGAGGCTGACTACCAAGTCAAATTGCGCAACTTGATGCGCTTCCTCTCCGAAGGGGATAAGGCCAAGGTGACCCTGAGGTTCCGTGGCCGAGAGATGGCGCACCAAGAGATCGGTCGCCGGTTGCTCGATCGGGTGTCGACAGACCTGAACTTGGTCGCGACCGTCGAGCAGTTCCCGCTCATGGAAGGGCGGCAGATGGTGATGGTGTTCGCACCGAAAAAGAAATAGCACGTCCATAACGGACGCGCGTCAAGTGGTGTCGGGGCGGCGAGAGCCGATCTGGCACCCGCCCGCAAGCGGATCCGCAAGGGTCCTGTGAGCGGGGCTACAAAAGGAGAGAGTGAGATGCCCAAGTTGAAGACCAACCGGGCGGCAGCGAAACGTTTTCGCAAGACGGCGAAGGGCTACAAGTCCTACTCCGCCGGCCGCCGCCACAACCTCGGCCACAAGCCGCGTAAGACCAAGCGCCAACTGCGCTCGGGCGGCTCGAGCCTCGTGCATGAGAGCGATGTCGGTCGTCTCGACCAACTGCTCCCGCACGCCAAGTGATCTCACCGAGGTAAACGAACATGGCAAGAGTCAAACGCGGCGTCACCGCAGGTCGCCGTCACAAGAAAGTCCTCGGCAAAGCCAAGGGCTACTACAACGCTCGTAGCAAGGTCTTCCGCGCAGCCAAGCAGGCTGTCATCAAGGCCGGCCAGTACGCCTACGCGGGTCGTCGGCTCAAGAAGCGCGACTTCCGTGCGCTCTGGATCCAACGCATCAACGCGGCAGCGCGTGGTTTTGGGCTGTCGTACAGCCGCCTGATGAACGGTCTGAAGCTCGCGAACGTCGAGGTCGACCGGAAGATGCTGGCCGACATCGCTGTGCACGATGCGGAGGCTTTCGGCGCGCTCGTCACCAAGGCCAAGGCAGCGCTCGGCATCGTCTGAGGATCGGGTCGTGGGCGATCTCGCGACCCTCCTGCGCCAAGCCCTCGACGAGGTCGCGGCGAGCACCACGCTCGCCGCCCTCGACGAGGTCCGCGTGCGCTGGCTCGGCAAAAAAGGTGCGTTCACCGATCAGCTGAAGGCGCTCGGCGCGCTGCCGGCTGCCGATCGGCCGGCCGCCGGTGCGCGCATCAACGAGGCGAAGCAGCAGTTCGAGACTGCGGTGGAGACCGCGCGCGAGGCCCTGTCGCGCGCTGCGGTCGAGGCTGAGCTCGCTGCCGGGCGCATCGACGTCACGCTTCCAGGGCGCGGGGAATC
>DBCG01000010.1:0-1076 GCA_002292945.1 Proteobacteria bacterium UBA964 | reverse complement strand
GGAGTCCATCCGGTCACCCGGGCCCGGCTGCGCATCGAGCGGATCTTCCGAGACTCGGGTTTCGAGGTCGCCACCGGCCCCGAGATCGAGGACGATTTCCACAACTTCGAAGCGCTGAACATCCCCGCCGACCATCCCGCGCGGGCGATGCACGACACCTTCTACTTCCCGGACGGGCGGCTGCTTCGGACCCATACCTCGCCGGTGCAGATCCGCGAACTGCGCAAGGGCCGCTTGCCGCTGGCGATGATCATGCCGGGACGGGTCTACCGCGTCGACTACGACATGACCCACTCGCCGATGTTCCACCAGGTCGAGGGTCTCGTCGTCGATGAGGGCGTGAATTTCGCGAACCTCAAGGCCGTGCTTCAAGGGTTCCTGCGCGCGTTCTTCGAGAAGGATCTGCGCATGCGGCTGCGACCCTCGTATTTCCCCTTCACCGAGCCGTCCGCCGAAGTCGACATGTCCTGCGTCTTCTGCGACGGGGCGGGGTGCCGCGTCTGCAAACACACCGGCTGGCTCGAGATCGCCGGTTGCGGCATGGTCCATCCCAATGTATTCGCCGCAGCGGGCGTCGATTCCGGTCGTTGGACGGGATACGCCTTCGGCATGGGCATCGAGCGGCTCGCCATGCTGCGCTACGGTGTCAGCGACCTGCGGCTTTTCTATGAAAGCGACCTGCGTTTCCTCCGTCAGTTCGGTGCCGCATGAAGCTGCCGCTGTCCTGGCTGAAAGGATGGGTCGACCCCGGTCTCGCACCGCGCGAGCTGGGCGATCGCATGACCCTCGCAGGTTTCGAGCTCGAGTCGATCGCGTCCGCGGCGCCTGCCTTCAGCGGCGTCGTGGTCGCCGAGATCCTCTCGGCTGAACGACATCCGCAGGCCGACAAGCTGCAGGTCTGCCGCGTGTCGATCGGTGGCACGGAAGTGCAGATCGTCTGCGGGGCAGCCAACGCCCGAGCCGGGCTGCGCACGGCGCTTGCGCAGGTCGGGGCGGTGTTGCCCGGTGACCTCAAGATCAAGGCCGCCAAACTGCGCGGTGTGGAATCCGCCGGCATGTTGTGCTCGGCCAAAGAG
>DBCG01000051.1:45107-45487 GCA_002292945.1 Proteobacteria bacterium UBA964 | reverse complement strand
CAGCGTCATCCTGACGTACCGCCGCTGCTGCGCGGCAGCTATGCGGGTCTGGCGCAGCCCGCTTCGATCGCCCACCTGCAGCGACTCGGCATCACGGCGGTGAGCCTGTTACCGGTGCACCAACATCATGATGAACCCCACTTGCAGGCACGAGGCCTGATCAACCACTGGGGCTACAACACGCTGGGCTACTTCTGTCCGGAGCCGCGCTACGCCGCGGCAGCGACGACCGGTCGCGCCGTACGCGACGAGTTCCGGGACATGGTCCGTGCGCTCCATGCGGCCGGCATCGAGGTGATCATCGATGTGGTCTTCAACCATACCTGCGAGGGTGACGAGCATGGCCCGACGCTTTCGTGGCGAGGGCTCGACAACGCATC
>DBCG01000051.1:42459-45037 GCA_002292945.1 Proteobacteria bacterium UBA964 | reverse complement strand
ACATCCGCGCGTATTGCAGTTCGTCATGGACAGCCTGCGCTACTGGGCCGGGGAGATGCATGTCGATGGATTCCGGTTCGATCTCGCGCCGGTGCTGGCGCGGGGTCCGCACGGCTTCGACAGTGAAGCGGCGCTGTTCCGCGCTATCGCCCAGGACCCCTCGCTCGCGGGTCTGCGGTTCATCGCCGAACCCTGGGATCTCGGGGTCGGCGGCTACCGGCTCGGCGGTTTCCCTGCCGGGTGGGGTGAATGGAACGACCGGTTCCGCGACGATCTGCGGCGTTGGTGGTTGTGTGGTGAGGGCACGCGTGGCGCATTGGCGCTGCGGCTTTGTGGTTCCACTGATGTCATGCAGCGTGACCGGGAACCCGCCGATTCAGTCAATTACATCGTCTCCCACGACGGGTTCACGCTGCGGGACCTCGTCACCTATGCACACAAACGCAACGCAGCCAACGGAGAGGGCAACCGCGACGGCCACGCCCACGAGCACGGCCATGACTTCGGTGTAGACGGCGAGACTGATCGGCCTGAAGTGAACGCGGCGCGCGCCCGGGCGATGCGCGCGTTGCTGGCGACGCTCTGTCTCTCCCAGGGCACGCCCATGCTCGCGGCTGGCGCTGAGCTCGGTCATACCCAGCAGGGCAACAACAACCCGTACTGCCAGGACAACGAGATCACCTGGATCGATTGGGAGCAGGCGGATCGGGGTCTGGTGGAGTTCGTCACGCACGCCCTGCGGGTCCGTCGTGAGCGTCTGCCGCTCGGAAATTTTTGGTACAACGGTGAGCCCGACGGATCTGGGATGCCTGACATCGCTTGGCGTTCCGCCGAAGGCGCCTCTCTCGATGACGCAGCCTGGCGTTCGGGTGACCGTGCACTCGCCGTGCATATCGGCAGACCGGGTCGAGCGGACCGCGGTCCGTTGTTCTGGTGCCTGAACGGCGCACCGTCACCACGGACATTCCATCTTCCACCGGGGCTTTGGCGCATGTCGCTCGACAGCAGCACGACATCGGGTGTGCCCTCGGACGATCTGCTGCTCGAGGGTCGCGTGACGGTCGCGGCGCAGACCACGATGTTGCTGACATCAGCCGATCCTGGCGCTGTCCAGGCCATCTCCGTGACCGCGCCATGACGGCATCGCGCAGCTGTGGCGTGCTGCTGCACCCGACCTCGTTACCGGGTCCGCATGGTAGCGGCGACCTCGGCGCGGGCGCGTATCAGTTCATCGACTGGTTGGCCTCGGCGGGTCAGCGGCTGTGGCAGGTGCTGCCGCTCGGCCCCACCGGCGCCGGCAACTCCCCTTACATGAGTCCATCGGCGTTCGCAGGTCATCCGCTGCTCGTCGATCTTGGCGATCTTCATCAACGTGGTTGGTTGACGGCTGCCGAGATCGAGGACGGAGCGCCGTCGACCACCGACCGGGTGGACTACGCGGTGGTCCTCCCCTGGCGCATGCAGCGGCTCTCCCTTGCGGCAGCTCGGTTCGCGAGCAGCGCGGATCCCGCGGCACGGGCGCAGTACCGGCGGTTCTGTGACGAGCAGGTGGGTTGGTTGGAGGACTACGCGCTTTACACGGTGCTCGCCGCCGCGCAGCCCGGCCGCAGTTGGTCAGCGTGGCCGGACGGACTGGCTGCACGCGAACCGCTCGCGATGTCCCGCGCCCGCAGCCGCTTGGCGGCTCAACTCGACGCCTGTCGGTTCGTGCAATGGTGTTTCTACCGTCAATGGCAGACCCTGCGCGAGTATGCGCATGCAAAAGGCATACGGATGTTCGGCGATACGCCGATCTTCGTGGCATACGACAGCGCCGACGTGTGGGCGCACCCGGGGCTGTTCGAGCTCGACGATTCGGGTCAGCCGTTGGCGGTCGCGGGTGTTCCGCCGGACTACTTCAGCGCGACCGGCCAGCGGTGGGGTAATCCGCTCTATCGTTGGGAGGCGCACGCCGTCACCGGCTTCGACTGGTGGCGCAGGCGGGTCCGCCATGCGCTCGATAGCTTCGACCTGTTACGTGTCGACCATTTCCGTGGATTCGCCGCTTACTGGCGTATCCCCGTCCACGAAGCGACAGCCATGCACGGCGAGTGGGTGCCCGGTCCCGGTGAGGCGTTGTTCAATTCGTTGAAAAGTTCGCTCGGGTCGCTGCCCATCGTCGCAGAGGACCTCGGGACCATCACCTCGGATGTCGAGCATCTGAGGCGATCCTTCGCGTTCCCCGGCATGCGTGTATTGCAGTTCGCTTGGGGCGGTGACATCGGCAACCCCTATCTGCCCCATAACCATTCCCGTGACGCGGTGGTCTACACGGGTACGCACGACAACGACACCACCATCGGCTGGTGGGCCGGTCTCGATGATGCGACACGCCGCTATGTCTGCGAGTACTTGGGCATCGACGGTCACGAGATCCATTGGGATCTCATCCGAGCGGCCTGCGCAAGCGTAGCGGATACAGCCATCCTGCCGCTGCAGGATGTCCTCGGTCTCGATGGACGACACCGCATGAACACGCCGGGACAGGCTGCGGGATGCTGGGAATGGCGGGTCGATCGATCGAGTCTGTCCGACGGAC
>DBCG01000051.1:14150-42424 GCA_002292945.1 Proteobacteria bacterium UBA964 | reverse complement strand
TCTGCATCGTCGTGACGGGATGCCCCTTGCGGACTGAGAACGCTGGCATGAGCCGCCCGGCATCGTGGACAATCAGGCCATGGAAATCCTCGACCAGACATTCTTAGGCAATCCGGTGCGGACCTGGGTGTTGGCGTTCGCCGCATTCACCGCGGTGATGGTGCTGCTGCCGACGATCCGCCGGCTCGTGATCGCAAGGGTGCGTCGTGTATCGGCCGAGGCGCGTCCGCCTTGGGTCGAGCTCGTGTTGTTGCTCATCACGCGCACGCGACCCCTCTGGATATTCGTCGCGGCGCTGTACGCGGGCGAACGGGTGCTCGAGCTGCCAGACCACGTGGAGAAGATCTCCACGGGTGTCATCGTCGTGGTCGCATGGTTGCAGGCCGCCGTCTGGGGCGTTGCGATGATCGAGTTCCTGCTGCGTAACCGTCAGGCCAAGCTCTCGGCCGAGGGCGCCCAGCGCCAGAGCGGTTCGATCAGCGTGCTGATGTTCGCGGCACGGATGGTGCTGTTCGGGCTCGCGATCCTGCTCGCGCTCGACAACCTAGGGATCAACATCACCGCGCTGGTCGCCGGTCTCGGCATCGGCGGTATCGCCATCGCGCTCGCAGTACAGACCATCCTCGGCGATCTTCTCGCATCGCTGTCGATCACCCTCGACAAGCCTTTCGAAGAGGGTGATTGGCTGCGCATCGACGATCTCGAAGGCACGGTCGAGCATATCGGTGTGAAGAGCACCCGTCTGCGCAGCGTGTCGGGCGAGCAGATCGTGCTGTCGAACGCTGATCTGCTTAAGAGCAGGGTGCGCAACATGGGACGCATGCCCGAGCGCCGCGCGTTGTTCCAGTTCGGTGTCGCGTACGAGACGCCGCCGGGGAAGCTCGCCGAGGTCTCGCCTATCGTCGGGCAAGTGGTCGAGGGCGTATCGGGGACCCGGTTCGAGTATTGCAAGCTGCGCGGTTTCGGCGAGTCTGCGCTGCAGTTCGAGGTGGTGTATTTCGTGCCCGAGCCGGCCACCGCGCGCTACAAGTTCCTCGACATCGGTGACGAGGTGCACCGCCGGATCCATGCAGCCTTCGCCGAGCATGGCATCGCGTTCGCCTATCCGACGCGAACGGTGCTGGTGCGCGGTACGTCGGGGTTGCCGGGCGTGACGGGGACGGGAGCGTAGCGTGACCCCGGAGATCTTGGTGGGCCTGGCCCTCGGCTTCTTCATCGTCGCGTTGCTGTATTCCTCCGTCGGGCATGCCGGCGCGAGCGGCTACATCGCGGTGATGTCGCTGCTGAGCCTCGCGCCCGAGGCGATCCGACCGACGGCGCTCGCGCTCAATATATTGGTCGCTTCGGTGACGGCGCTGCAGTTCTGGCGAGCCGGCCATTTCCGTTGGGGGCTCTTCTGGCCGTTCGCGGTGGCTGCAGTACCGATGGCCTATCTCGGCGGTAGCCTCGCCCTGCCGGCGCGCGCGTTCTCGGTGCTGCTCGGTGCGGTGCTGCTGTACTCGGCATGGCGGTTCCTGGTCGAGCCTGCCGTCGCCAACGAGTCGCGTCCGCTGCAGCGGCCGGTGGCGATTGCATCGGGTGCGGGCATCGGGTTGCTGTCGGGTTTGACAGGCACGGGTGGCGGGATCTTCCTGACGCCCTTGCTGCTCGTCATGGGCTGGGCGCAGCCGAAGAACGCCGCCGCGGTGTCGGCGCTGTTCATCTTGGTGAACTCACTGTCCGGGCTGCTCGGCAACTTCGCGAGCACTCGGCAGTTGCCGGCTGAGATCGGCGTGCTGCTGCTCGTGGTGCTGGCCGGCGGCCTCTTGGGCTCTTGGCTCGGTGCACGGCGCTTGCCCGCGCAGGGCATCAAGCGGCTGCTCGCGGTGGTGCTGGTGATCGCCGGACTGAAGCTGCTGCTGACCTGAGCCGTTCCGGCGTCGCGTCAGCGACGGGTGTCGAGTGTGCCGATGAGTTCCGTGACGGTCGCCATGCCGTTCGCCTGGAGATAGGCGTCGATTCCCGCGTTGATCTTGCGGCAGGCGTGGGGGTCATAGAAGAGCGAGGTCCCGATGCCCACGGCGCTCGCTCCGGCGATCATGAACTCGATGGCATCGGTTGCGTTGATGATGCCGCCTTGGCCGATGATCGGCACGCCGTGTTTCTTCGCGACATCGTAGACCTGGTGCACTTTCAGAAGCGCGATCGGCTTGATCGCCGGGCCCGACAGGCCGCCTTGGATGTTGCCGATGACAGGGCGGCGCGTCTTGGCGTCGATCGCCATGCCCATCACGGTGTTGATCACCGCGAAGCCGTCGGTACCGGCCTCGATGCACTGGCGAGCGTTCTCTTTGATGTCGGTCTGGTTCGGCGAGAGTTTGGTGATGATGGGCTTCTTCGTCACCGCGCGGCAGGCCGCGACCACGCGCGCCGACATCTCGGGGTAGTTGCCGAAGGCGACACCACCCTCTTTGACGTTCGGACAGGAGATGTTGATCTCGATGGCGTCGATCGGCGAGTCGTCGAAGCGGCGCGTGACCTCGGCGTATTCTTCGATGGTCGAGCCGGAGACATTGGCGATGAAGCGCGTCTCGCTGAAGTCGAGGGTCGGAAGGATATTGCGCACCACATGGTCGGTGCCAGGGTTCTGCAGGCCGATGGCGTTCAGCATGCCCATCGCAGTCTCATAGACGCGGTGCGGCGGGTTGCCGAGGCGCGCTTCGAGCGTCGTGCCCTTGAGCACCACCGCACCGCAGTCGGCGTTCGAGAAGCCTTCGACGCGGGTGTACTCCTCGCCGAAGCCCACGCAGCCCGAGAGCAGCACGATGGGTGAGGCGAAGTCCATCCCCAAGAACTTGTAGCGCAAGGATGCGGGCGGCGCGCCGGGCGCGGTGGGCGTGACGGGGGCCAACGGGGCGTGGGCAGACATGGCTCGGATTATAGTCGCTGGGCATCGCGCTGCTACCATCGCAGCCATGTTCCACATCGTCCTGTTCGAGCCGGAGATCCCGCCCAACACCGGCAATGTCATCCGACTCTGCGCCAACACGGGTGCGGCGCTGCATCTCATCAAGCCGCTCGGCTTCGATCTCGACAAGCGCGCGGTGCGGCGGGCGGGTCTCGACTATCGATGGATGGCGGCGGTCCAGGTCCATGAGGATCTCCCGGCCTGTCGGACCGCCTTGCGGGCGGCAGGCGCGGGGCGTTGGTGGGCGATCGAGACCGGCGGCACGCAGCGCTACGACGAGGCGCGCTACGCGTCAGGCGATGTCCTCGTGTTCGGCTCCGAGGGGAGGGGATTGCCGCCGTCCGTCATGGACGAGATCCGTCTCGTGTACGGCACCGGTGCCGTGCTCGGTATCCCGATGCGCGAGGGCAACCGCAGCCTGAATCTCTCGAACGCCGTGACGCTCGTGACCTACGAGGCCTGGCGACAGAACGGGTTCGGCGGGTCGCCGGGCGACGCTACTCGCTGAATTCGGCCTTGATGGGGCGCGACAACAGGGCTTTGACGACTTCGCGCGGCGGCAAGCCTTCGTAGAGCAGGCGGTAGATCCCTTCGCAGATCGGCATGTCGACGCCTTCGCGTTGCGAGACGGCGTGCACGGCGCGTGCGGCGAGATAACCCTCCACCACCTGTCCGATCTCGGTGAGCGCTGCCTGCGGCGTGCGTCCTGAGGCGAGCAACAGGCCGAAGCGGCGGTTGCGTGATTGGTCGTCGGTGCAGGTGAGCACCAGGTCGCCGAGTCCGGCGAGCCCCATGAACGTTTCGCGGCGCGCGCCGAGCGCGACGCCGAGGCGCGTCATCTCGACGAGGCCGCGCGTGATGAGCGCGACGCGGGTGTTGGCACCGAAGCCGAGCCCGTCGGAGAGCCCTGCGCCGAGCGCCAGCACGTTCTTGACCGCACCGCCGACCTCGACACCGACCATGTCGGTGGAGATGTAGGCGCGGAACTGACCGGCCGAGAGATCGTTCGCGAGGCCGGTCGCAAAGGCCTCGTCCGCCGAGGCGACGGTCATCGCGGTCGGCAAGCCGGAGCCGACCTCGCGCGCGAAAGTCGGTCCGGAAAGCACCGCCATGGATCGATCGATGCCGAGCACTTCGCGTGCGACCTGGTGCGGCAAGAGCCCGGTCTCGAGCTCGAACCCCTTGGTCGCCCATGCGACGCGCGAGCCCTGCAGGAGTCGGGGCGCGAGTGTGTGCAGCACGGCGCGCAACGCGTGGCTCGGTACGGCCACGAGCACATCGAGCGCACCGTCGAGCGCCTGATCGAGGGTGGCGACCGCTTCGAGTCCGGGCGGGAAGGGCGCATCCGGCAGATAGCGCATGTTGCAGCGCCCCTGCGCCATCGCGGCCTGCTGCGCCGGATCGCGGCCCCAGAGCCGGACGGGATGCCCCGCGCGTGCGAACTGGATGGCGAGCGCGGTGCCCCAGGAGCCCGCGCCGATGACCGCCCACGGTGTGTCGGCGGTCGCCATCCGTCCGATCAGCTGTTGAGGCTGTTGGGCGGTGTCTCGAGCTGCCCTTGCGCCTGTTCCTGCGCCTCGGCGAGCGATCGCGCATACAGCGCGTCGAAGTTCACCGGCGGCAGCAACATCTGCGGGAAGCCGCCGAGCGCGACCAACTGCGCGATGATGGCGCGCGCGTAGGGGAAGAGCACGTTCGGGGCGACGCTGCCGATGGCGCGCCGATAGTCGGCTTCGTTGAGATTACGCATCCCGAACACGCCCGCCTGCTTGACCTCGACCACGAACGCTGTGGCATCGTTGTTGCGGGCGGTGATGCTGACCGTGAGGACCACTTCGCGAAGCTCCGGCGAGATCGCTTCAGCTGCGGTGTTGAGGTCTAGATTGACCGCCGGACTCCACTGGCCCTCGACGCGCGGGCCGCGCGGCGCCTCGAACGAGCAGTCTTTGAGGTAGACGGACTGCAACGAGAACTCGGGCTCGGTGGTGTCGGCCTGCGGCGGGTTGGCGCCGTCGGCGCGCGGATCGGGGTCGGTCATGGTGTCAGCCTCTCGATGTCGGCGCGGGCCTGCCGCGCGCGGGGTGGATGGGGAGCGTGTGGGTCAGCCGACGAGCAGCGGATCGAGTCCGCCTGCCGCGTCGAGATCGTGCAGGTCGTCGCAGCCGCCGATGTGGCGCTCGCCGATGAAGATCTGTGGCACGGTGCTGCGACCGCTGCGCTCGATCATCACGGCGCGTTGGTCGGGGCGGGCCTCGATGTCGATCACCTCGACGGTGGCGCCCTTGCCGGCGAGCAAGCCGCGGGCGCGTGTGCAATAGGGGCACCAGCCCTTGGCGTACATCGTCACCATGGGCATCTCAGCGCTTGCCCTTGCCGGCAGCGGTTTCCACGCCGAGCGTCAATGGCAGGTTGTCGGCACGCCAGGCTGCAAGGCCGCCGCGCAGATTGTAGGCCTGCTTGAAACCTTGGCCGCTCAGCACCCGCGCGGCCGAGGCGCCGGTCGAGCCTGATTCACAGTAGACGATGACCGGCTTCTCTTTGTATTTGCGCAGGGTCTCGTTGGCGGTGAGGATCTGCGCAGAGTCGAAGTCGCGCGCGCTGCCGATGTGGCCGGCGGCGTAGTCGGTCGAGCTGCGCAGGTCGAGCACGATGCCGCCCTGGTTCTGGAGGCGGATGAGGTCCTGCGGGGAGATCGCCGCGAAGGCATCCCGTCGGGCGCGGATCTCGAACACGATCACGAGCAGCGCAGCGACGACCGCCATGGCGACGAGCCAAGGATGCTCGGTGACGTACTGGGCAAGGTTTTGCATAGGGCGCCATTATATCGCCACCCTCGACCCGACGCGGGCCGAAGCGGGGGGGTGGGCTACAATCCCCGTCATGCGACGACGCTGGTTCCCGCTATCGACCTGTTTGGCGCTGCTGCTGCTGGGCGCGGCCGCCTCACCCGTGCCCGCCCCGGCGCAATCCCGGCCGGAGGCCCGTTCCGAAGCGAAGGCCGAGGCCGACCTGAAGCGGCTGCAGACCGAGATCCAGCGTATCCGCAGCCAAGTGGCCCGCGATGCCGCCGAGAAGGACCGTATCGCACGCAGTCTGCGGAGCGCGGAGCAGTCGGCGACGGCGGCACGCACGGAGTTGCAGCGGCTTCAAGGCGAGCGCGGCGAGCGTGAGCAGCGTCGCGACGCGCTCGCCGTCGAGCGCCGGGCGCGTGAGCGGGAGCTGCAGCAAGGGCGCGATTCGCTCGCGGCGCAAGCGAAGGCGGCCTATGTCATAGGTCGTGAGGACCCGCTGCGGATGCTGCTCGATGACGCCGATCCTGCAGCTGCCGATCGGTTGCGGACCTACCATGCCTTTTTCGGCCGGGCCCGCGCCGAGCAGATCGCAGGCATCGAGGCGGCGGTGCGCGGCATCCAGCGCATCGACGCCGGGCTTGCGCAGGAGCAGCGCGAGATCGTGCGTCTCGAGCAACGTAAGGGCACCGAGGTCGAGCGGCTCGATGCCGCCCGCGTCGAGCGCGGCAAGGTGCTCGCGCAACTCACCGCAGAGTCCAGTGCCCGCGCAGCGAGCTTGCAACGGATGCAGCGTGAGCAGGCGGCACTCGAGCGCCTGCTGCGCGAGTTGCGTCGTGCCGCCTCCGCCCAGCAGTTCCCGTCGGATGGCAAGAGCCCGTTCGCCGCGATGCGCGGCAAGCTCGCCTGGCCGACCCCTGGACGCCTCACCTCCCGTTTCGGCGAGCGTCGCGCCGGGACGGTGCGCTGGGATGGGGTGATGATCTCTGCGGGTCGTGGCACGCCGGTGCGCGCGGTCTATCGAGGTCGGGTGGTCTATGCCGACTGGCTCGCGGGTCTCGGGTTATTGCTGATCCTCGATCATGGCGGCGGTTATCTCAGCCTCTACGGCCACAATGAGCAGCTCTTCCGCGCGGTGGGCGACACGGTCGCGCCGGGCGATACCCTGGCGGCGGTGGGGGATTCAGGCGGTCGACCCTCACCCGGACTCTATTTCGAGATCCGTCAGGCCGCCAAGCCGCTCGATCCGGTGCCTTGGTTCGGCCGTCCGTCACCCTGAGAAATAGCCGACCCTGTAAACTCACCGTCGTGAACGAGCGAGCCACTTTTTGGAGCACGAAGCTGGGATGGGTGGCGGCCGTCGGTGTCGGGCTCGTGCTCGGTCTCGCAACGGCGCTGCTCCTGCCGGAGTCTTGGCGCAGTCCAGGAGGGTGGCTGGGTGGTCTGGTGGGTGGGGTGAGGGCGGACGCGCGGATGTCCCCCGGTTCGCCGTCCACGACCGGCGCCGACGCGGCCGCGCCGACCGCATCGCTCCTAGTTGAGGATCTCCCGCCGGATGAGGCACGCCGGTTGTCGGAGATCATCGGTCGGGTCCGTCGCGAGTATGTCGAAGATGTCTCTGCCGACCGATTGCTAGACGAGGCAGCCCGCGGGATGGTGGCGAGTCTTGATGAGCACTCCGCTTATCTCGACCGGCGCGAGTACGAGGACATCCGCCGCGGCACGGCGGGCAGTTATCCGGGGATCGGCATCGAGGTCATCGCGGAGGGAGAGGCGATCAAGGTGCTGCGCCCGCTCGACGATTCGCCCGCTTCACGCGCCGGCATCCTCGCCGGCGACGAGATCCTGCGCATCGATGATGCGCCGGTGCGTGCCGATGTCGCTGCGGCCATCGAGCAGATGCGTGGGCCGGTCGGTTCATTGGTGCGCCTCACGCTGCGCCGCGAGGGCAGCGCCGAGCTGGTCGATGTCGCGCTCGAGCGCACGAAGGTCGAGGTGCACAGCGTCTCTGGGATGTCGCTCGATCGTCACCACGGCTATCTGCGCATCGCCAACTTCAGCGATACGACCCCGGCGGATTTCGAGGGCCATGTGCAGGAACTGCGCAAGGTTTCGCCCGAGCTGCGCGGGGTGATCATCGACCTGCGCAACAATCCGGGTGGCGTCCTCGAGGCAGCGGTGGCGGTCGCCGATGCCTTGCTCGATTCAGGGAACATCGTCAGCGGCACGGGTCGTACGGCCGATGCGCGGTTCCGCCTGGATGCACGCCCCGGGCAGCTGCTCGAGGGCGTCCAGATCGTCGTGCTGGTGAACGAGTCATCGGCGTCGGCGGCGGAGATCCTCGCTGGCGCTCTCAAAGACCACAGCCGCGCGCGGCTGATCGGCAGACGGACCTTCGGCAAAGGCTCGGTGCAGAGCGTGATCCCGCTCGGCGACGGCCGCGCACTGAAGCTCACCACCTCACGTTATGCGACACCCGCCGGTACGCTCATCAACGAGCGCGGTATCGAGCCCGACATCGAGCTTGAAGCGTCGGCAGCCCGCCTGGATTTCGGACAGCCGCAGCTCGATGCCACCGTCAAGGCGGCGCAGCGCGAGCTGCGCCAGATGTGGGAGACGCGCCGTCGTGGCGATCTGCCCGACACCCGTACTGCTGAGACAAGGCGGCCCCGCGCATGATGGAACTCGTCCAATTCGTCTTCGACCTGTTCTTGAACCTCGATGAGCACCTCATCGAGTTGCTGAGCCAGTACGGTCTTTGGATCTACGCGATCCTGTTCCTGATCGTGTTCGCCGAGACCGGCTTGGTGGTGACGCCTTGGCTGCCGGGTGATTCGCTGTTGTTCGCGGTGGGTGCGCTGACCGCCATAGACACCAGCGGCACATTGACCTTGCCGTGGGTGATCGGTTTGCTGATCACCGCCGCGATCCTCGGCAACAGCTGCAACTATGCGATCGGCCGGTCGATCGGGCCACCCGCCTTCAGCGGTCGATATCGGTTGCTTAAGGTCGAATACCTCGAGCGCACCGAGATGTTCTTCAACAAGCACGGTGGCAAGACCGTGGTGCTGTCGCGTTTCCTGCCGATCCTGCGCACTTTCGCGCCCTTCGTCGCAGGCGTCGGCCGCATGGATTACGGACGCTTCCAGCTTTATAACGTGGTGGGCGCGTTCTCGTGGGTGCTCACCTTCGTCATCGGGGGTTACCTGTTCGGCAACATCCCGATCATCCGCGACAACTTCGGCGTCGTGACCGTCATCATCATCGTCGGGTCGCTGATACCGGTGGCCGTGATCGCGCTTCGGCGCTGATCGAGCGTCAGCCGAGCGCGGCCCGCACGGCGCCGAACAAGCCGCCGATCAACAGGAACAGCGTCGGGAACATCGACAGCGAGAAACCGAGGCTGCGCTTGTCGGCGGATTTCACATAGCCGGTGAAGTACAGCGTCCGGCCGATGATGAACACGAGGCCGAGCCCCGCCGCCCAGATCGGGCTGATGTAGATCGCGAAACTCCAGAGCGACGGCACGAAGATGGCCAGCATCTCCAGAGTGTTCATCTGTACGCGATAGACGCGCTCGAAATCTTCGTTGCCCGAGGTGGCGGGCGCCTTGACACCGTACCGGTAGCGGGCACGACCCACCGCGATCATGAAACCGAAGAACTGCAGCAGCGCGAGCAGCATGACGAGGGCGACCGGCGCGTAGGCGGCGGAGACGATGGTGTCGGACATGGGCGGAACCCCCTGGGGTCATGTGGGTCTGAAGTGGTGGTCAGGATCGGATGGCAAGCCGAAGCCTGCGCAGTCAGCATAGCGCGGTGGCACAATCTTCCCAAGCGTACTTCGGAAGCGCCCACCCGCCCCCTCGCCACAGGAGAACCTGCAGATGACCGGATTCGTGTTGCGCGCGGTGATCGCGGCCTTCGGTTTATGGCTCGCTTCGACCTGGGTGGAGGGGATCACGCTCCGCGATCCCATGACGCTGCTGATCTCGGCATTCTTGCTCGGGATCGTCAACGCCTTCGTGCGCCCGATCGCGGTGGTGCTCACTTTCCCGATCACGATGATCACCCTCGGGTTGTTCTTGCTGGTGGTGAACGCGGGGATGTTGCTGTTGGTGGCCAAGATCATCCCGGGGTTCGACATCGCCGGGTTCTGGCCTGCGTTTTGGGCTGCGGTGATCATCTCGATCACCGGTTGGATCGGCTCATGGCTGATCGGCCCCAAGGGATTCGATCGACTGATCGGTCGCTGAGCATCTGCGCGTGGCGCCCTTGGTCACGCATTGCCCGCCCGCGGCCAGTTGACCATCGTCACGCCGGCCAGTATCACCACCACGCCGCCGAGTTGCGTGGGGGTGAGTCGTTCATCGAGGATCCACCAGCCGAGCAGCGCCGCGAGCGCCGGCGTCACGAGGCCGAAACTGCCGGTCTGAGCCGGTGTGGCATGCACCGAGAGCCAAGCGTAGGCCGTGTAGGCGATGCAGGAGCTCATCACGATCATCCAAGCGAGCGCCGCCAGACCGCCAGGATCCCAGCTCCAGCGTGCCGTCTCCCCGGTGAGCAGCGCCGGGATCGCCATCATCGCCCCGCCGCACAGCATCTGCAGGGCGGTGAAGCTCATCAGGTCGAGGTGGGGTGTCGCGTTGCGTTGATAGATGGTGCCTGCCGCCCAGCCTGAGCAGCCGATCAGGATCGCTGCGACCGCCCAACCGTGCAGCGCCGAGTTCGAGGGGTCTCCCTCGCGCGGCAAGATCACGAGCAGGATGCCAGCGACACCGAGCAGCAAGCCGGCGAGCACCCGTCGCGTCAGTGGATGCGCGCGCGGGCCGAGTGTGCCGAGCAGCGCGATCAGGAACGGCGAGGAGACATTGAGCAGCGCCGCCTCGTTCGAGGCCACATGTTGGATGCCCCAAACATTGAGTCCGTTGGAGACCAGGACGCAGAGCGCGCCGACGATCAGCAGTGAACGCCATCCTGCGGCGTCGATCCTCGGCAGCAGCGGTTCGCCGCGCCGTTTCGCGATCCAGCGCGCCACGATGAGCAGGAGCAGACCGCCGATGACGAATCGCAGGCTCCCGAACAGGAAAGGCGGCAGCGAGCTGACGCCGATCTTGGTCACGAGATAAGACGCGCTCCAGACGAGATAGACCGTACCGAGGCAGAGGAACAGCCTCGTGCGATGAGCGGTGGCGGTGCTCAACGGGCGGTCGAGCCACCGCGGGCGTCGTCGGGGTCGCGTCCGGATGCACTGCGCCACAGCAGCAGCGCAAGACCGGCGACGACCAGCAGCCCGAGCCATTCGCCGAAGCGCAGAGCCTCGGGCAGCGCGAGCACTTCGGCGCTACCGGAGCTGACGATGGGGATGGCGATCGCGATGCCCATCAACGCTTCGCCGGTGATCATACCCGCCGCGAACAGCAAGCCCTTGCGGTGGTGCCGCTCGAGCGCCGCCGCATCGGCGCCGCGTCGCTTGAGGTGACGGTCCACCAGATGGTGCAGCAGTCCGCCCAAGAAGATCGGCGTCATGAGTTCGAGCGGCAGGTAGATGCCGACGGCGACGGCGAGCACGGGCGTCCGGAACGACGACCCGCGCGCTTTCAGGATCTCATCGAGTGTGATGATCGCGATGCCGATCAGGGCGCCGATGGCGATCATGTCCCACGGCAGTTCGCCGCCGAAGATGCCCTTCGAGACCGAGGCCATCAGGGTGGCTTGCGGTGCCGGCAGCGGCTTCGGATGCGCTTCGGTGGCGATGCCGATGCCGTAGGCATCGGCGAGCAGGTTCAGCACCGGTGCCATGACGAGCGCGCTGCTCGCGGCGCCGACGGCGAGCATGACCTGTTGACGCCAAGGCGTCGCACCGACGATATGACCGCACTTGAGGTCCTGCAGGTTGTCGCCGGCGATGCAGGCGGCGCAGCAGACCACGGCGCCGATCATCACCGCTGCGACCGGACCGATCGTGCTGTCCGGACCCATCATGAGCAGCAGCATCACCGCCGAGAACAGGATGGTGGCGATGGTGATGCCCGACACCGGGTTGTTCGAGGATCCCACGAGGCCCGCCATGTAGGCCGACACCGAACAGAACAAGAACCCCGCGACGATCATGATGACCGTCATCGGCAAGCTGACGGCCAGCGTACCGACGATGACCTGGTAGAGCGCGAGCAGCGGCAGCGTGAAGAGGACGATGCCGACCAGCACCCATTTCATGGGCAGATCCTGTTCGGTATGGGCGACCACGGCGCCGGCTGCGCTGGCGCGCGCCGCTGCCAGCCCGCTGCGGATGCCCGAGAGCAGGGAGCGGCGCAGCGACACGAGCGCCCAGATGCCGCCGACCAGCATCGCACCGACGCCGAGGTAGCGGATCTGTTTGGACCATACGGTGTTCGCGATGTCCTCCGCCGTGAGACCGGCGGTCGCTTGCACCAGTTCGGCGTTGCCCGGCAGCACATTGGCGACATAGAACGGGATCGCGATGTTCCAGGAGATCATCGCGCCCGCGAGCACCACGATGCCGATGTTGAGACCGACGATGTAGCCGACGCCGAGCAGTGCCGGCGAGAGGTTGGTGCCGAAGTAGGCGAGGTACTTGCCGAAGAACCCTGCGCTTGCAGCGGTGTCGGGGATAAGGCGCAGGCCGCTGCCGGCGGCGAGCTTCGCGAGCGCGCCGCCGAGCGCCGCAACGCCGAGGATGCGGATCCCTTGCGCCGGGTTCTCGCCGGCTTTCAGCACTTCTGCGGCAGCCTGACCTTCCGGGAACGCGAGTTTCTGCTCGACGATCAGCGCGCGGCGCAGCGGTACCGAGAAGAGCACGCCGAGGATGCCGCCGAGACCCGCGATCGCCAGCACCCAGGCGTACTGGAAGTCCTGCCAATAGCCGAGGATGACGAGTGCGGGGATGGTGAAGATCACGCCCGAGGCGATCGAGGAGCCTGCAGAGGCGCCGGTCTGCACGATGTTGTTCTCGAGGATGCCGGCACCTCCGAGCGCGCCGAGCACCGCCATCGAGACCACCGCCGCTGGGATGGCCGAGGCGATGGTCATGCCGGCGAAGAGGCCGAGGTAGGTGTTGGCCGCCGCGAGGACCATCGCCAGCACGATCGCGAGTGCGACCGCGCGGAAAGTGAGCTGCGGCGGCAGCGCGCCGGAGACCCCGTCCGGCGCGGCGCTCATTTCACGCCACCCATCCAGCGCTTGACCAACGGACTGACCAGGAACAGAACCACAGCCGCCACCATGCCGAACCAGAAGATATCGAGATATTGTCCCGGCATCGCGCTGACGTTGTCGGCGTCGAACTCGCCGGCGATCTTCCCGGCGACGAGGTTGCCGAGCGAGACGGCGAGGAACCAGATGCCGATGCTCTGGCCGACGAAGCGATGCGGTACGAGCTTGGTCACCGACGACAGGCCCACCGGCGAGAGGCAGAGCTCACCGAAGGTGTGGAACAGGTAGGTGAGCACCAACCAGTATGCGGCGGCGGGCAGACCGTCGGCGACGACGCGGGCGGCGAGGAACATCATGAGGAAGCCGATCGCCATGCCGATGAGGCCGAGGGCGAACTTGATCGGCGTGGAGGGGTCGAGGTTGCGTCTTGCGAGGTTGACCCAGATCGCCGAGAACACCGGCGCGAAGATGACGATGAAGATCGCGTTGAGCGACTGGAACCATCCCGCCGGGACGGTGAACGCACCGACCACGCGGTCGGTGTAGCGCTCGGCGAACAGGTTCAGCGAGGAGCCGGCCTGCTCGAATCCCGACCAGAAGAGTGCACAGGCGAAGAACAGCACGATCAGCGCCAGCACGCGTTGTCGCTCGACGCCGTCGAGGCCGGCGAAGAAGAGCAGATAGGCGAAGTAGAGCGCGGCCATGCCGACGATCACGAAGATGCCGTAGGCCTGCAGTTCGATCGGTGAGACCTGAACGATGCCGAGGAAGGGCAGCGCGACCAGCACGCCGAGCAGCGCCGAGCCGATCCAGAGGTTGCGCCAGGCGCCGCTGAGATCGGTGCCGACCGCGACATGCGGTCTTACGCCGGCGCTACCGAGGTGCTGGCGGGTCGCGAGGAACTGCACGAGACCGAGCGCCATGCCGACACCGGCCGCCATGAAGCCGACGCGCCAACCGTACTTCTGCGCGAGCCAGGCAGTGATCAACGGACCGATGAACGCACCGATGTTGATGCCCATGTAGAAGATCGTGAAGCCGGCATCCCGGCGACCGCCGCCCTCTGGATAGAGGTCCGCCACCAGCGCCGAGACGTTCGGCTTGAGCAGGCCGACACCCAGGATGATGACGATGAGACCGAGATAGAACATCGACGCATTGGGCGACAGCCACAGGCCGAAACTACCGAGCGAGATGAGGATGCCGCCGTACAACACGGCTTTCTGTGCGCCGATCAGCCGGTCGGCGATCCAGCCGCCGGGCAGCGCGACGATGTAGACCGCAGCGGTGTAGAGCCCGTAGATGGCGGTGGCCGTCTTGTCGTCGAGACCGAGCCCGCCGCGGGCGATCGCATCGACCAAGAACAGCACCAGCAGGGCGCGCATGCCGTAGAAGCTGAAACGCTCCCACATCTCGGTGAAGAACAGCGTGGCGAGGCCGCGCGGATGGCCGAAGAAGCTCGTGCCGGAAGAGTCGCTCATGTCAGTCCCCCGATGGGCTTGCCCTGCAACGGGCTTATGTCGATGACCGTCGAGTGTGCGCGATGCGACTGGGCGGGGGCAAGGTATCGCGCCGGAGATATCGAGGCCGCTGGGCCGTGGGGGTCAGGTCCCCACGGCGCTGGCGTCGTCGCGGCGCAGGCGGTTCATCAGGCGCGCCATCACCAGTCCGCCCTCGTAGAGCAGGTACATGGGGACGGCCATGATGGTCTGCGAGATCGCGTCCGGTGGTGTGAGCAAGGCCGCCACGATGAAGATGCCGATCAGCACATAGCCGCGCGATTCGGCAAGTTTCTCGACCCGCACCAAGCCCGTCAGCACCAGCAGCACGACCACCACCGGCACCTCGAACGCGAGACCGAAGCAGAGGAACATCGTCAGCACGAAATCCATGTAGCTGTTGATGTCGGTCATCATGCGAACGCCCTGCGGCGTGGTTTCGGCGAAGAACTGGAACATCACCGGGAACACCACGTAGTACGCGAACACCACGCCGGCGTAGAACAGCAGGATCGAGGACACCAAAAGCGGCAGTGCGAAGCGTTTCTCTCGGCGGTAGAGGCCCGGCGCGATGAACGCCCACAGCTGGTAGAGCACATAGGGGATGGCGATGAACAGCGCCACGAAGAACGCGAGCTTGAAGGGTGTCATGAAGGGCGAGATGACGCTGGTGGCGATCAGCGACGAGCCTTCGGGCAGTTGCGCGATGAGTGGTTGCGCGACCAGCGTGAACAATTCATTGGCGAAGAACGCCAACGGCACGAATACGATGATCACCGCGAGCAGTGCACGCAGAAGCCGGTCGCGCAGCTCGAGCAGGTGCGAGATCAGCGTGCCTTCCGCCAGCGGTTCCTCGGCGGGCGCGTCAGGGGGTTGGCGGGTCATCGGGGGTGTTCGGTCGGACAGTGTCGTCCGTCGAGGTCGGGGTAGGGGCAGGACCAGGGGTTGGGGTGGGGGTGTGGACCGGGGTCGGAGATGGGGCGGGCGGTGGTGGACGCTGGGATTCGGCGGCCTCGACCTCGAGTTGTTCGCGGAACTGACGCGCCATCGCTCGGGCCCGGCCCATCCAGCGACCCACTTCGGCCACGACCTTGGGCAGCTTCTGCGGTCCGAGCACCAACAGCGCAAGCGCCATGATCAGCAGCAACTCGCTGAAGCCGACCTCGAACATCGGGCAGGCACCCGCCGCGCGGGTGCGGCTCAGGCCTGTCGGTCGGAGGAGGGACCGCCGTTGCCCGGGTCCGATCGGCCGGGGCTTTGAGTGGCCTTGGCCTGGGTCTCCGGGAACTCGGCGTCAGCGGCTTCCTGCTTGATCTGCCGGATGCTTTCGTCTGCATCGCCGTCGTTCATGCCTTTCTTGAAGCCTTTGACGGCCGCTCCAAGATCCGAGCCGATGGTGCGCAATTTCTTGGCGCCGAACACCACCAGCACCACGAGCAGGATGATCAGCAACTCACGCATTCCGATACCCATGTTGATCCCCTTCTCGATGGCGCCTGGCGGGCAGGCGAAGATTAAGACGGATGATAGGGCAAAGCGCCCCCGGGCGGGACTTCTAGCCAGAAGGTTACCGGGCCCTCGTTACACAACGAAACGCGCATGTCCGCCCCGAACCGGCCGGTGGCGACCACAGGGTGGGCCGTCCGCGCCAGGCTGACCAGGTGTCCGAACAGTCGCTCCGCCTCGGCCGGCATCGCGGCGGTGCTGAATCCCGGGCGGTTGCCCTTGCGCGTATCGGCGGCAAGGGTGAACTGGGGCACCAGCAGCAGCTCGCCGCCCGTATCGCTGAGAGACAGGTTCATGCGGCCCTGCGGGTCGCCGAAGACCCGGTAGGCGAGCAGGCGCTCGAGTAACCGCCCTGCGGTGCGTTCGTCATCGAGAGGCTGCACCCCGACCAAGACCAGAAGACCCGGCCCGATCGCGCCGATGCGCTCACCGGCGACATCGACACTGGCGGAGGACACTCGTTGCAGGAGGGCGATCATGCGCAGGTCATGGTGGAATTCCGGACCGCAAAACCTTAACATCGCCGCCTGCTTTTCGCATGAATACCGGTATCCGGGGGTTGTGGTGACGAAGTTCCTTGCTGCGCTGTCCATCGTGGTGGCGTCTTTCGCCCCGTCGGGCCTCGCCCAGTCGACTGGCGATGTCGAGCGCGGCGCAAAGCTCGCGTATACCTGCCTCGGCTGCCACGCCATCCCGAACTACAAGAACGCCTATCCGAATTACAGCGTGCCGAAGTTGCGGGGCCAGCATCCCGAGTACCTCGTTCTCGCTCTGCAGGCCTACCGCAACGGCGAGCGCAGCCATGCCACCATGTCCGCCAACGCTGCGGGCTGGACCGACCAGCAGTTCGCCGACATGTCCGTCTTCCTCGCCGGTCCGGTCGTGAAGGCTCCGGACACCGCGAAACCCATCGGCAAGATCCCCGAGGCCGCACAGACCTGCGTCGCCTGCCATGGCGCCGACGGTATCGGCATCACGCCGCAATACCCGACCCTCGCCGGCCAACATGCCGATTACCTCGAGCGTGCCCTCACCGACTACAAGAAGGGCGGTCGCAAGAACGCCATCATGGGCGGCTTCGCGGGGCAGCTCTCGGCACGGGACATCAAGTCGATCGCCGCTTACTACGCGGCCCAGCGCCCCAGCCTCGACGCGGTCAAACGTCCCGCCCGGCGCTGACCATCGTCTCAGGGCGCGTCCCGGAGACGTTCGAGGAAAGTCGCCCGCGTCCGCAGGTCGAAGTCCCGGTTGGACTTCTTCCGGAAGCCATGACCTTCGTCGCGCGCCGCCACGTACCAGACCTCGGCGCCGTTGGCGCGCACCCGTGCCACCAACTGTTCGCTCTCGGACGCCGGCACCCGCGGATCGTTGAGTCCCTGCACCACCAAGAGCGGTTTGCGGATCGCCTCGGCGCGGGTCAGCGGTGAGATCCGCTGCAAGAAGGCGCGCATCGACGGATCTCGCTCGTCGCCGTACTCAACGCGACGCAGATCGCGGCGGTAGGCCGCGGTGTTGGTGAGGAAGGTCACGAAGTTGCTGATGCCGACCACGTCGATGCCGCCGCGCAGCCGGTCACCGAAGGTCACCATCGACGCGAGCACCATGTAACCGCCGTAAGACCCGCCGCTCACCACGACCCGCTGTGGGTCGAGGTCGGGCTGCGCGGCGATCCAGGTCAGCAAGGCACCGATGTCGCGCACCGAATCCTCGCGCAAGCGGCCGTTGTCGAGCATCGTGAAGGTCCGGCCGTAGCCGGTGGAACCGCGCACGTTCGGCTGCACCACCGCAAAGCCCAGTTCATTGACGATGTACTGCGTCCAGGCGCTGTAGCCGGGACGGGACTGGCCTTCAGGTCCGCCGTGGATGTCGATGACGACCGGATGCGGGCCGGGTCCGCGCGGCCGGTAGACGAAGGCCGGGATGCGCCGCGCCGCGCCCTGTGAGCGGTCCCAGGTGGGATAGCGTATGAGTTCCGCGGGCACCATCCGTGCGGGGTCGACCGCCGCGCCTTCGCTTGCGGTCCAGCGCGTGGCCTCGTTGCGCGCGAGATCGAGCACCCACGCATCGCGCGGTGACTGCGCGGATTCGAGCGTCATGCCGAGTTTCGTCCCCGAGCGGTCGAAGCGTAGGCCCGAGACGATGCCTGCCGGCAGCCCTGCAGGCTCGACGGTGCGCATCGAGCCGAGATCCATCACCGACAGCTTGCCGTAGCCATCGATGTTGGCGATGTAGGCGAGCCAGCGACCATCCGGGCTGGGCTCGAAGTCATCGATGTCCCAAGGGACCAGGGCGGTGAGCGCCCGCAGGCTGCCGTCGGCGAGGTCGAGGAAGCGCAGTTGCTGGAATTCGCCGCCCAATTCGGCGGTGAACCAGATACCGCGGCCATCGGCGCTGAACCGCGCGCTGCCGATGCCGGTGCGCGGCCCGGTCTTGCCGGTCGTGCCGCCGAGCGACAGCAGCCGGAACGCGCCGCTCGCGACATCGGCGAGATACAGGCGCGCATCGGTCACGGAACTTGTCGCCAACAACAGCAGCTGCGAGCCATCCGGCGACCAATCGACCGGTGACCAGTTCTCACCTTGAGCGGCGACGGCGAGCCGCGGTGCGGGGCGCTGGGCGCCCGATGCAGGGGCCGCCGCTCCCATCTCTGCGATATAGATGTCGGTGGCGATGCCGTCGCGCGCATTACCGGCGAAGGCGAGGCGCTGGCCGTCGCGCGACCAGATCGCCCCACCGTGCCGTGAGCGCCCGTCGGTGAGCAGGCTCAGGCTGCGATCCTGCGCCCGGTAAAGATAGAGCTGCGCGTTCTCGTCACCCCCGCGGTCGCGAGCGAACACGAAGCCGCCGTCCCGCTGAGGGTTCGCGCTCAGCGCACCCACCGGTTCGGCGCCGAAGGTCAGCTGCTCACGCATGCCCATCGGCATCGCCACGCGGTGCGCTTGCTCGACTTCACCGAAGCGCGTCGAGACGAGCAGGCTTCCATCGGGGAGGAAATCGCGGAAAGTCGCTCCGCGACCGGCCAACCACGGGTCGAGGGTCTCGAGGACCCGGGGTGAATGCGTCGGCACCCCTTCGAGCACGAGGCTGCCGCGCTCGATTCGGGGCGGTGGTGCAGCCGACACGGCCGCCGATGCAAGCAAAGCGGCGAGGACGGTGAGCAGCGGCGCGACGGTGCGGTAGGGCATGGGGAGTCTCCGGGCGGGGCCGAGGTCGATTGCCTTAGAATCATACCGCTTGGCGGCCCGCCGGCAGACTCTGGAGCGTCCATGGACGACACGCGACACGACGATGGCATCCACACCATCGACACCCACTATCTGCGCCCCTCGTTCGATGCGGCGCACCTCGTGGTCCAGGACGGGCGGGCGGCCTTCGTCGATTGCGGTACCGCGCATTCGGTGCCGCACCTGTTGGCCGCACTCACCGCGCACGGGCTCGCGCCGACGGCGGTCGACTGGCTGCTGCTCACCCATGTCCATCTCGACCACGCCGGCGGGGCGGGGCAGTTGTTGCAAGCGTTGCCGAACGCGCGGTTGGCGGTGCATCCGCGCGGCGCGCCGCACATGATCGACCCGCGCAAGCTGATCGATGCCTCGATCGCGGTGTACGGCGCGGAGGATTACGCCCGGCTCTATGGTGACCTGCTGCCCATCGATGCCGCGCGCGTGTCGCCCACCGCCGACGGTGAGCGCTTGGCGCTCGGCAGCCGCACGATCGAGGTGGTGCACACACCCGGCCATGCGCTGCATCATCAAGCCTATCTCGATCATGCCGCGCAGGTCGTTTTCACCGGAGACACCTTCGGTCTCGCCTATCCGCCGCTCGCGGTGCAGGGCAGGCCGTTCGCGCTGCCGACCACCAGCCCCACGCAGTTCGATCCGCAGCAACTGATCGCGTCCATCCGCCGCGTCGTGGCGCTCGCCCCGCGTGCGGCCTGCCTCACCCACTATGGACGCATCGGCGACATCGCACGCGTCGGTGATGACCTCGTGCGCATGGTCGAGCGTTTCACCGACGCGGCGCTTGCGGTGGCGGACACGGCGGCGCAGGACGAGGCCCGTGTCGCGCTGCGATCGGCGCTGCGTGCCATCGTGCTCGCGGAATGGCGGGGCTTCGGCGCCACGGGTCCGGAGTCGCTGCTCGATGAATGGGCGGGGCTCGATTTCGACCTCAACGCCGACGGTCTTTTGGCCTGGTGCGCGCGTCGCGCGCGTTGACCACCGCGCGGACCGGATCGAAGGGAGACAGCAGATGATCGGCACGTTCAAAGGATTCCGCATCCACGAGATCGACGGGAAGATCGTCGCGCGCATGGAGCCGCTGACGATCGATGACCTCGCGCCGGGCGAGGTCGTGGTGCGCGTGCAGTACTCCGACATCAACTACAAAGACGCGCTCGCTGCGACGGGCGCCGGCCGTATCCTTCGCAAGTACCCGTTGGTCGGCGGCATCGACCTTGCGGGTATGGTCGAATCCTCGACCGATGCGCGCTACCGCCCCGGCGATGCGGTGCTCGCGACCGGTTGCGGGCTGTCCGAGGCGCACGATGGCGGCTATGCCGAGTTCGCACGCCTCAAGGGCGAGTGGGTGATCCCGATGCCGCCTGGCCTCGATGCCTTCACGGCGATGTCTCTCGGCACCGCGGGTTTCACCGCTGCGCTCGCCATCCACCGCATGGAGCACAACGGTCAGGCGCCGCAGAACGGTCCGGTGGTCGTGACCGGTGCCACCGGGGGCGTCGGCAGCATCGCGATCGACATGCTCGCCGGTCGCGGTTACGAGGTCATCGCCGTCACCGGCAAGGCGGGATCGGTGGATTACCTTCGGGCGCTCGGTGCGGCGCAGGTGTTGCTGCGCGGCGAGGTCGATCACGGCAAGCGCCCGCTCGAGGCCGCGCGTTACGCCGGCGCGATCGACAACGTCGGCGGTGACACGCTCACCTGGTTGACCCGTACCGTCGACAACTGGGGCAACATCGCCAGCGTCGGCCTCACCGGCGGTGCCGAACTGCGCACCACCGTGATGCCGTTCATCATCCGCGGCGTCAATCTGCTCGGCATCAACTCCGCGGCGACGCTGCGGCCGATGCGACTCGTGGTCTGGAACCGCATCGCCACCGATCTGAAGCCGCGCCACCTCGGACGCATCGTGACGCGTACCCTCGGTTTCGACGAACTGCCTCGGGCGTTCCAGGCCTATCTCGACGGTACCGTCACCGGCCGCACGGTGGTGAAGATCGGCGCTGACGCGTGAGCGGATCGCAGCAGCTCATCGAAGGCGCGGCGCGCCTCGGCGTGGTGCTCGAGGCCGGGCAGGCCGCGACGATGCTGCGCTTGCTCGAGGAACTCGCTCGCTGGAACCGCAGCTACAACCTCACCGCCGTCACCACGCCCGCCGAGATGCTGACGCATCACCTCCTCGACAGTCTGTCGGTGAGCGCCTACCTGGTCGGTTCCCGCATCGCCGATGTCGGCACAGGGGCCGGATTTCCAGGTTTGCCGCTCGCAGTGGTGCACCCGCAGCGGCGGTTCACGCTCATCGATTCCAACGGCAAGAAGGTGCGGTTCGTGGCCCATGCGGTACGCACGCTCGGTCTGCCGAATGTCGAGCCGCTGCAGGCGCGAGCCGGCGAGTGGCGACCGCCAACGCCGTTCGATACGGTGGTGGCGCGCGCGTTTGCGCCCTTGCCCGGGCTGCTGCAGCAGGTGGTCGAGCTTTGCGGTCCTGCGACCCGTGTGCTCGCCATGAAAGGGCGGCGCGATCCCGCGGAGCGCGCTGAGCTGCCTGCCGGATGGCAGATCGAAGCGGATATCGACATCGAGGTGCCGGGTCTCGACGCCGAACGGCACATCCTCTTGCTTCGGCCACCGAGCGGTTAGACTGCCCACATGACTCGAGTGATCGCCGTCGCCAACCAGAAGGGCGGGGTGGGCAAGACCACCACCGCTGTGAACCTCGCCGCGTCGCTCGCGATGACGCGCCGGCGCGTGCTGCTCATCGACCTCGATCCGCAGGGCAACGCCACCATGGGCTGCGGCGTGGAGAAATCCTCCTTGGCCCGTACGGTCGGTGATGTCCTGGTCGGCGATTGCCGCTTCACGGAGGCCCGGCTCGAGATCGCCGAACCGCCGATGGCGCTGTTGCCCGCCAACCAGGATCTGGTGGCCGCCGAGGTGCAGTTGCTGTCGATGAAGGCAGGGCGTGAGGCACGGTTACGCGACGCGCTCGCGACCGTGCGCAACGGCTATGACTACATCCTCATCGATTGTCCGCCCTCGCTCAATCTTTTGACCGTCAACGCTTTGGTGGCCGCCGACAGCGTGTTGGTGCCGATGCAGTGCGAGTACTACGCGCTCGAGGGATTGACCGCCCTCATGTCCACCATCGAGCAGATCCGTGCCGCCGCCAACCCCGCGCTCGAGATCGAGGGGGTGCTGCGTACCATGTACGACCCGCGGAACAACCTCACCAACGAAGTCAGCGACCAGCTGGTCGCTTTTTTCGGTGACAAGGTGTTCCGCACCATCGTGCCGCGCAACGTGCGGCTCGCCGAGGCGCCGTCCTTCGGCAAACCAGCGCTGCTTCACGACAAGGAATCACGCGGGGCACTCGCCTACCTCGCGCTCGCCGGCGAGATGATCCGTCGCGGCGATGCGCCGTTGCCCGCACCGCCGTCCGCACCGCCGACCGCGCCGCTGTCAGACGCGCCGTCGGGCGCCTGATCGGCCCATGCTCCTCGAGCCGCGCACCGCAGCGCCCGGCGCGCTGCTGCGCTGGGTGAGGCAGGCATGGCAACTGCTATGGCGCGGTCTCGGGTTCTGGGTCGGATTGGTGCTGCTGATGTGCCTGTGGCTCTCGGTCGCGCACCGCTTCCCCCTGCTCGCGGGTCTGCTGGCTTTCGGCACGCTGCTCGCTTGCATCCTCATCGCGGCCCGGCTCGATCGCACGGGGCCGCTGCGGATCGGCGAGGCGTTCGCGATGCTGCGCAGCCACGCGCGGGTGTTGCTGCCGTACACCGCCGGGGTCGTGGCGGTGGGTGCAGTCGTGTGGGCCGTTCTGCTCGCGCGGCCCGGTGTCGCGTGGTGGAACATTCTCTACACCTCCCGGAACGCGGTGGACGTGTT
The DNA here is from genome assembly GCA_002292945.1 of Proteobacteria bacterium UBA964. Classification (GTDB taxonomy): domain Bacteria; phylum Pseudomonadota; class Gammaproteobacteria; order Steroidobacterales; family Steroidobacteraceae; genus UBA964. Next base: position 19,384 of record DBCG01000051.1, on the reverse strand, counting down.
GTCGAGCGACGGCTTCACGGCGCTGCGGCAGATCTTCGTCTATCCCGCGTTCGCGCTCGGCCTGAGCTATTTCGGGTTCAACATCCCGGGCGTCACATCCTTCTTCCAGTTCCCCTGCATGACCTTGCTCGGCTTGCCCTTCCGTGACGCTTGGCGAGTGGGTGCAGCCGGTCAGGTACGTAATCTCGGACCGTTGCTCGGCATCGGGCTGTTGTTCGTCGTGCTGCCGGTGATCTGCGGCGTATGGTTGCCGTTCCTGGTCCCCGTGCTGTACTGCTTCTTCGGCGCGCTCTGCTATGTGGCGTTCCGCGAGATCTATCTCGGCATCTCGGAGAACCGTCCGACGGTGCCGGCCACGGCGCCGGTCGCCGTGGCGGCGCGCCAGACTCCGCTATCATCGCGGCCATGAACCCGAAAAAGCCCAGCCTCGGACGCGGTCTCGAAGCCCTGCTCGGTCAGGCGAGCGCCCCCCGTCCAGCGCCCGCTCCGACCGGTGTCGCAGCCGATGTCCCGCTCCCCGCCCAAGAGGAACTGGCGCGCCTGTCGCTCGATGTGTTGCAGCGGGGTCGTTACCAGCCCCGCGTCGACATGCGGCCCGAGACCCTCGAGGCGCTCGCCCAATCGATCAAGGCGCAGGGCGTGGTGCAGCCGATCGTGGTACGACCCATCGAGATGCCCGGTGTCGCGCCATCGGCTGCCGGGGCGCCCGGTCAGCGTTACGAGATCATCGCGGGCGAGCGTCGTTGGCGGGCCGCGCAGTTGGCCGGGCTTCCCGACATCCCTGCGGTGATCCGACGGGTGCCGGATGAGGGCGCCATCGCGATGGCGCTGATCGAGAACATACAGCGCGAGAACCTCAACCCGATGGAAGAGGCGCGCGCCCTCGACCGCCTGATCCGGGAATTCCAGGTCACCCATCAGGAAGCGGCCGATGCGGTCGGCCGGTCCCGCGCGGCCGTCAGCAACTTGCTGCGTCTCTTGGAGCTTGCGCCGGAGGTCGCCGAGTTGGTCGACCGCCGGGAGTTGGAGATGGGACACGCCCGCGCCCTGCTGGGCCTGTCCGAGCTTCGCCAACAGGCTGAAGTGGCAAGATTGGTATCCAAAAAATCATTATCAGTCAGAGAAACGGAAGCATTGGTCCGCCGGTTGACCAATACGACGGGTGGCGAGGGGGGTGAGACCGGCCGCACGGGCGGCGGTGGCCGCACCGGCAGAGATCCGAATGTCACCGCCCTCGAATCCCGGCTCGCCGAGACCCTGGGTGCCAAGGTGGTCATCGATCATTCCGGCAAGACCGGCAAGGGTCGTGTGGTCGTTGCCTACAATTCTCTGGACGAGCTCGACGGCATCCTCCAGCACATCCACTAAGATTAAGACGGCGTCCGGCCTCGTCCGGATATGTGCGGTAGATCGGGCCTCAATATTGGTTGAACCCGCCATACGATATGCCTACAATTCGCCGCCCTCGGAGGGCCCCCTCGGGCTCTCTGGTTCGCCTACCGGCATCGTGTGAACGGATGCGCATCGCATGAACGATCCGGTGTCTCGGGGCAAGCGTCTGGCGAGTCGCTACGCTGCGTTGCAGTTGGCAGCGGCCGCCGCAGTCGCGGTCGGGGCGGCGGTCATGTCCGGCGGTCCGGCGGCCCGCGCGGCTTTGGCGGGCGGTGTGGTGGTGGCGACCGGCAACCTGCTCTTCGGGTGGTTGCTGTTCGCGCCAGGAGCGGCCTCGGCACCGCGGATCGCCCGCGCGATGTGGGCGGGCCAAGGGCTGAAATGGCTCTGGGTGGTGATAGCGGTCTGGTTGGCGCTCGGCGTGATGACGCTGTCGCCCCTGCCCTTCCTGCTCGGGATGCTGGCGGCGCAGGCGGGTTTTTGGGTCGGCATGGCATTTTTCAGGTGAGGGACGTGATCGATGGCTGCTGAAGGTGACGCGGGAGGGATGACCGGCTACATCAAGCACCACCTCGAGCACCTCACCGTCTCGGTGGGCGATTCCCCGTTCATGACCCTCAACATCGACAGCATCTTCTTCAAGCTGCTGCTCGCCGTTCTCTTCTTGTTCTTCTTCATCCGCGTGGCGCGGCGTGCGACCGCCGGTGTCCCGGGCAAGCTGCAGTGCGCGATCGAGATGATGGTCGAGGCCATCGACGGCATCGTCAAAGACACCTTCCCCGCCAAGACCAAGTTCATCGCGCCGCTCGCGCTGACCATCTTCGCGCTCGTGTTCCTGATGAACTTCATGGACATGGTCCCGGTCGACCTGCTGCCCGCCGCCGCCCATGCCGCCGGGATCCCGTATCTTCGCGTGGTGCCGACGGCGGACCTGTCGACCACGGTGGGCATGGCGCTGTGCGTCTTCGTCCTCATCCAGTACTACGCCATCAAGCACAAGGGCGTCGGCAAGTTCATCGGCGAGTTCTTCACCGCGCCGTTCCACGCGCACGGGGTCATCGGCAAGATCATCCTCGCGCCGGCCAACCTTCTCTTGCGGCTCATCGAAGAGATGGTCCGACCGTTGTCGCTCAGCCTGCGTCTGTTCGGCAACATGTACGCGGGTGAGCTGATCTTCATCCTCATCGCCTGCATGACGCTCGGCGCCGGTCTCGCCAGCGGCATCACCTGGGTGATGGCGCCGCTGCAATGGTTCGCCGGGTTCCTCTGGACCGTGTTCCACATCCTGGTCATCACTTTGCAGGCCTTCATCTTCATGACGCTCACGATCGTCTACCTGAGCATGGCCGTGCAGGAGCACTGAGCTCCCGTCCCGTTTTCGCTGTTCGTCGTTACTTACGGAGATTTCGCAATGGAAAACATCACCCAGATCGCCGATGTCATGAGCATGACCGTGATCGCTGCGGGCCTGCTCATCGGTCTCGGTGCGCTCGGGACTGCGATCGGCTTCGCGCTGCTCGGCGGCAAGTTCCTCGAGGGCTCGGCCCGCCAGCCCGAGCTGACCAACATGCTGCAGACCAAGATGTTCATCGTCGCCGGTCTGCTCGACGCCATCCCCATCATCGGCGTCGCCATCGCGCTGTTGCTCATCTTCGCGAACCCGTTCCTGTCGGCGCTCGGCGTCGGCTGAATCCGTCCCGCGTCCACCCGGTCGGGTGGCGTCAACGGCAACAGGGGTAGCAGAGCATGAGCATCACAGTCACGCTGATCGTCCAAGGCCTCGCGTTCCTCGCGGTGGCCTGGCTCGTGATGCGCTTCGGTTGGCCGGAGATCATGGCCGCCATCGAGGCCCGTCAGAAGCAGATCGCCGACGGCCTCGCCGCCGCCGACAAGGGCCAGAAGGAGCTCGGTGAAGCCACGAGCCGCGCCGAAGCCATCGTCCGCGAGGCGCGCGAACGGGCCAAGTTGGTCGAGGATCAGGCTGCGCGTCGCGCCAACGAGGCCATCGAGGCCGCGAAGCGCTCGGCACAGGCCGAGGGCGCGCGCATCGTGATCGCCGCGCGTGAAGAGGTCGCGACCGAGACCGGTCGCGCCCGTGAACAGCTGCGCAAGGATTTCGGCACGATGGTCGTGTCGGGTGCTTCGCGGCTGCTCGAACGCGAAGTCGATGCCAAGGCGCACAACCAGCTCATCGACAAGCTCGCCGACGAGATCGCCCGTGGCTGATTCGGCGACAGTCGCACGGCCTTACGCCCGCGCCGCTTTCGAGCATGCGCACGAGGCCGGCCAGCTCGCCCCTTGGGGCGAGATGCTGGCGCGCGCCGGCGCTGCGGTGGCCGACGAGCGCGTCGCATCGCTCATCGGCAACCCCCATGTGCTGCGTGCCGATCTCGTCGCGTTGATCGCTGACGTCGCGGGTGTCGGGAGCGACGGCAAAGCCCGTAACTTCATCCAGCTGCTCGCCGCCAACAACCGTCTCGCATCGTTGCCGCAGGTCGCGGAGCAGTACGCAGCGTTGCGTGCAGAGGTCGAGAACACCGTCGATGTGACGGTCGCCTCGGCGCTGCCGCTCACGGCGGAGCAGTCCGACAAACTTGCGCAGGCGCTCACGCGCCGCCTGCGCCGCACCGTGCGCCTCACCGCCACGGTCGACACCTCGCTGATCGGCGGGGCGGTCGTGCGCGCAGGCGACTTCGTCATCGATGGCTCGCTGCGCGGGCGTGTCGAGCGTCTCGCAAACACCATGGCCGGCGCCTGACGCGCCGCCCCACCACGGATACGTAGAAAGGTAATAGCCATGTCCATCAAGGCATCCGAGATCAGCGACCTCATCAAGCAGCGCATCGACAAGTTCGAGTCTGCAGCGGAGGCGCGCAACACCGGCACCATCGTTTCGGTCACGGACGGCATCTGCCGCATCCATGGCCTGGCCGACGTGCGCTATGGCGAGATGATCGAGTTCCCCGGCAACCTGTTCGGCCTCGCGCTGAACCTGGAGCAGGACTCGGTCGGCTCCGTCGTACTCGGTGACTACAAGTCGCTGAAGGAAGGCGATACCGTGAAGACCACGGGCCGCATCCTCGAAGTGCCGGTCGGTCCCGAGCTGCTCGGCCGCGTCGTCGACGCGCTCGGCACGCCGATCGACGGCAAGGGTCCGCTGAAGACCACGCGCACCTCGCCCATCGAGCGCGTCGCGCCCGGCGTCATCTACCGCAAGTCGGTGAGCCAGCCGGTTCAGACCGGCTACAAGGCCGTCGACGCCATGGTGCCGGTCGGCCGCGGCCAGCGCGAGCTGATCATCGGCGACCGTCAGACCGGCAAGACCGCGATGGCGATCGATACGATCATCAACCAGAAGTCTTCGGGCATCAAATGCATCTATGTCGCGATCGGACAGAAGCAGTCCTCGATCGCCAACGTGGTGCGCAAGCTCGAGGAGAACGGCGCGATGGACCACACCATCATCGTCGCCGCCTCGGCCTCGACGCCGGCCGCCATGCAGTACCTGTCGGCGTACGCCGGCGTGACGATGGGCGAATACTTCATGGACAACGGTGAAGACGCGCTCATCATCTACGACGACCTCTCCAAGCAGGCCGTCGCCTACCGCCAGATCTCGCTGCTGTTGCGCCGCCCGCCGGGCCGCGAGGCGTTCCCCGGCGACGTGTTCTATCTCCACTCGCGTCTGCTCGAGCGCAGCGCGCGCGTCAACGAGGAATACGTCGAGATGGCGACCAAGGGCGCCGTCAAGGGCAAGACCGGCTCGTTGACCGGCCTGCCGATCATCGAGACGCAGGCGGGCGACGTCACCGCGTTCGTTCCGACCAACGTGATCTCCATCA
>DBCG01000051.1:12431-14140 GCA_002292945.1 Proteobacteria bacterium UBA964 | reverse complement strand
TTCCTCGAGACCGACCTCTTCAACTCCGGCATCCGTCCGGCGATGAACGCCGGCATCTCGGTGTCGCGCGTCGGCGGCGCCGCGCAGACCGACATCATCAAGCGCTTGGGCGGTGGTATCCGCCTCGCGCTCGCGCAGTACCGCGAGCTCGCGGCGTTCTCGCAGTTCGCCTCCGATCTCGACGAGGCCACCCGCAAGCAGCTCGAGCGTGGCGTGCGCGTGACCGAGGTCATGAAGCAGAAGCAGTACGCGCCGATGTCGGTCGCGGAGATGGCGCTCTCCATCTATGCCGTCAACAGCGGCTACATGGACAAGATCGATCGCAAGAAGATCGTGGATTTCGAGGCGGCGCTGCAGGCGTTCGCCAAGTCCTCGCACAAGGCCTCGCTCGATGCCATCAACGCCGAGCCCGTGCTCAAGAAGCACGAGGCGACGTTGAAGGCGATCTGCGAGGACTTCGCGGCCAACGGCACCTACTGAGCCCCGCCACAGGCGAAACGAGATGCCAGGCACCAAAGAGATCCGCACCAAGATCGCGAGTGTGAAGAGCACTCAGAAGATCACCAAGGCGATGGAGATGGTCGCGGCGAGCAAGATGCGCCGCGCCCAGGACCGGATGCGCCTGGCCCGTCCGTACGCCGAGAAGATCCGCACCGTCGTCGGCCACCTCAACAAGGCGAACCCCGACTACAAGCACCCGTTCCTCGTCGAGCGGGAGGCGAAGCACATCGGGGTCATCATCGTGTCGAGCGATCGCGGTCTCTGCGGCGCGCTCAACACCAACGTCTTCAAGAGCACGCTTGGCCTGATGCGTGAGTGGCAGGGCAAGGACGCGAAGGTCAGCCTCTGCGTGCTCGGCAGCAAGGGGCTGGCGTTCTTCCGCCGTCTCGGCCTGCCGATCCTCGCGAGCACCACCGGTCTCGGCGACAAACCGCACCTGAGGGACCTGCTCGGCGCGGTGAAGGTCATGCTCGACGCTTACCGGGACGGTGACATCGACCGGCTGTTCATCGTCAACGCGCAGTTCGTCAACACCATGACGCAGAAGCCGGTGGTGACGCAGTTGTTGCCGCTCGAGACCACGGACGAGGGCGATCTGCAGGACCATTGGGATTACCTCTACGAACCCAGCGCCGCCGAGATCCTCGATGGCGTGCTGATGCGTTACATCGAGTCGCAGGTCTACCGCGGCGCGGTCGAGAGCGTGGCCTGCGAGATGGCGGCGCGCATGGTGGCCATGAAGGCCGCTTCGGACAACGCAGGCAACCTGATCGACGACCTGCAGCTCATCTACAACAAGGCGCGGCAGGCGGCGATCACCAAAGAACTGGCAGAGATCGTCGGCGGCGCGGCCGCGGTCTGACCCGCGCAGCATCTCCAAAGATATTCACGGATAAAAGGCACAGGACACCGACATGGCAACCGGCAAAATCACCCAGATCATCGGCGCGGTCATCGACGTGGAGTTCCCGCGCGATTCGATCCCGAAGGTCTACGAAGCCCTCAAGCTCAAGGACGTCGACCTCACCCTCGAGGTGCAGCAGCAGCTCGGCGACGGCGTGGTCCGCACCATCGCGATGGGCGCATCCGAAGGCCTCAAGCGCGGCCTTGCGGTCGAGACCACCGGTGCGCCGATCTCGGTGCCCGTCGGCCGTGCGACGCTCGGCCGCATCATGGACGTGCTCGGCGCGCCGCAGGACAACCGCGGC
>DBCG01000051.1:10505-12294 GCA_002292945.1 Proteobacteria bacterium UBA964 | reverse complement strand
TTCGCCAAGGGCGGCAAGGTGGGTCTCTTCGGCGGCGCCGGCGTCGGCAAGACCGTCAACATGCTCGAGCTCATCAACAACATCGCGAAGCAGTACAGCGGTCTTTCGGTGTTCGCCGGTGTCGGCGAGCGTACCCGCGAAGGCAACGACTTCTACCACGAGATGGCGGAGTCGGGCGTCATCGACCTCGAGAACCTCGAGAACTCGAAGGTGGCGATGGTGTACGGCCAGATGAACGAGCCGCCGGGCAACCGCCTGCGCGTCGCGCTCACGGGCCTCACCATGGCCGAATATTTCCGTGACGAAGTGCGCGAGGACGGCGGCAAGGGCCGCGACGTGCTGTTCTTCGTCGACAACATCTACCGCTACACGCTCGCAGGCACCGAGGTGTCGGCGCTGCTCGGCCGCATGCCCTCGGCGGTGGGTTACCAGCCGACGCTCGCCGAGGAGATGGGCGTGCTGCAGGAGCGCATCACCTCCACCAAGACCGGCTCGATCACCTCGATCCAGGCCGTGTACGTCCCCGCGGACGACCTGACCGACCCGTCGCCCGCCACGACCTTCGCCCACCTCGACGCCACGGTCGTGCTGTCGCGCCAGATCGCGGCGCTCGGCATCTACCCGGCGGTCGATCCGCTCGACTCCACCTCGCGTCAGCTCGATCCGCTGGTCGTCGGCGAGGAGCACTACAACACGGCGCGCGCCGTGCAGCAGGTGTTGCAGCGCTACAAGGAACTGCAGGACATCATCGCGATCCTCGGCATGGACGAGCTCTCCGAGGAGGACAAGCTCACCGTGTTCCGCGCGCGCAAGATCCAGCGCTTCCTGTCGCAGCCGTTCAACGTCGCGAAGGTGTTCACCGGACAGGACGGCAAGATCGTCCCGCTCAAGGACACCATCCACGGCTTCAAGGGGATCCTCGAAGGCCAGTACGACCACCTGCCCGAGCAGGCGTTCTACATGGTGGGCTCGATCGACGAGGCCATCGAGAAGGCCAAGACGCTGCAGTAAGGGCGCGCTCCGCACGCCCCGCCGCAGCACGCCGCACCGAACCAGAGCGACAACACATGGCCGCCGACAGCACCATCCATTGCGACATCGTCAGCGCCGAGGGCGAGATCTATTCTGGCCCGGCGAAGATGGTGTTCGTGCCGGCCACCCAGGGCGAGATCGGCATCGCGCCACGCCACTCGCCGTTGCTGACGCTCCTCAATGCCGGCGAAGTGCGTGTGCAGACCCCGTCGGGTGAAGAACTCCTGTTCTTCGTCGGGGGCGGCGCGCTCGAAGTGCAGCCGAAGAAGGTCACGGTACTCGCGGACACGGCGATACGGGCCAAGGATCTTGATGAGGCGGCCGCCCTCGAGGCGAAGAAGCGCGCTGAAGAGGCCCTGCAGGGCAAGATCGACCAACTCGAGCAGGCCGAGGCGCTCGCCGAACTCGTCCGTGCGGCCGCGCAGCTCAGGATGCTCCAGAAACTCCGCAAGACCCGCGGCTGACCGCCCGGCGCGTCCCCCATGACGCTCTCCATCGTCATCCTGGCAGCCGGCCAAGGCAAACGGATGAACTCCGCGTTGCCGAAGGTCTTGCAGCCGCTCGCCGGTCGGCCCCTGCTCGGGCATGTGCTCGCGGCAGCGCGCGTGCTCGAGCCCGCAGCGGTGCATGTCGTGTACGGTCACGGTGGCGAGCAGGTACGGGCCGCGCTCGCCGCCGATCTCGCTGCCGTTGCGCCGCGCAGCTCTTGGGTGTTGCAGGCGGAGCAGAAGGGCACCGGGCACGCCGTACAGCAGGC
>DBCG01000051.1:7261-10397 GCA_002292945.1 Proteobacteria bacterium UBA964 | reverse complement strand
GGTCCGAAGTCGCTCGGCCTGCTCACCGTCGAGCTCCCCGATCCCACCGGCTACGGCCGCATCGTGCGCGATGCGCGCGGCAAAGTATTGCGGATCGTCGAACAGAAGGACGCCAACGCGCGCGAGCGCCGCATCCGCGAGGGCAACACCGGCATCATGGCCGTGCCCGTCAAGCGCCTGCGCGGTTGGCTCGGCAAGCTGCGCAACGCCAACGCTCAGGGCGAGTACTACCTCACCGACATCATCGCCATGGCGGTGAAGGACAAGGTCAAGGTCGCGCCACTCGCTGCGCCGACGGTCGCCGAGGTGCTCGGCATCAACGACAGGATCCAGCTCGCGGAGGCGGAGTGTGCGCTGCAGCACCTGCGGGCACGCGCCTTGATGGTGGCGGGCGCGACGCTCGCCGATGCGATGCGCGTCGATGTGCGCGGTGAGGTCGTGGTCGGCCGTGACGTCTTCATCGACATCAACGCCGTGTTCGAGGGCCGCGTGGTGCTCGGCGACGGCGTCATCGTCGGCCCGGGCTGTGTGCTGCGAGACTGCGAGATCGCAGCCGGCGTGCGCCTCAACGCCTACTGCGTCATCGAGGGCGCGACGGTCGGCGCCGGCGCGATCATCGGGCCTTTTGCGCGGCTGCGCCCCGGCGCGGCGCTCGGCCCGGATGTGCACATCGGCAACTTCGTCGAGATCAAGAACTCGACGATGGGCGCGGGCTCGAAGGCCAATCACCTCGCCTATGTCGGCGATGCGTCCGTCGGTCCGCGGGCCAACATCGGCGCCGGGACCATCGTCGCCAACTACGACGGTGCGAACAAGCACCACACCGTCATCGGCGCCGATGCCCACACCGGCTCGAATTCGGTGCTGGTCGCTCCGGTGTCGGTCGGCGACGGCGCCACCGTCGGCGCCGGCTCCACGATCACCAAGGACGTGCCCGCGGGCACTCTCGTCGTCGCACGCGGCAAGCAGGTCGCGATAGACGGCTGGAAGCGACCGGTGAAAAACGGTGGCCGTAGGGTGGTCAAGTCTTGACCTTTCTTTGTTAGCGTTTCCCTGACAACAGAGTAGTATCCTGCCCCATGTGTGGAATCGTCGGCGCTATCGCCAACCGTGACATCGTCCCTGTGCTCGTCGAGGGATTGAGGCGTCTCGAATACCGCGGCTACGATTCGGCCGGCGTCGCGGTCGTCAACGGAACCGGCCACCTCAAGCGCGTGCGCACGGTCGGCAAGGTCCAGCGGCTGCAGGACGCGATCGACGCCTCCCCGACCCACGGCAACCTCGGTATCGCCCACACGCGCTGGGCCACCCACGGCGTCCCCTCCGAGCGCAACGCGCATCCGCATATCTCCGCCGACGGGCTGGCGCTCGTGCACAACGGCATCATCGAGAACCACGACGAACTGCGGGCGGAGCTCGAAGCCAAGGGCTACGCCTTCACTTCCGAGACCGATACCGAAGTCATCGCCCACCGCATCCACCAGCATCTCGGGGTGCATGGCGATCTCTTCAAGGCGGTGCGTGCGACGGTCGCCGAGCTCGAGGGCGCGTATGCGCTCGCCGTGGTCAGTGAATCCGAGCCGGAGCGGATCATCCTCGCGCGCGAGGGCTGTCCGGTGGTCATCGGCCTCGGCGACGGCGAGAACTTCGTCGCCTCCGATGTCTCGGCGTTGCTGCCCGTGACGCGCAGCTTCATGTTCCTCGAAGAGGGCGACGTCGCAGAAGTCCGCCGTGCCAGCGTCCGGGTGCTCGACCGTGACGGCAACTCGGCGGTGCGCGAAGTACGCCAGAGCGAGCTCTCCGCCGACGCCGCCGACAAGGGGCCGTACGCGCATTTCATGCTCAAGGAGATCTACGAACAACCGCGCGCCATCGCAGATACCCTGCAAGAGCGCGTCGCGCACGGGCGGCTGCTCGAAGCGGCGTTCGGGCCTGCGGCGATGGCGGTGTTCGGCAAGGTCGAGCATGTCCACATCGTCGCCTGCGGCACCAGCTACCATGCCGGTTGCGTCACCCGCTATCTCATCGAACAGATCGCCGGCGTGCCCTGCGTGGTCGAGATCGCGAGCGAATACCGCTATCGTCAGCCGGTCGTCCCGAAGAATTCTCTCTTCGTCACCATCTCCCAGTCCGGCGAGACGGCGGACACGCTCGCGGCGCTGCGCCTCGCGAAAGCGGGCGGTTATCTGTCCTCGCTGGCCATCTGCAACGTGCCCGAGAGCTCGTTGGTGCGCGAATCAGAGCTCGTCATGCTCACGCGTGCGGGTCCCGAGATCGGGGTCGCCTCCACCAAGGCCTTCACCACACAACTCACGGCGCTGTCGCTGCTCGTGATCGCTCTGGCACGCCATCATGGTGCACGGCCCGAAGCCGAGCATACGCTCGTCTCGCGCCTCATCGAGCTGCCGGGCATCATGGAAAAGACCCTCGCGCTCGACCCGGTCATCCGCGAGCTCGCCAAACGTTTCGCCGACAAGCACCACGCGCTGTTCCTCGGTCGTGGCACGATGCATCCGATCGCGATGGAAGGGGCGCTCAAGCTCAAGGAGATCTCCTACATCCACGCTGAAGCCTATGCAGCGGGTGAGCTCAAGCACGGACCGCTCGCGCTCGTCGATGACGACATGCCCGTGGTGGTGGTCGCACCGAACACCGATCTGCTCGAGAAGCTCAAGTCGAACATGATGGAGGTGCGTGCGCGTGGTGGCGAGCTGATCGTGTTCGCCGATCCGGACGCCGGCATCGAGTCGTCGGAAGGCGTCACGGTGATCACCATGCCGCGGCATGTGAGCTATCTTCAGGCGGCCGTCGTCTACACGCTGCCGCTGCAGCTGCTCTCTTACCATGTCGCGATCCTGCGCGGCACCGATGTCGACCAACCGCGCAACCTCGCCAAGAGCGTGACGGTCGAATAGCCTGTCGGCGTCTCAGCGGGGTTCCCGGTCGGACCGGTGCTGCCGCCATTTGATCGCGAGCAACACCACGAAGACGACGAGGATGACGAGCGGCACGAAGTGCCGGTCGGTGTGTTTCGCCCACGCGAGCCACGAGGGCTCGACCAACCACGCCGCGAGCAGGATCAGCACCAGCAGCACATGGAGCCGTGCGAGCGAGCAGATCCGGCAGGCGATGCGAG
>DBCG01000051.1:0-7191 GCA_002292945.1 Proteobacteria bacterium UBA964 | reverse complement strand
TTAGGGCGCGGCAGATCGCGGACCAACCTCACGTGACGGGCCGTGTCCTGCGCATTCCTGCCGAAAGAATGACCGGTATGGAAGTTCAAGCTCCAGTATCGGCCGAGGGACCAATCGTTCTCCGAGGAGGTCCAATAGGCCGTCGCCATCGTGTTCGGATAGAGGCGGCCATCGATCTTCGGTGGCTTGCAGTCGACGCAGAGAAGCTGCCGCAGTTCGGGGAGCGTCGGCAGACGCCAAGAACCCCCGAGTTCGCGGCTCGCCATCGCGGCGGCCTGTTCCGCTTGCGCCAAGGTGAGCGTCTGCGCCACGCCGATGCAGGTGGATCCGTTCCACACCTGGCCCACCGAGCACCGTAGCCATTCAAGGCCAGCCGCACGATCGCGGATCGTGAATTCTGCGAGTTGGGTGGGCGTCGGCTCAGACACCCGGGCACCTTGGGCGACCGATAGCGTCGCCATCGACGCCGTGAGGGCGACGATGACGATCCCCATGATCATCCCAGCGACCGAGCGCACGGACATCCTAAGGACTCATCTGAACGGGTGGCCTGGTCGACGGCCCGACTGAGACCGTCAATCGACCGCCTGCCGGACAATAAAGAACCATTCCGGAGTATAACAAAAGACATTAATCTGTCGACTTACAGACGATTTGTCGGCGCATCGCCCGCCATGGAGATGAACTAGCGATGGATATCGCAACGATCCTCGGCTTGGTCGGCGCCCTCGGGGTTGTGCTGTGGGCGATCCTGATGGGTGGATCCCTCGCGGCCTTCATCGACGGCCCGTCGATCGCGATCGTCGTCGGTGGAACGATCTCCGTGATCCTGTCGCGCCATACCTTGACGGATTTCGTGGGCCACCTCACGGGCGCGGCCAAGGCGTTCGCCCCGAAATCCCAGAAACTCGACACCCTCATCGCGGTGCTGCCGGAATACGGCACGCTCGCTCGCCGTGATGGGATGCTCGCCCTCGAGGCCAAAGCGGCCGAGACCGAGGAACGCTTCCTGAAATCCGGCCTGACGATGTTGGCGGATGGACACGACGAGGGTACGCTCACCACGCGTCTGCGAAACGAAATGGATGCGATGGACCGGCGACACGGTGCCGTCATCGCGGCTTGGCAAGGATGGGTCGACGTCGCGCCCGCGATGGGGATGATCGGCACGCTGGTCGGGCTCGTCCAGATGCTCGGGAACATGTCCGATCCAAAGTCGATCGGACCGGCGATGGCGCTCGCTCTGCTCACGACGCTGTACGGCGCCCTGATCGCCAACGTCGTCGCCGGCCCCATCACCAACAAACTGAAGATCTACCATGCGGAAGAGATGATCTACCGCGAAGCGGTGCTCACTGGGTTACAGGGGATCGCACGCGGCGACAATCCGCGGATGATCGGCGACACCATCGTCGCCTTGCTGCCTCCTGCCGCACAGACCAAGCTCACCAAGGTTTGAGTCGCGCGATGAGCACCGTCACCGAGCAGGTCCCCGGTGAGGCTGACGCGCCCGAGACGACATCCCCCGTTCGTGTCGAGGGGGCATCGGCCTCCCGGCGTCCTCGTACGAAGAGATCGCCCGAATGCCCGCCCGGGGCGCCGCCTTGGACGACTACGTTCGCGGACATGGCGACGCTGCTGCTCTCGTTCTTCGTGCTCATGCTCTCCTTCACCGAGATGAGCGTGCCGAAGTTCAAGCAGGTCAGCGGAAGCATGAGCGACGCCTTCGGTGTGCAAAAAGCAGATCCGGAAGGGGGAGCGACGACGGGGGAGGCGGTGCTCGATTTGAACTTTTCGCCGGCACCGACGGTCACCTTGGTGGACAACTTGGAAGGCGGGAGTGGTCCAGATGTCGTGGAACAAGACGCCAACATGATCCGACAAGCGCTCGCCGCCGAGGTCGCGGCGGGCGTCGTCGATGTGAGGGCGTCGGCAACGCGTGTCACCGTGGCGTTCAATCCTGACAACAATGCACCGGACGTCCGGAAAATCGCAGCGGCGCAAGCAGTCGCGTCGGGGGTCAAGATTTTGACCGAATTGACGCCACGATTGCGTACTGAAGTCGCGGTGACCGGAGCGACCAAGATATTGGTCGATGCCGTCGGTGGCCAAGGTCGATCGGTTCCAGAAACGGCCTCAGCAGGGGGTGCCGATGTCGACCGCGTCGAGGCCGCTGCACTGATCCTCGAGTCCGCATTCGCCGGCGAGATCCGCGATCGGCTCGTCGAGGTCGAGCGCAAGCAAGGCGCAGTCGTGGTGAAAGTGGGCGCCGGTGGCGCGTTCCCGACGGGCGACGCTACGCTGACGCCGTTCATCACGCGGATCATCGAGAACATCGGTACGGTGGCGAAGTCCGCGGATGCGCGGATCGTGATCGGCGGACATACGGACAGCGTGCCGATCAGCACGATGAGGTACCGCGACAACTGGGATCTTTCGGCGGCGCGTGCCGTGTCGGTGGTCCGTGAGCTCGTCGTGAACCGTGGCTTCGAAGCTGAAAAGATCGAGGCCCAAGGGTTCGCGGATACCCGACCCGTCGCAGACAACGGCACGGCCGAAGGCCGGAGCCGCAATCGCCGGATAGAGATCGAAGTGCGGTTGTCCGAGGCACCTTGAGATGCAGATCTTGACGTACGCCGACGGCAAGATCGGCCCCGCGCTCATCCCCGACCGTCTGCGCAAGCTGCTTGCCGGTGACGCTGCGCTGCTTGCGACGCAAGCCACGCTGGTGATCGACTACCGTCCTTCGGCGGATGTCGCAGCGGTAGGCAACATCGAGACGGACCGCTTGTCGGTCTTCACGCTGCCCGACCACGGGAACCGGACCGAGTATCTGGTGCGGTTCCAGCGGGGGCTCTTGGCTTGGTCGGTGCTGACCTCAGGCATCGAGAATTTCGTCGAGTTCGACCGCAGGTTCATCCAGCCGTTCGTGCTCAGCATGCGCTCGGCGCATGGCGCGGGTCCCTCCAGACCACCGACCTCCGGATTCCTCAGCTGATTCCGGAAGGCTGCGCTTAGGTCTGCGCCAGTCCCCGCTCGTACCAGTCCTTCGAGCGGTTCACGGCGTGTACCACCACCAGCATGAACGGAACTTCGACGAGCACGCCCACCACGGTCGCGAGCGCGGCGCCGGACTGGATGCCGAACAAGCCGATCGCCACCGCGACGGCGAGCTCGAAGAAATTCGAGGCACCGATCAGCGCGGACGGTCCGGCGACCTGATGTGGTTCGCGCGCCAAGCGGTTGAGTCCGTAGGCGAGCGACGAGGTGAAGAACACCTGCACCAGGATCGGTACCGCCAGAAGGGCGATGACGAGCGGTTGTCGCAGAACCGCCTGTCCCTGCAACCCGAAGAGCAGCACGAGCGTCGCCAACAACGCGACGATGGACGCGGTACCTGCCGCGCCCTCGAAGCGGGCCATCGTGGCAGGTCCCGCGCGCAGCAGCCGGCGCCGGATCCACTGCGCGATCCAGAGCGGTGCGCCGATATAGAGCGCGACGGAGGCCAAGAGCGTCTCCCAGGGCACTGTGATGCTCGAGATGCCGAGCAGCAGCGCCACGATGGGCGCGAATGCGACCACCATGATCGCGTCGTTGAGTGCGACCTGCGACAAGGTGAACACCGGATCGCCGCGGGTCAATCGGCTCCAGACGAACACCATCGCCGTGCAGGGTGCCGCCGCGAGGATGATCAGTCCGGCGATGTACTCGCCGATCTGCTCAGCGGGCAGCAGGTCGGCGAACAGGTGCTGCAGGAAGAGCACGGCGAGCAGCGCCATCGAGAACGGTTTCACCAACCAGTTGACGAACAGGGTGATGCCGATGCCGCGGGCGTGACGGGTCACGTCGCGGATGGCGCGCAGATCGATCCGTACCAGCATCGGGATGATCATCACCCAGATCAGCACGCCCACCGGCAGGTTGATCCGCGCGTATTCCATCGCCGCGAGCGATACGAAGACCTGCGGTGCGAGGCCCCCCAGCAGGATGCCTAGCGCGATGCAGGCGAGTACCCAGATCGTCAGATAGCGTTCGAAAAATCCCATGGGTCGCTCCTGTGTCGCTGCCTTACACGTCCGACAGCCGTCGCGCGCTGTCGGCGATCCGATGTGGCGTCAACGCTTCGTCCGGTAGCGTGACGAAGGCGTCGATCCGGCGACGCATCCGATCGAGCGTGTCCTGGAAGGCCTGCAGTTTCACCGCATCCGGCGCATCGCCTGCGCTGGGGTCGTCATAGCCCCAGTGCACCATGGCGGGCGCCCCCGGGAACACGGGGCAGGCCTGATCGGCGGCGCCGCAGACCGTGACCACGAGGTCGATCCACGGCGCGTCGTCGCTGCGGAACTCGCTCCAGCTTTTGCTGCGCAGCCCTTGGGTGTCGATCCCGGCCTCCTGCAGCGTGCGCAGTGCGAGCGGATTCGGCTGGCCGCTGCTGCGCGGGGTGCTGCCGGCGGAATGCGCGACGAAACGGCCCCCACCGACATGGTTGAGATAGGCCTCGCCCAGGATGCTCCGGGCGGAGTTGTGGGTGCACAGGAACAGCACTGAGGTGGGGTCTGGGCGGTCCATGGTGTCCCTCTGAAGGTGTCCCGGTGACGGAGGTCCGGGATGCCGGACGCTACGGTAGTATGGTCCCATGAATATTTCACGCGCTTTGCTGTCGGCGGCCTGTGTCGCCTTGTCGTCTGCGGCGTTCGCCGCCGGGTCCACGGCTGCACCTGTCACCGGGACCGCTGATGCCCGGGCCTCGGTCTTCTTCGAGCGTGCGTTCGACGAGCGTGTCGCCGCGAGCCCGGAGTTCGCCGCACAGCTCGGTCAGCGGCTGCGGTACGACGAATGGACGCCGATCACCGAAGCCGAACGGACCGCGAGCCTCGCGCGCACCGATCGCCAGCTCGCCGAGCTCGAGCGCGACGTCGATCGCAGCGCGCTGGCGCTGCAAGGGCGGCTCTCCCACGACATCTTCGTCGCCAACGCCAAGCGGACGATCGCAGGGGCCGAGTGGCAGTACCACGGCTACCTCTTCGACCAGATGAACGGCCTGCAGTCGCGCATCCCGGCGTTCCTCATCAACACCCATCGGGTGGAGAGCGTGGCGGACGCCGAGGCCTATATCGCGCGCCTCGAGGGCGTCGCGAAACGGGTCGACGAGGCGATCGCCTGGGCGAACGAGTCCGAGCGCCGCGGCATCCTGCCGCCGAAGTTCGTGTTCCCCTATGTCGCCTCCGACGCCCGCAATGTCATCACCGGTGCGCCGTTCGGCGTCGGATCGGACAGCCCGCTGTGGGCGGACATCAAGGCCAAGGTGGGCGCGCTGGGGTCGGCGGACGACGCGACGCGCGCGCGGTTGCTGTCCGCAGCCGAGCGGGCGCTGCGAGGGTCCGTCGGATCGGCCTATCAGCGCATCATCGCTTATGCGGAAGGCGCCGAGCGCCGCGCGGGCATCGACGACGGCATCTGGCGGTTGCCGCAGGGTGCCCGCTATTACGACCACTTGCTCGCGGGCTACACCACCACCTCGATGACCGCCGAGCAGATCCATGCGGTGGGGCTCGCCGAGGTCGCTCGCATCGAGGGCGAGATGCGCGCCATCATGACGCAGGTCGCCTTCAAGGGCAGCCTGCCGGAATTCTTCGAGACTGTTCGTACGGACCCGCGGTTCTACTATCCCGATACGCCGGACGGCAGGACGGCCTACCTCGCGGAGGCGACCCGCCTGATCGACGACATGCGTACGCGCTTGCCGCAGCTCTTCCGCACGCTGCCGAAGGCGCCGATGGTCGTGAAGGCCGTGGAACCGTTCCGCGAGAAGTCCGCGGGCAAGGCGTTCTACTCATCGCCGTCCGCGGACGGCAAGCGGCCTGGTGTCTACTACGCCAACCTCTACCGCATGGCGGACATGCCGAAGTACGAACTGCCTGCGCTCGCCTACCACGAGGGCATCCCGGGCCATCACATGCAGTTGGCGATCGCGGGCGAACTCGACGAGCTGCCGCGCTTCCGCCGCTTCGGTGGTTTCACGGCGTACTCGGAGGGTTGGGGTCTCTACACCGAGCGCTTGCCGAAGGAGCTCGGCCTCTACGCCGATCCGTACGAGGACTTCGGGCGTCTCACCATGGAGATGACGCGCGCGGTGCGTCTCGTCGTCGACACCGGCCTGCACGCCAAGCGTTGGACGCGCGAGCAGGTGATCGCATATCACCTCGAGAAGCTGCCGATGACGCGTGACGCGGCCACCAAGGCCACCGAGCGCTACATCGTCATGCCGGGGCAGGCCACGGCCTATACGGTGGGCATGCTCAAGATCGTGGCGCTGCGCGAGAAGGCGAAGGCGGCACTCGGTCCGCGCTTCGACATCCGGGACTTCCACGATGTGGTGCTGCGTTCAGGGGCTTTGCCGCTCGATCTGCTCGAGCAGCAGGTGGACGGCTGGATCGCGGCGACGCGCTAACGCAGTTCGTACTCGAAGGTGCTGACCACGCGTAGGCGCTTGGTCCGTGAACTGCGGTCATCGCCACCCTGATCCTCGCCCGAGAGCGTGATGACGCCTTGGTTGGCGCTGCGCAGACGGCCGAGCTTTGCGCCTGCCTCGGCCGCGAACTTCGTGCCCTGTTCGCGCGCGTTGCGGGTCGCCTCGGTGAGCAGCGCGGCTTTGGCTTCATTGAAGCCGCGCAGTTCGTACCAAGGGCCGTTGCCCGGTTCGATGGAGACGCCGGCGGCGACCAAGGGGTCGATGGCGAACGCCGCCTCCGCGACCGCCGCCACGCGCGCAGATTTCACCAGCACACGGCCGACGCCGTTGTAGCGGAACGGTTGGTTCTGCTGCGCGTATTCGCGCGAGAGCAGATCCTGGATCTCGAGCGGGCGGACTTGGATCTCCTCGTCCTTGAAGCCTGCGCCTTTGAGGAAGGCGACGACGCGCTCGCGATCGCTCGTCAGCGTCTTCTGTACATCCCCGAAGCTGTTGCCGGCGCGGCGGAACGCCAGCGTCCAGGTGGCGTAGTCGGACTCCACGCTGCGCTCGGCGAGCCCCTTCACGGTGATGGCGCGGTCGGCCATGCGGAATCGTTCGAGGCCGTGGCTCACCGCATAGCCTGCTGCCAAGAGACCGAGGGCGAGCAGCAGCGCGGGAACAAAGGCCTGCGCCGGGTGGGGGGAGGGGGTGGAACGGGGGGGGACCGGTGGGGGATC
>DBCG01000024.1:23325-23462 GCA_002292945.1 Proteobacteria bacterium UBA964 | reverse complement strand
CAGTAGCCGCACTGCGCCACGTCGAGTTCGAGCCACGCCTGCTGCACGGCGTGCAGGTCGGTCGCACCGATCCCTTCGATGGTGGTGATGCGCATGCCTTCGACCGCCGCCACCGGCGTGACGCAGGAGCGTACCGG
>DBCG01000024.1:23021-23161 GCA_002292945.1 Proteobacteria bacterium UBA964 | reverse complement strand
AGTGTGGTCAAAGTCGTTCTCCTGTCGCGATTGGGGGAGAATATACCCGACCCGGTGCATGATGACCCATGACGGGGGTCCCTGAAGCGGGAGGAACCCATGGAGATCGAGTTCTACGGCGCGGCGGGTGAGGTGACCGG
>DBCG01000024.1:17154-22977 GCA_002292945.1 Proteobacteria bacterium UBA964 | reverse complement strand
CCTGCCACATCCTGCGGGTGGCCGGTCGGCAGGTCTTGCTCGACTGCGGCATGCTGCAGGGCGGTCGCGATGCGAGCGCCCGCAACCGCGGGCCGTTCCCTTTCGAGGCGGACGCCATCGACGCAGTGGTCCTGAGCCATGCGCATATCGACCACTGCGGCCGGTTGCCGCTGCTCGTGAAGCGCGGCTTCCGCGGACCGATCTACACCAATGCCGCTTGCCGCGACCTGTTGCCGATCATGTTGCGCGACACGGCCGACCTCGCCGCCCGAGAGACCGATCGCAACAACCGTCGGCGCGCGCCGGACGAGCCGCTCATGACGCCCCTTTTCGACCTCGACGATGTCGAGCGTACGTTGCAACGGGTGCGGGCGGTGCCCTACGGTGCTTGGCAAGACGCCTGTGCAGGTGTGGCGTTCCAGTTGCACGATGCGGGGCATATCTTGGGCTCGGCCAGCGTCGAGCTGCGGCTGCGCGAGGCGGGCGAGGAGCGGACGCTGGTGTTCAGCGGCGATCTCGGCCAGTACGACTCGCCGATCCTGCTCGATCCCCACCGTTTCAGCCGCGCCGATCTGGTCGTCATGGAGAGCACTTACGGCGGGCGTGAGCACCGTGAGCGCAGCAGCACGATCGCGGAGTTCGGTGAGATCATCGCCGCGGCCGATCGTGACGGTGGCAACATCTTGATCCCGGCTTTCGCGGTCGGACGCAGCCAAGAGATCCTTTATCTGCTCGCCACCCACCATCGGCAGTGGGGGTTGCATCGTTGGCAGATATTCCTGGACAGCCCGATGGCGATCGAAGCGAGCGAGGTCTATTGGAAACATGCCGACCGCCACGATGCTGCCGCGCTGCGGTTGCGCCACAGTTTCGGCGGTATGCCGCCGCTCGACAACCTCCACTTCTGCCGTAGCGCCGACGAGTCCCGCGCCATCAATGCCTACCGTTCGCACGCCTTGGTGATCGCCGGCAGCGGCATGTGCAACGGCGGACGGATCCTGCACCACCTGCGGCAGAACCTCAGCCGCCCGGAGTGTCATGTGGTGATCACCGGGTTCCAGGCGCCCGGCACGCTCGGGCGTGCCTTGGTCGATCGTGAACCGGAGGTCCGTATCTACGGCACATCGGTGGCGGTCGCTGCACAGGTGCACACGCTCGGCGGCCTCTCGGCGCATGGTGATCGGGCCGATCTGCTGCGCTGGTATGGATCTTTCGAGCATCGACCGCCGGTCTGTTTGGTACACGGTGAACCGGAGGCTGCCGGTGCGTTGCGTGATGCGCTCCGCTCCGAGGGTGCTGAAGCGGTCGTCGCACGGCCCGGCCAACGGATCGATCTGACAGCACGGCAGGACGCAGCGACATGACCGCTTCCCCGCTCCATCGACTGGTATCACGCTTCGCGAAGGTCGAGCCGGGCGAGATCGCCGTGGTGGTCGCCGCGTTCCTCTTGTTCTTCTTCGTGCTCGGCAGTTATTTCGCGGTGCGTCCGGTGCGCGAGACGGTCGCTACGGTGCTCGGCACCGAGCGGGTCGCCGATCTTTGGGCCTACACCGCGTTTTTCGCGATCCTCGCCGTGCCGCTCTATGGGTGGCTGGTCGGCAAGATCCGCCGCAGCCTGTTGTTGCCCGGCATCTACGGGATGGTGGCGCTGACGCTGGCGGCGATCGGCGCCGCCTTCCAGGCCGATCTGGGCGACCTGCAGGTCGGCATGTTCTTCTATGTCTGGATCAGCGTGCTGAACCTGCTCTTGGTGTCGATCTTCTGGAGCTTCCTGCTCGAGTTCTTCGACGGCGGTCAAGCGCGCCGCTTGTTCGGTGTGATCGCCGCAGGCGGCACACTCGGTGCGCTCGTCGGCCCGGCGCTTGCCGGGCTGCTCGTCACCCGCATCGGCAACGCGGGCATCCTGTACCTCGCGGCCTGCGGCTTCCTCGCCGCGATCGTGTGCCAGCGCGTCCTCATCAAGCTGTGGTACGCCAAGCCTGCCAGGGCCGCTACCTCGCCTTCGGAAGACGGCGTGCCGCGCCGCAACGATGAGGGGCTCGGCGGTAATCCGTTCGCCGGCATCTTCATCGTGCTGAAGTCCCGTTATCTGCTCGGCATCGCCTCGTTCGTGGTGCTGCTGTCGCTGGTCAACACCGTGCTCTACTTCGAACAGCTGCGCATCGTCTCGGAGACCTTCGTCGATCGCGAGCAGCGCACCCAGGTGTTCGCGCTGCTCGATGTCATCGTGCAGTCCTTGACCATCATCGCCCAACTGTTCTTCACGGGGCGCATCGCGACCCGGCTCGGTGTCGGCGCGCTGCTGACCATCGTCCCGGCGGTGCTCGCGGTAGGTTTCCTGATGCTCTTGGCGTTCAACGTGTTCGGCATGATCGCCGTGCTCCTGGTGATGCGCCGTTGGGGCGAGTACGCCTTCATCCGCCCAGGTCGTGAGATGCTCTGGAGCACGCTCGACACCGAATCCAAGTACAAGGCGAAGAGCTTCATCGACCTGCCGGTCTACCGCGCAGCCGACTATATCGGCGCGCAAGCCAAGACCGCACTCGATGCGTCAGGCTCATCACCAGCGTCGGTGGCGCTGGTCGGCGCTGGGCTCGCAGTGCTCTGGGTGCTCAACGGCGCATGGCTTGGCCGCCGGTACCGACGACAGGAGCCCTCATCGTGAGACAGCCTGCGGCGTCCTCTGGGCAGCGCTTGTGGACCTGGCTCGCGGCCCTGCTGTACGCAGCGATGATCTGCGTCTCACCGCCCGTGGCGCGCGCGGATGATCTGACCGGGGCGCAGCGCCGTGCAGCGCTCGAATTCCTGCAGGCGATGGCGTCCGGCGATGCCCAGGCGGTCGCCTATGCGCTGCACCCGTCCGAGGCGGACCGGTTGCGCATCACGCTGCAGCAGAAGCTGCGCACTGAGGCGGAGCGAGGGGAGAGCACGCTGCGCGGCCGCTTGTTCGGCGTGGCGATGCCGCTCGCCGACATCGAACGCATGACGAGCGTCGATCTGTTCCGTGCGTTGGGGCCCAAACTGGATCTGCGCGCCCGCTCCTATGCCGAGCTGCAAGGTCTCGCCGCGGTACGCGACGGCGATCGGGTGCTCGCCGTGGTGAAGGGCAAGCCGCCGCGTGAGCGCGGTACGACCGAGGTCGTCGAGGTCATCCCGTTGCTGCCCTATGGCCGCGAGTGGAAGGCCGCGCTCCCCTCCGAGATCGATGCCCGCATCGAAGATCTTTTGGCCGGGCGTGGGCCGCGGCGTCCGGGTGGCGCTGCCGCTGGTGTCGCGGAGGCCTCTGTGGTCGCGGGGGGTGGGGCCACGACGGGCGATGCCGCTCGAAGCACGCCGGACATCCTTGCGATGTTGTCGGCCGCCGAGCAGGCCTTGGTCGGTGGTCGCTGCGATGTCTACCACCGCGAGCACCTCAGTCCGTCCTTGCGTCGCGGTCTCGGCCCGCGTGCGCTCGACACCCTCATCGCTTCCTGCAGCCGCAGCGTCGCGAACCGCGAGCTGCTGATCGCCGCGTTGCGCCTCGTGCAGCGTACGCCGCCGGTCTATGAGGCGGGTGGAGAGCGAGCGGTCTACGACCTCACCGGTCAAGGCTTGCCGTATGATCGTTATGTGCTCGAGCGGATCGAGCGGCGTTGGTACATCGCCGAGTGACGGCAGCGCCGGCCGGAAGACGGTCGCCACGGGGAACGATGGGCCCCATGGCTGGTCCGACTGAACACCCCCATCCACGACAGGAGTCCGATATGGCCAAGGAAATCTGCCTCCCGGTCCGCGGTGGTCCGCGCCGACCGCTCGCCGCGCTGCTGATGATCGCCCTCACCGCCACGCTCAGTGCCTGCGGCGTCTCGCCCGAGAAGGTCACCGTGCCCGTGGTCGAGAAGGTCGACCTGCAGCGCTTCATGGGGCCGTGGTATGTCATCGGCGTCATCCCGACCTTCATCGAGAAGGACATCTACAACGCGATCGAGACCTACGAACTCGCGCCGGACGGCACCATCAAGACCACCTTCACCTTCAACAAAGGCGCCTTCGACGGCGAGGCGAAGGTCATGAACCCGAAGGGTTTCGTGATCCCCGGCACCAACAACGCCATCTGGGGCATGCAGTTCGTGTGGCCCATCAAGGCCGAGTATGTGATCTCGCATGTGGATGCCGGCTACACCGAGACCATCATCGCGCGCAGCGCGCGCGACTATGTCTGGATCATGGCCCGTACGCCCACGATCGACGATCAGCGCTACGCCGCGCTCGTCAAGAAGGTCGCGGACATGGGTTACGACGTCTCGAAACTGGTGAAGGTACCGCAGACGCCGACCGTCGTGACGCCGACCGCCGTGACGCCGACCGGTGCCGTGTCGCAGATGAGCGCTGAAGCCTTGTCTGCGCGGCTCGCCCCGGGCGCTGCGTCGTCCGCGCCGCTGGTGCTCGATGTGCGCCGCGCCGAGGAGTTCGCGGCCGGCCGCGTGCCGGGCTCGCGCAACCTTCCTCACGATCGGCTCGTCGCCGATCCGGCGCTGCTCGACGCGCCGAAGGACGCCGAGATCGTGGTCTATTGCCAGAGCGGTCGCCGCGCCAACATGGCGCTCGAGGCGCTGCAGAAAGCCGGCTACACCCGCCTCGTGCACCTTGAAGGCGACTTCCCGGGCTGGCAGTCGCAGGGCCGACCGGTCGAGAAGACGGCGCTTTGAGCCGCCTGTCCACGGCGCTGATCGCGTTCCTCGTCGCGTTGCCGGGTGCGGCGACCGCGCAGGATCTTTGGCTCAGCAACGCACGGCTCATCGACGGCCGTCCGGGGACGGCCGTACGGTCGGTCAACCTGCGCGTCAACGACGGCCGCATCGCAGAGATCACCGCGGCAGCCGACCGTCCGGGTGCCATCGACCTGCGCGGGGCGTTCCTCATGCCGGGCTTCATCGACCTGCACACGCACATCGAGGACCCGGCCTCTGCGCGCCGCGCGTTGTCCTCCGGTGTGACGACCACGCGTGTGCTCGGCGACAACTATCTCAAAGGGATGGCCACGCGCGACCTCGTCCGCAACGGCCGTGTTGCCGGCCCGCAGATGCTGGTGTCGGGCGGTCATGTGCGCCCGCAGCTCGGCGAGTCCTTCGTCCTGAGCTACCCGCAGTTCGGGCAGTACCTGGAGGCGCCGCTCAAGGGGCCTGATCAGGTCGTTGCAGTGGTGCGCGCCGTCATCGACCGGGGTGCTGATGTCATCAAGGTCGGCGCCAGCGAGCGCGCCGGGCTCGCCCGCACGGATCCGCGCAGACAGGAGCTCTCGCATGATGAACTGCGTGCCGCGGTGGCCGAGGCGGCCAAGAACGGCTTGCATGTCGCGGCGCATGCCCACGACCGGCAGGGCGCGAACGCCGCGGTGCGCGCCGGCGTGCGCAGCATCGAGCACGGCACCTATGTCGATGACGAGACGCTGGCGCTGATGCGCAAGCAGGGCACCTTCTTCGTGCCCACGCTCGCGATCATGAGCCCGCTCGGCGACCCGCGCGGCGATGCGGCGGACGACATCGCGCTGCAGCTGCGCACCCTGCACATGATGCGGCCGTTGCGCGATGCGGTGCGCAAGGCGCGTGCGCTCGGGGTCACCGTGGCCGTCGGCACCGACAGCTCCTACGGCGACCGCGACGACTACGGCCGCGTGCGCCCGGCGCACGAGATCCAGGAGTTGATCGGCTGCGGCTACACGCCCATCGAGGCGATCACCGCCGCCACCTACGATGCAGCCCGCGTGCTCGGCATCGAAGGCCGTACCGGGTCGGTGGCGGTCGGGCTGGAGGCCGATCTGTTGGTGGTGGACCGCGATCCGCG
>DBCG01000024.1:0-17006 GCA_002292945.1 Proteobacteria bacterium UBA964 | reverse complement strand
CCCAGACCGGTCAAGACGCCCCCGGACTCGCCGGGGGATGCCCCGGTGGGTATAGTCCAGAAGTTGTCCAGGGCCCGCCTGAGGGAGGGGGGTCCGGACGGACTTGGACAAGGACGCCATGGATCGCGACGACATCCTGACTTCGGCGCAGCTCGAGGCCTGGTACAAGGCCGCTGCGAAATCAGCCCCCGGGGGTGACCCGGCGGGCCTGAACTGGACCACCCCCGAAGGGCTGGTGGTCAAGCCGCTCTACACGGCGGCGGATCTCGTGGGGCTCCCCCACACCGACACGCTGCCCGGTTTCGCGCCCTTCGTCCGCGGTCCGCAGGCGACCATGTACGCGGTGCGTCCTTGGACGATCCGGCAGTACGCCGGGTTCTCGACCGCCGAGGCCTCGAACGCCTTCTACCGCCAGTCGCTCGCCGCGGGTGGGCAGGGCGTGTCGGTCGCCTTCGACCTCGCCACCCATCGCGGTTACGACAGCGACCACCCGCGTGTGACGGGCGATGTCGGCAAGGCGGGCGTCGCCATCGATTCGGTCGAGGACATGAAGATCCTGTTCGACGGGATCCCGCTCGACAAGGTCTCGGTGTCGATGACCATGAACGGCGCGGTGCTGCCGGTGCTCGCGGCCTTCGTGGTGGCCGGCGAGGAGCAGGGGGTGCCGCAGGAGCAGCTCTCCGGCACCATACAGAACGACATCCTCAAAGAATTCATGGTGCGCAACACCTATATCTATCCGCCCGAACCCTCGATGCGCATCGTCGGAGACATCATCGAGCACACGGCGCGGAAGATGCCGAAGTTCAACTCGATCTCGATCTCCGGCTATCACATGCAGGAGGCGGGTGCGAACCAAGCGCTCGAGCTCGCCTTCACGCTGGCCGACGGCAAAGAATATGTGAAGACCGCGCTCGCCAAGGGTCTCGATGTCGACGAGTTCGCGGGCCGCCTGAGCTTCTTCTGGGCGATCGGCATGAACTTCTACCTCGAGATCGCCAAGATGCGCGCCGCGCGGCTGCTGTGGTGGCGGATCATGTCGGGCTTCGGCGCCCAGAGCCCGAAGAGCCTGATGCTGCGCACGCACTGCCAGACCTCGGGCTGGAGCCTCACCGAGCAGGATCCGTACAACAATGTGGTGCGCACCACCATCGAAGCGATGGCGGCGGTGTTCGGCGGCACTCAGAGCCTGCACACCAATTCCTTCGACGAGGCGATCGCGCTGCCCACAGAGTTCAGCGCGCGCATCGCACGCAACACGCAGCTCATCCTGCAGGAAGAGACCCATATCACGAGCGTCGTCGACCCTTGGGCCGGCAGCTACCTGATGGAGAAGCTGACGCAGGACATGGCCGACGCCGCGTGGAAGATCATCGAGGAGGTCGACGGCATGGGCGGCATGACCCGCGCCGTCGAATCGGGTTGGGCGAAGCTGCGCATCGAGGCGAGCGCCGCGGAGAAACAGGCGCGCATCGACTCCGGCCGCGATGTCATCGTCGGCGTCAACAAATTCAGGCTCGAGAAGGAAGATCCGGTCGAGTTCCGCGACATCGACAACATGGCGGTGCGCGAGAACCAGCTGGCGCGTCTCAAGACGATCCGCGCGACGCGCGACGCCGGCAAGGTGCAGGCCTGTCTCGACGCCCTCACCGCGGCGGCGCAGTCGGGCGAGGGCAACCTGCTCGCGCTCTCCATCGATGCCATGCGCGCGCGTGCGACGGTGGGTGAGGTCAGCGACGCGCTCGAGAAGGTCTGGGGGCGCCACCGAGCCCGGTCACAGGAGGTCAGCGGCGTGTACGCAGGAGCCTACGAGGATGCCGGAGACTGGCAGCGCCTCAAGACCGACATCGACGCTTTTGCTACGGAGCAGGGACGTCGTCCGCGCGTGCTGATCGCGAAGCTCGGCCAGGACGGCCATGATCGCGGCGCCAAGGTGGTCGCGAGCGCTTTTGCCGACCTTGGTTTCGATGTCGATGTCGGGCCGTTGTTCCAGACCCCTGAGGAGTGCGCGCGTCAGGCGATCGAGAACGACGTGCATGCGGTCGGCGTCAGCACGCTCGCGGCAGGCCACAAGACGCTGGTCCCCGCCATCATCGAAGCGCTTCGCGCGCAGGGCGGCGGTGACATCGTGGTGTTCGTCGGCGGGGTCGTCCCGCAGCAGGACTACGCGTTCCTGCGCTCGGCGGGTGTCAGGGGCATCTACGGTCCCGGCACGCCGATCCCCGAGAGCGCACGCGATGTGCTGATGCAGATCAAGGCGGCGCGTGTCCCCTGACATCCTCGACGCTGCACCGGCTGCCGACGCTGCGCTCGTGGCGGGGGTTCGTGCGGGCGACCGACGCGCGATCGCCAAGGCGATCACGCTGCTCGAGTCCACGCGTCCCGACCATCGACGCCGTGCCGACGCCTTGCTCGATGCGCTGTTGCCTGCCACCGGGCGCGCGTTGCGCATCGGCATCTCCGGCGTTCCGGGCGTCGGCAAGTCGACCTTCATCGAGACGCTCGGCATGTTCCTCGTGGAGCGCGGCCACCATATCGCGGTGCTCGCGGTCGACCCGTCTTCGGGACTCACCGGCGGCTCCATCCTCGGCGACAAGACGCGCATGGAGCGGCTCTCGACCGACCCGCGCGCGTACATCCGTCCGACCCCGTCGTCCGGGGCGTTGGGCGGCGTCGCAGAGCGCACGCGTGAAGCGATGCTGGTCTGCGAGGCGGCAGGGTACGACGTCGTGCTCGTCGAGACGGTCGGCGTCGGCCAGTCCGAGACGAGTGTCGCCGGCATGACCGATCTTTTCCTGCTGCTGCAGTTGCCGAACGCCGGCGACGACCTGCAGGCCATGAAGAAGGGCATCATGGAGCTCGCGGACCTCGTGGTGATCAACAAATCCGACCTCGATGCTGACGCCGCGCTGCGCGCCGAAGCGCAGGTCACGAGCGCGCTGCGGGTGCTGCGCCATCCGGGCGGGGCCCGTTGGCAGACACGCGTGCTGCGCACGAGTGCACTGTCGGGAGAGGGCATCGCCGCGTTGTGGGACACGATCGAGGAGTTCCGCCGCTGTCGCGAGGCCGACGGCGGGTTTGCCGACCGTCGCCGTCGTCAGTCGCTGAACTGGATGTGGGACGAGGTGCACGCGCGCCTGCTCGCGGATTTCCATGGGCATCCCGCAGTGCGCACCGCTTTGCCTGACACGCTCGCTGAAGTCGAAGGGTCGCGACTCGCGCCCTCATCCGGCGCACGGCGACTGCTCGATCTTTTTGAACAACCTTCGCGGCCGTCCTGAGGCCGCTCTGTCCGAGGACCGCGTCATGCACGACATCATCCAGCAACTGGACAAGAAACGCGCCCAAGCGCGCCAAGGCGGCGGTGCCAAGCGCGTCGCTGCGCAGCACGCCAAGGGAAAACTGACGGCCCGCGAACGCATCGAGCTGCTGCTCGATGAGGGGTCTTTCGAGGAATGGGACATGTTCGTCGAGCATCGCTGCAGCGATTTCGGCATGCAGGACCAGAAGATCCCGGGCGACGGCGTGGTCACCGGTTGCGGCTTCATCAACGGTCGCCTGGTGTTCGTGTACAGCCAGGACTTCACCGTGTTCGGCGGCTCCTTGAGCGAGGCGCACGCGCAGAAGATCTGCAAGGTGATGGATACGGCCATGAAGGTCGGTGCGCCCGTCATCGGCATCAACGACTCGGGCGGAGCACGCATCCAGGAGGGCGTGGCCTCCCTCGGCGGCTATGCCGAAGTCTTCCAGCGCAACGTCACGGCTTCGGGCGTGGTGCCGCAGGTCAGCATCATCATGGGCCCCTCGGCGGGCGGTGCGGTCTACAGCCCGGCGCTCACCGACTTCATCTTCATGGTGAAGGACAGCTCCTACATGT
This sequence comes from Proteobacteria bacterium UBA964, assembly GCA_002292945.1. Lineage (GTDB taxonomy): Bacteria > Pseudomonadota > Gammaproteobacteria > Steroidobacterales > Steroidobacteraceae > UBA964. Next base: position 13,129 of record DBCG01000024.1, on the reverse strand, counting down.
TCGTGACCGGCCCTGAGGTCGTGAAGACGGTCACCCACGAGGAGGTCTCCGCGGAGGACCTCGGCGGCGCCATCACGCACACCACGCGCAGCGGAGTCGCCGATCTCGCCTTCGACAACGACGTCGAGGCGTTGCTCATGATCCGGCGGTTCTTCAACTATCTTCCGGCGAACAACCGCGAGAAGCCGCCGATGCGCGAGGCGGGGGACCCTGCAGACCGCGACGATTACTCGCTGGATACGCTGGTGCCTGACAATCCGAACAAGCCCTACGACATGAAGGAGCTGCTCGCGAAAGTGGTCGACGATGGCGAGTTCTTCGAGCTGCAGCCGGAGTACGCGAAGAACATCATCATCGGTTTCGCGCGCATGGACGGCCATGTGGTCGGCATCGTCGCCAACCAGCCGTTGGTGCTCGCCGGCTGTCTCGACATCAAGAGCAGCATCAAGGCGGCCCGTTTCGTGCGCTTCTGCGATGCGTTCTCCATCCCGGTGGTCACCTTCGTCGATGTGCCGGGCTTCATGCCGGGAACCTCTCAGGAGTACGGCGGCATCATCAAGCACGGTGCCAAGCTGCTCTACGCCTACGCCGAGTGCACGGTGCCGAAGATCACGGTGATCACCCGCAAGGCCTATGGCGGCGCCTACGATGTGATGGCTTCCAAGCATCTGCGCGGCGATGTCAACTTCGCGTGGCCCAACGCCGAGATCGCGGTGATGGGTGCCAAGGGTGCCGTCGAGATCATCTTCCGCGAGGAGAAGGGCGACCCGGCGAAGCTCGCAGCACGCGAGGCCGAGTACAAGGAGAAGTTCGCCAACCCGTTCATCGCCGGTGCGCGCGGTTACATCGACGATGTGATCATGCCGCACGGTACGCGTCGTCGGGTATGCCGTGCGCTCACGGTGCTGCGCGACAAGAAGATCGAGGAGCCGTGGCGCAAGCACGGCAACATCCCGCTGTGACGACGTCAAGGAGACCTGCAGGCATGTTCAAGAAGATCCTCATCGCCAACCGTGGCGAGATCGCCTGTCGCGTCATCAAGACGGCGCGACGCATGGGCATCAAGACCGTGGCCGTGTACTCGGAGGCAGACAAGGATGCCCGGCATGTCGAGCTCGCCGACGAGGCGGTGCTGATCGGCCCGGCGCCCTCGCGCGAGTCCTATCTGGTGCAGGATCGCATCATCGAGGCCTGCCGCCAGACCGGCGCCGAGGCCGTGCATCCGGGATACGGATTCCTGTCCGAGAACGCCGAGTTCTCTCGGCGCGTCGAGGAGGCGGGGATCGTCTTCATCGGGCCGAAGCACGCTTCGATCGGTGCGATGGGCGACAAGATCGCCTCGAAAGCGCTCGCCGCCAAGGCGGGTGTCAGCACCATCCCGGGTTGGAACGATGCGATCGAGACGCCGGAGCGTGCGGTCGAGATCGCGAAGGACATCGGCTACCCGGTGATGATCAAGGCGAGCGCAGGCGGTGGCGGCAAAGGTCTGCGCGTCGCATGGAACGACAAGGAGGCCTTCGAGGGCTTCAGTTCCTGTCGCAACGAAGCGCGCAACAGCTTCGGCGACGACCGCGTGTTCATCGAGAAGTTCGTCGAGGAGCCGCGCCACATCGAGATCCAGGTGCTGGGCGACGCCCACGGCAACTGTCTCTATCTCTGGGAGCGGGAGTGCTCGATCCAGCGCCGTCACCAGAAGGTGATCGAAGAGGCGCCGAGCCCCTTCCTGGACGACAAGGTCCGCAAGGCGATGGGCGAGCAGGCGGTCGCGCTCGCCAAGGCGGTCGATTACCAGAGCGCAGGCACCGTCGAGTTCGTGGTCGGGAAGGACAAGTCGTTCTACTTCCTGGAGATGAACACGCGCCTGCAGGTGGAGCACCCGGTCACCGAGTGCATCACGGGGCTCGACCTCGTGGAGCAGATGATCCGCGTCGCGGCCGGCGAGAAGCTCGCGTTCAAGCAGAAGGACATCAAGCGCGATGGTTGGGCGATCGAGTGCCGCATCAACGCCGAGGATCCGTTCCGCAACTTCCTGCCCTCGACCGGCCGCTTGGTGAAGTACAGGCCGCCGGCGCAGAACATGGAAGCGTCTCAGCCGGTGCCGCCGGGAGGCGGCGTGCGCGTCGATACCGGTGTGTACGAGGGCGGCGAGATCCCCATGCACTACGACTCGATGATCGCCAAGCTCATCGTGCACGGTCGGGACCGCAGCGAGGCGATCGCGCGCATGCGCGAGGCGCTGAACGGTTTCGTGATCCGCGGCATCTCGAGCAACGTCCCGTTCCAGGCGGCGTTGCTCGCGCATCCGCGTTTCACCGCGGGCGATTTCAACACCGGCTTCATCGCCGAGCAGTACCCCAAGGGGTTCAGTACGACTTCGGTCGCACACGACGAGCCCTCGTTCCTGCTTGCGCTCGCGGCGGTGTCGCACCGTCGTTCGCGCGAACGCGCTGCGACGCTCACCGGGCAGCGGCGCCATCGCGAGGTGCGCATCCGTGAGGACTTCGTCGTGGTGTTGACCGATGCTGCCGGCGTGCGCGATCACATCCCGTTATCGGTGCGGCCGCAGGGATCGATGTTCGAGGTGTCCATCGCAGGACAGACCCACGAGGTCGCTTTCGAGGACAACCTTCGCGACATCGCGGTGCATGGCACCTTCGATGGTCAGCCGTTCTGCGCGCAGATCGAGCGCAGCGGGCTCGGCTACCGGATCTCGCACAACGGTGCGACCCTGTTCGCACGCGTGTTCTCTCCGCGTCATGCCGAGCTTGAGGCGTTGATGCCGTTCAAGGCGCCGCCCGATCTCTCCAAGGTGCTGCTGTCGCCGATGCCGGGCCTGCTCGTCGACGTCGCGGTGCAGGTCGGGCAGACGGTGCGTGCGGGCGAGAAGCTCGCAGCCATCGAGGCGATGAAGATGGAGAACATCCTCTTCGCGACCCAGGACTGCGTGGTCTCCGAGGTGCTTGCCGGCAAGGGCGACAGCCTCGCGGTCGATCAGGTGATCATGAGGTTCCAGTGACGCGACCGTTCCGGGTGCTCGGCATCCAGCAGGTCGCGATCGGCGGCCCGGACAAGTCTCGCCTGCGGCGGTTGTGGGTGGACATGCTCGGTCTCGAGGTCACGGGGCATTTCCGCAGCGAGCGCGAGAACGTCGACGAGGACATCTGCTCGATGGGGCAGGGGGCGTTCCGTGTGGAGGTGGATCTGATGGAGCCGGTCGATCCGCAGGGAAAGCCCGCGGTCCACGCCACGCCGCTCAACCATATCGGTCTCTGGATCGACGACCTGCCGACGGCGGTCGCGTGGCTCACGGCACAGGGCGTGCGATTCGCGCCCGGCGGCATCCGCAAGGGCGCTGCAGGCCACGACATCTGTTTCCTGCATCCGAAGGCGAACGAGGAGTCGCCGATCGGCGGTGAGGGCGTGTTGATCGAACTGGTGCAAGCGCCGCCGGACGTCATCACCGCGCTCGGCGGCCGCTGATCGCGCGATCAGTCCTCGAGCCGCTGCACCGCGACGATGAGTGTGCCGGGTCCGCCGTGCACGCCGATGGCCGCACCCATGTCGGTGAGCGCCGACCACGCGATCCGCTGCGGCGGGATCGCCGCCCGTAGTTCGTCGTAGAGCCGCTGACCCGCCTCGGGCCGGTTCGCATGGCCGACCAGCAGGCGTATGCGGTGCGTGCCCGAGTCGATATCGCTGCGACGTCGCACCAAGCGGATGAAGCGGTCGATGAGGCGGTGTGACCCGAAGAGGCCACCACCGAAGGCGACACGCCCGTCGGGGAAGGTCCGCAGGACCACGTTCAGCCGCAACCATCGGGCGATGTTGCCGACCGCTGCCGGTACGCGGCCGCCCCGCACCGCGAAGTCGATCCGCTCGACGAGCGCAAAGGTCTGGGTACGATCGCGCGCCGATTCGGTTGCAGCGACCACTTGATCGAGATCCTGTCCTTCGGCCGCCGCCTCCGCAGCAGCGAGCACCACCAGCGCTTCGCCCACCGACGCATTGCGGGTATCGACGACCGCCACGCGCCGGCCCTCGGCGCTGACACGCTGGGCGACCGTCACGGCCGCGTTGTAGGTGCCGCTGTGGCGCGCGGTGAGGTTCACCGAGATGACGGACTCGTAGTGCGACACCAGGAACTCGAAGATGCGCCGGAAGTCGCCCGGTGGGGGCTGCGAGGTCTTCGGGTGTTCGGGGTTGACGGCGAGTTCGTCGTAGAACTCTGCAGAGGTCATGCTGACCTTGTCGAGATAGGAGCGGCCGCCGAAGTGCACGCGCGCGGCGACCATATGGATGCCGAGCCGCTCCATCTCGGCATCGGGCAGGTCGCTGCCTGAATCGGTGACCACGGCGACGCGTTGCGCGCGGCGGTGATGCACGGCCGATTGCTGCATGCGCATGTCGTCGGCTTTCTGGCTCTGCACCTCGCCGAACATCGAAGCGGTCCGGAAGATGGCGTCGGGGTCGTCGCAGTGGATGTGGATGCGGGCCTTGTGCTTGCTGCCGCTGACCACCAGGCTCGCTCCGACCGTCGACAGTGATTCCCGCAGGCCGCGAAGCTCGATGACGCTTTCCGCACGCGCCACCACCAGGCACTCGGTACAGAACCGGAAGTCCTGTCCCGCAGCGACCGGCATGGAGCCGGCCATCGCCTCATCGCCTTCGTGTACCGGTGCCACGGACTCGCCCTTGTCGCCGGTCTGCAGGAAGCGCAGCATCCCTTCGAGCATGTCGACGAAGCCTTGCGCACCGGCGTCGACGACATCGGCGGAACGCAATTCCTTCAGTTGCCCACGGGTCTGCTCCAAGGCGGTACGCACCCGTACCAGCGAACGCTCGAACAAGGTGCCGAAGTCGGCTGCCGCCGAGCTGTCCGCGAGGCTCTTCTGCAAGGCGTCAGCGAACTCGCGCAGCACCGTGAGGATCGTGCCTTCCTGCGGTTGCATCAATGCGTCGCGGGCGTAGGTCGCACCGCTTTGGACCGCTGCCGCGAAATCGGTCAGACCGAGCCTCGCGCGTTGGCCTGCGCCATCGCCGAGCCCCATCAGGAACTGTGCGAGGATCGCTCCGGAGTTGCCGCGCGCGCCGTCGAGGGCGGCATCGGCCGCGCGGGTCAGCACCCGCCCGGCATCCGCCACCGGCTCACGATCGAGTGCCGACAACACGGCGGCCAGCGTCATCGCCATGTTGGTGCCGGTGTCTCCATCAGGGACCGGGAAGACGTTGATCTTGTTGAGGTGATCTGTCCTCTTGAACAGACGGTAGATGCCGGCGCGCAGCAGGTCCGCCAGCAGCAAGCCATCGAGGTTGTCGGTCCGTCCGGGCAGCGTGTGGGGCGGCAGGCCCGCCGGAGCGCCGGAGGTGTCTGGGCGCGTCGTCATGGCTCGATCGGTACCTTGAAGGAGACGCCGCGGTGATCGAGCACCACGCCATCCGGGACGATGCCGCGCACCCGCAGGCCGTTGCCGGTCATCTCGCCTTCGCGCAGGCGTTGGCCGTTCAACAAAATGAACCGCTTGGAGGCGTCCGGATCGTAGACGTGCAGCGATAGCGCGGCTTCGGGTATCGCATCGCCGGCGGCGAGCAGGTCGTCACGGGTACGGGAGGGTGACTGTAGATCGGACAGGTCAGCGGGTGCTGCGGTCGGTGCCGAAGCGGCGGCCTGCGCGGTGTCCGTCGGGGTGGCAGACGGTGCGGTACGAGCGGGTGTCGGCGTCGTCGGGCGTGGGTCGACCGCAGGTGCGGCGACCGCAGGTGCAGCTTGCCGGGACGTGGCGACCGTGCCGACCTGCGTCGCGGAGGCCGGCGCCGACACGGACGCTGCCGCATCGGAAGCGGCCGCCGCGCGCTCGTCGCGTAGCAGCACAGTCAGCACGACGAGCAGGTTCACACCGAGCAGCAAGCCGAGCACGACGCCCCAGATCGGGAACGGGCGCCGCGATGCGACGGCCCGCGCGTCGAACATCGCCGGGTGTTCCTGGCGAAGGCGCGAGTTCTCTGATTTGCGTAGCGCATCAAGGATGAAGGACATGCCGAAATCGATGGCCGCTATGCGGCGCAACCCCCTCTTTGTTCGGCCGAGTATTGCACGGTCTGGAGCTGACCGGCATAGTCCCTCGCATCGTGCAATGCGATGACCATGGCTGGTCGCGGCGGTCGTTGGCCGTGGTGGCTGGCATCACCCCTTCAGGCGAACCGCCCTTCGATGCGCAGCCATCGGCGTCGTCAGCAGCGGTCGGCGTGGATCTTTGGTTGGTGCGGCTCGACGATCTCGTCGCATCGGAAGGCGGGCTCGTCGCGCAGTCCGGCGCCGACGAATCCGCCCGCGCGGCGCGCATCGCAGACCCCGTCGCCCGCAGCCGCTACCTTGCCTCGCGGCGTCTGCTGCGTGGGATCCTCGCGCAGCGTCTGCAGCGTGAGCCAGGCGCGCTAAAATTCGAGGTCTCGCACCACGGCAAACCCATGCTGGCGGCGGACGATGGCCCCAAGTTGCACTTCAACCTCAGCCATGCCGGGGGTTGGCTGCTGATCGCCACCCGCATCGGTGGACCGATAGGCGTCGATCTCGAATTTCCGCGGAGCGGTATTGATCTTGAGCGGCTCGCCAGACGGGTGTTCTCGCCTGCGGAACAGGCTGGCCTGCAGCGCGCCACTGAACGCTCTGCGGCCGCGGGACAGCATTGGTTCTTCAGTTGTTGGACCCGCAAAGAGGCGCTGCTCAAGTGCCTGGGCACTGGATTCGCCGGTGGTGCGTCTGCGTTCGAGGTCGATGTCGAGCCGACGATGCACACGGTGTCGACACCGGGGCATGGGTACGGCTCGGTATGCGTGACCTCTTTGGCGTTGCCTGAGCTACCGGCGGCGTCCGGTAGGGCTCACGCTGCGGTGGCTTGGCCATCCTGCGACCGGTCCGCGACAGCCTCACAGGGAACGGAGGGCGGCGCGGTCCTGCGACGCCACTGGCTGGAGCCTACCGCATGATCGCCACTGCATTGGCAGGCCGTCGTGGCTTGGCGCTCGCCGCGATGATCGCATTGTGGATCGGACTGGCGTTCGTCGGAGAGCCGGCGCGGGAGGCCTTGCATTGGTCGCGCTCGGGTATCGCTGCGGGTGAACATTGGCGTTGGCTCACCGCCCATCTCGTCCATCTCGACCTTGCGCACGCCGCGCTGAACGCAGCGGGTCTCGCGCTCGTCTGGGTGTTGTTCTTCGATCTCTACTCGGTCCGACGCTGGTTGCTGGTGGCTGCCTTCGGCATCGTCACGATCGATGTCGGGCTGTGGTGGTTGTCCGATGTCCGCTGGTATGTCGGTGCGTCGGGCGTGCTGAATACGCTGGCGGCGGCAGGGATCGTGCGCGAGATCATCGACGGCGACCGCATGGCATGGTTCGTGGGCGCTGCAGGGCTCACCAAGCTCGTCTACGAGAACCTGGCCGGACCGCTGCCGTTCCTCGCCAGCGATCACCCGGTCGTGCTCGAGGCGCACCTGTTCGGCGCGTTGGCCGGTATGGTCTGTGGCCTGCTGATGCAGCGCTCCGATGCGCCGTCAGCGCCGCGTCCGCCCGAGGCTGCTGGCGCGTGACACCGCCGCGCCGCCGAAGCGGTCGCGGATCGCATCGAGCGCTGAGTCGAGCCGGGTGCCGCGTGTCCCGTCGGCTACCGCGAAGAGGTCCTCCTGCGCCGCATCTTCCAGCGCCGTTGCGCTGACACCGAGCAGCCGTACCGCAGGGCACCCTTGCCGGGGGCGCCCTGTGCCACGCCGCTCTTCTTGCAACCATCCGACGAGCAATTCACGCGTGGTCGCAGCGATCACGGCCGTCTCGCAGGTGGCAGGCGTGAGCGTCCGCTGTCGCGTCAGGGTCGTGAAGTCGGCGCGTCGGACCTTGATGCCGATGCAGGACGCCCAAAGACCTTGTGCCCGTAGCCGCGCTGCGACCTTGTCGGCCAACGCCGCGAGCGCCGCTTCCATCGCCTCGGGGCTGTGAAGATCTTCGGCGAAGGTGCGTTCGTTGCTCACCGATCTTTCGTCGCGGTCCGGCAGCACCGCACGATCATCGAGCCCGGCTGCACGATCGCGCCATGCCTGCCAGTCACGGCCGAAGAGCGGCCGCAGCTGCCGCTCGTCAGCGTGTCGCAGATCGCCGAGCGTCGCGATCCCGGCAGCGGTGACCTGCTCGCCTTTCTTGCGACCGAGCCCGGGCAGACGCCGCACCGGTAGCGGGTCGAGCACCGCGTGCACGCGCTCGGCTGTCACCACCGTCAATCCATCGGGCTTTTCGAGGTCGGAGGCGATCTTGGCGATGAGTTTGTTGGACGCGACACCGACCGACGCCCCAAGGCCCGTGCGCTCGCGGATCAAGCGCTTGATGTCGCGTGCGATCAGCTCCGGCGCGCCGTGCAACATCCGGCTGTCGGTGACATCCAGGAAGGCCTCGTCGAGCGACAAGCCTTGGACGAGCGGCGTGAAGGCATGGAACACCTCGAAGACCTGCGCCGAGATCTCTGCATAGCGCGCCATGCGCGGAGTCACGCAGATCGCCTGAGGGCAGAGCGCGAGCGCACGCCGCACCGGCATCGCCGAGCGCACGCCGAACTTGCGCACCTCATAGCTTGCCGCCGCCACCACGCCGCGTCCGCCGCTACCGCCGACGATCACAGGCAAGCCGCGCAGTTCCGGCCGGTCGTGTTGCTCCACCGACGCGTAGAACGCATCCATATCGACATGGAGGATGGCGCGGCCGACGGGCGGCATGGAGCCTCAGCCTCCCAGCACCGACGCGATACCGGTGAAGATCAGCAGCATGGCAGCGAAGAGCAGGTACAGGAAAGCGATGGCCGTGAACTTGCCGAGCGTTACGAGGCGGGATTCGCCGTAGCAGACGCGCATGCTGCGATAGCAGTACCACACCAGATAACCCAGCAGTGCGGGTGCGAGGAAGCCGTCGTAGCCGTCGGGGATCGCGCGGTCGAGCAGGATCTCGATCACCAGGGCCGCGTATATCGCGCTTTGGTTGTGGACGAGATGCAGCAGATGCTCGACGTAGAGCGGTCGGGGCCGCCAATAGAAGAGCAGCATGCCGGCCGCGACCAACGGCAGCAGCACGAACATCGCTTTGGGTACGTTACGCAGGAACGCGCTCTCGAATGAGGCTGCGCCCTGACTCTGCAGACGCAGGCAGGCTTCCTGCAGCCGGGGCCGCACGGTGGCCTCGAACGGTCCGCGGTACTCGAGCGCGGCGCAGTCGGTATCGATGCGGGTCTCGCTGGAGAGATCGACCGTAGACCTCTGGTCGAGCGCCAGCAACAGGAAGAAGGCGACGCTGAGGACCAGATAGAGCCGGATCGGCGGAAGGTAGCGCGCGCGACGACCGGCGAAATACTCGCGCGTGAGCATGCCCGGCCGTGTCAGCAGCGCGCGCAGCGTCCGCCAGAGACGCGAGTCGGCGTGGGTGAGCGTCTCGATGGTCTCCTCGGCCAGATGGCCGACCGTCGGTGTCGCCGAGTCCCGTCGCTGTCCGCAATCCGCGCAGTAGCGCCCGTACAGGGTGACGCCGCAGTTGGCGCAGTTCACGCCGGCAGCTCGTCCCGCTCGTCCTGTTCGTCTGAGGCGCGCGGCAGACGCGCAAGGGCCGCGCCGTGGGTGCCGAGTTCGTGGGGCGCGAAGTCGTCGACGTTGACGATCTCCATGACCTTGCGGTCGTACTCGGCGAGCCATGCTGCATCAGCGCCGGTGATGATGCCGAGCACCTGAGCCTCGGCGATCATGCCCGGCATCTCGAGCGAACGGATACGGCCCGTCTTGACGCCGTCGACCCGGATGCGCTTCTCGAGGTCCTCTGCTCGCTCCGCCATCTCCAGCACTTCCTGCAGCAGTCCGAGCGGATTGTTCGGAGCGACCTTGCGGTAGACCGGGTAGCAGAGGCGGTCGCGCACTTCGCCCGGCGACAGCACGAGTTCGGCGAGCGTGCGGCCGAGCCGATCGTCCGGCGCCGAGTACTGCAGACCGCGCGGGAAGATGAAGAAACGCATCAGGGCGGCGAGCGTGCGGTTCGGGAAGTTGCGCAGGAAGCCGTGCAGCTGGTCCTGGGCCTTGGAGAGCAGGCTGCGGCAGGCCCACTCGACGATCGGCAGGTCTTCGGGGCGCCGGCCTTGGTTGTCGTAGTGCTTGAGCACCATCGACGCGAGATACATGCAGGAGAGCACATCGCCGAGCCGCGCCGAGAGGTTCTCCTTCTTTTTCAGGTAGCCGCCGAGCGAGAGCATCGCGACATCCACTGCGAAGGCGAAACTCGCCGAGAAGCGCACGATGTGCTGGTAGTAACGCGAGGCTTCGCCGCGGTCCGGTGCCGCCGTGAAGCGCGCGTTGGTGAGCGCCATGATGAGCGATCGCACCGCGTTACTGATCGTGAAGCCGATGTGACCGAAGAGTGCACGGTCGAAGTCATCGACGCCCTTGGTGCGGTCCGGGTTTTTGGCGGCTTCCATCTCGCGCAGCACGAACGGATGGCAACGCACCGCACCCTGACCGAAGATGATGAGGCTGCGGGTGAGGATGTTCGCGCCTTCGACGGTGATGGCCACCGGCACGACCTGGTAGCCGCGGGCGAGGTAGTTCTTGGGTCCGAGGCAGATGCCTTTACCGCCGTGCACGTCCATCGCGTCGTTGGCGATCTGTCGCGACATCTCGGTGACGTGGTACTTCAGCATCGCGGAGGGCACAGAGGGCTTCTCTCCGCCGTCGATGGCCCCGGCGGTGACCGAGCGCGCTGCATCCATGGTGTAGGTGAGGCCCACCATGCGAGCGATAACGCCCTCGATGCCCTCGAACTTGCCGACCGGCATGTTGAACTGGCGACGGATGCGCGCATAGGCGCCGGTCGCGAACACCGCGGCCTTGCCGCCACCGGTGCCGCTCGAGGGCAGCGAGATGCAGCGCCCGACGGAGAGCTGCTCGACCAGCATGCGCCAGCCCTGGCCCGCCATCTTCGGTCCGCCGATGATGAAGTCGAGCGGCACGAACACATCCGTGCCGGAGAGCGGACCGTTCTGGAACGGCACGTTGAGCGGGAAGTGCCGGCGTCCGATGGAGATGCCTGGTGTCTCGCGCGGGATCAGCGCGCAGGTGATGCCGAGGTCCTCCTCGCCGCCGAGCAGCCGCTCGGGGTCGAACATGCGGAAGGCGAGGCCGATCACCGTCGCCACGGGCGCGAGCGTGATGTAGCGCTTGGAGAAGTTCAGGCGCAGTCCGGTGATCTCGCGACCCTGCCAGACCCCTTTGCAGACCACACCGCTGTCGGGGAGCGAGGCGGCGTCGGAGCCGGCGCGCGGTCCGGTGAGCGCGAAGCAGGGGATGTCATCGCCGCGCGCGAGCCGCGGCAGGTAGTGGTCCTTCTGCTCCTCGGTGCCGTAGTGCTGCAGCAGCTCGCCGGGGCCGAGCGAGTTCGGCACCGCGACCGTCGAGGACACCGTGGCGCTGCGGGTCGAGAGCTTGGCGAGCACGCAGGAGTGCGCGTAGGCCGAGAACTCGAGGCCGCCGTACTTCTTCTGGATGATCATCGAGAAGAAGCCCTTGCGCTTCAGGAAGTCCCAGATCTCCGGCGGCATGTCGCCGCGGCGATGCGTGATGTCGAAATCGTCGACCATCCCGCACAGCTCTTCGCAGGGGCCGTCGAGGAAAGCCTGCTCTTCGGCCGTGAGCTGCGGCGCCTTGGCGTTGAGCAGCTTCGACCAGTCGGGCTTGCCGGTGAAGAGCTCGCCGTCCCACCACACGGTGCCCGCCTCGAGCGCCTCGCGCTCGGTGTCGGACATCGCGGGCAGCATGCGCCGGTACACCTTCAGGAACGGACGCGTCAGCACCGCCTTGCGCAGCGGCCGGATGTTGAGGAGCACCAGCAGCGCCGTGCCCGCCCACAGGATGCCGCCCCACCACAGCGGTGGCTTGCCGAGCACGGTGTACGCGACCAGCAGCGCCAGCGCCGTCGCCGTGAAGGCGAGCAGGCTCAGGCGTTGGTAGGCGAGGTACAGCAGCGCCGCCACGAACAGCAGCGCGATCCATCCGCCTGGGAGCGTGAGCGTCCAGACGGTGAGGCCTGCGAGCAGGAGTGCGACGAGTGCGTGTGCCATGGCGGAGATCCTTTGGGCGGTGGGGTGCCGGCGGCGTCCTCTCTGCTCAGCCGAGCAGATCTTTCACGCCGTCGCGCTCCTCGAGCAGCTCCTTGTGCGTGGCATCCATGCGCGCGCGGCTGAAGGCATCGATGTCGAGACCCTGCACGATCTCGTACTGGCCGCCGCGGCAGATGACAGGGTAGGAGTAGATCACGCCTTCGGGGATGCCGTAACTGCCGTCGGAAGGGATGCCCATCGACAGCCAGTCGCCTTGCGGCGAGCCGCGGAACCAGTCGCGGATGTGGTCGATGGCCGCTGAGGCCGCCGAGGCGGCCGACGAGGCGCCGCGCGCCTTGATGATCGCGGCACCGCGTTGCTGCACGGTCGGGATGAAGTCCTTCTCGATCCAGTCCTGATCGACCAGCGTGCGCGCTGCTTGCCCTTTGACGAGGCAGTGGTTGATGTCTGGGTACTGGGTGGCCGAGTGGTTGCCCCAGATGATCATCCGTTGGATGTCGTTGACATGCGAGCCGGTCTTGGCCGCGAGCTGCGACAGCGCGCGGTTGTGGTCGAGGCGCGTCATCGCGGTGAAGCTCTGCGGTTTGAGCGATGGCGCGTTCTTCATCGCGATCAGCGCGTTCGTGTTGGCAGGGTTGCCGACCACGAGCACGCGCACATCGCGCGAGGCGACGGCGTCGAGCGCCTTGCCTTGCGCGGAGAAGATCTGCGCGTTGGCGAGCAGCAGGTCCTTGCGCTCCATGCCGGGGCCGCGAGGGCGTGCGCCGACCAGCAGCGCTGCATGGCAATCTTTGAATGCGACGCGCGCATCGTCTGTGGCGATGACTTTGGCGAGCGTCGGGAAGGCGCAGTCGTCGAGCTCCATCACGACGCCTTGCAGCGTCGGCAGCGCCGGGGTGATCTCGAGCAGGTGCAGGTTCACCGGCTGGTCGGCGCCGAACAGGGCGCCGGAGGCGACGCGGAAGGCGAGGGCGTAGCCGATCTGGCCGGCGGCGCCGGTGA
>DBCG01000090.1 GCA_002292945.1 Proteobacteria bacterium UBA964 | reverse complement strand
GGGCGCCGAGCGCAGTGGGTGCGGCGATGGGCTTCGCGGTGGGCGCCGCGACCGGCGCGGTGGCGCAGCCGGAAAGCGCGACGAGCGCGGCAAGGCCGGCGACACGGAGCGTGCGCAGGAACCGAGGGGCAAGAATGGGATGCATCATGCTTCCAAAGATAACCCATCCCCTGCTGCTTGGCGAACCAGAGGCGTATAGAACCGCGCGAACAACTACATCCCGCGCAACGCTCAGACAGCTCTCGCCCCCGAGCCGCGGCCGCCCCGCAGCAGGTACTCCTGGGTACCCCGGTGGTAGATGTGATCGGTATCGAGGGCAGCCGAACGGGCGTACTGGAAAGCCGGGGCGAGCGACTCGTAGATGGGTTCAAAACCCCGCTGCTCGGTCATGTGGAAGAGCTCGGCGAAGGACTCGATCACGAAGTAGGTCGACTGCAGATCAGAGATCTCGTAGTCGGTGCGCATCACCCGATCCACGTTGAGGTGGATGCGATGTGCCGAGCGTCCCTCGAGCGCGAACACGGTCTCGGTGGGGCCGGAGAGGATCCCAGCGCCATAGATACGCAGCGCGCCCTCCTCGAGCACCAGACCGAACTCCACCGTGTACCAGTAGAGCGCGGACAGCGCCTTGAGGCGGTTGTAGCGCAGCGCTTTCCAACCCGCGCGTCCGTAGGCCGCGAGGTATTCGGCGAACACGGGGTCGGCGAGCAGCGGCACATGCCCGAAGACATCGTGGAAGACATCGGGCTCCTGGATGTAATCGAACTGCTCACGCGTGCGGATGAAGTTGCCGGCGGGAAATCGACGGTTGGCGAGGTGGTAGAAGAACACCTGATCGGGGATCAGCATCGGCACCGGCACCACGGTCCAGCCGGTGAGCGCACGGAGCTTTTCGTTGAGAGCACCGAGCTCGGGGATGCCGCCGCGTCCGAGGTCGAGCCGCTCCAGCCCCTGCATGAACGAGCTGCAGGCACGCCCCGGGAGCAGCGCCATCTGCCGCGCATAGAGATCGTCCCAGATGCGGTGTTCGGCGGCGGAGTAGTCGCGCTGGGCGGGCTCCAACCAGTCCTCACCGAGCCCCGCCGGTTTGCGCAGCGGCGCGACGAAGACATCAGAGGGCAGCGGGGGGATGCGTGAGTAGTCGAATTCGCCCATCGATGCAGCCCTCGCTCGCAGCCGCTCAGCGCGGCTCCATCCAGCGCGGAGTCTCCGCGACGAAAGGTTTGATGCCGAGCTCGGTGTACACCGCGGAAGGATCGATGCTTCGACCCTGCGTCACCACCAGCGCGATACGCTTCAGCGCCGTGATGTCCTGGGTCGGATCGCCGTCGACCAGCACGAGGTCGGCGACCTTGCCCACCTCGATGCTGCCGCGATCGGCGAGCGTCCGCGTGTACTTGGCGCCGTTCCAGGTGGCGATGCGCAGCGCCTCGCCCGCCGGGATCCCTGCCATGGTGTAGAGCTCGAGCTCGCGGTGCAGCGTGAAGCCCTCGATCTCGTCGGTGCCCGCGACCAGCGGGACACCGGCGCGGTGGAGGCGCCCCACGAAATCGATCATGCGCGCGTAGGACTTGTCGTAGAGCGCATGCACCCGCTCGTTGGGGATCTCCATGCCGCCGCTCATACGCGCGCGCTGGAACGAAGCGGGCATGTTCGGGAGGATCGCCTTGAAGGCCTCGGACGCCTGGCCATCGCGCTGGCGCAGGAAATCGAAGGTGGTGAGCGTCGGGTCGATGACGGTGCCGCGATCCTTCAGCAGCTTGATGAAGGTCTGCACCCTCGGCCCGTCGAAGTCGAGGCCGGCGGTGCGCTCTGCGGGCAGATAGAAACGCTGCAAGGTGCGCGTGTCGGTCTTGTCATCGACGAGAAAATTGAGCATCACCTGGTTGATATGGTTGATCTCGTCGAAGCCGGCCTCCACGACCTCCTCGGCGCGCAGGAACGCGGGCACATGGCCGCTCACCCGCAGGTCGCGCGAGTGCGCATAGGCCACGGTCTCGCGCAGATGCTGGCGCGGGAAGCTGTTGTAGACCTTGATCTGTACATAGCCGTGCGCCGCGTACCAGTCGACGGCGCGCTTGGCGTCCTGCAGCGTGCTGATGACGAAGCCGCTGCGCGCGCTGTAGGGGCTCTCGCCCTCCAGGAAGCCGGCCGGCACGATCTGCGGCCCGAACAGCCGACCGTCCGCCGTCTCGTCGATGATCTGCTGAAGCGTCGCGTTGTCGTTGCCCATGTCGCGGGTGGTGGTGACGCCGGCCGCGAGGTTGAGCCCGCCGCCCCAACGGCCGACATGGCCGTGCATGTCATAGAGCCCAGGCAGCAACACGCGCCCGGCGGCGTCGAGCTGACGCGTCGGCGTGAAGCCCTCGAGGGGCGCGTCAGAGCGCGTCACCGCGACGATGCGCCCGCGTTGGATATAGACATCGCGCAGGCCGTCGAACAGCCGTGCGTTCTCGGAATCGAAAACTTTGGCGTTGCGGATGACGCTGAGCCCGCCCATAGGCCGGGCGAGGCGCGCGGTCATGGTGCCGAGCAGCGCCGCCTCGGCTTCCTTCTGCAGGTCGACGAGTTTCGCCTCCTCGGCCTGATAGCCCTCTGGCAGCGCCGCGAGATAACCCGGTACCACCACGCCGAAGAATTCCGGCCGCTCGCCCGGCGTCGCCCACACGAACTCGGGCGTCGGACCGAGGCCGGTGAACGAGATCAGCTCGATCTCGCGCCTTGCGGCGCCCTGACCCACGGTCGTGCGGGTCAGTGTCGTGCGCTTCACGCTGCCCACAGGCAGCATGTCGAGCGTACGACCGCCGATGGTGAGGCGCAGCATATTCTCGTAGACGATCCCGGAGCCGTTGAGCGGCAGGTAAAGCTTGCCGGTCGCGTCGTCGCTGCCACCCTTCTCGGTGGTCGAGCGCCAGACGCCACCGCGGCCCTTGCCGTCGTAGCGTTCGTCGACCGCCGAGCCGAAGGTGGTCTTGCCCTTCGCCTGGTAGCGCGCGTAGGTGCCGTCGTCGGCGATCCGATACCGTTCGGCGATCTCGGGTCCGCGACCGTTATCCTTGAAGATGTAGCGCGTCTCGCAGTCGCCGCGCTTGTCGCAGCGCACCACGAGTTCGCCCGCGGGCTTGCCGTTGTCGACCGTCATGATCCAGCGGCGCGCAGGCGCATCCGCTGCGGTGGCGACGGCGGTCAAGCCAGAAAGGACGATGAGGGCGGGCAGAAGGGTCCGGCGCACGGCGGCACTCCCAGTGATCTTCAGATGCGCCTAGTATGACACCCGATCCGGACCACCTTCGACACCACTCCGATGACCCGCGGCTGAGCGCGGGGGCCGCTCAATATGAAATCGAGGCCTTTCGGTAGCCCTTGGAGAGCACCCAGACGGGACCGATCATCAGATAGACGAGATCGGTGAAGAAACTCGGTCGCCGGCCCTCGATGTGATGGCCGATGAACTGGCCGATCCAGGCCGCGACGAACACCGCTGCACCGATGAGCGCGAGTGTCGTGGTGCCGACGGCACCATGAAGCGCCGCGATGGACACCCACGACAACGCCATCATCGCTGCGGCGCCGAGGCCGATCGGTACCGACAGCCAGAGCCAGAACGCCACCGAGGCGATCGCCATCACCGCGGCAAGCGACCCGGTCGGCAGCCCCGCGCCGAGCGGTATGCAATACACGAGCGCGAGCAACGACCAAACGATCGCCGGCACGCAGAGCACATGCAGCCATTGGTTGGTGGGATGACGGTGGTCGTCCGAGTAGGCGGCGAAGAATCGGTCGACGGGTCGGGTGATGGCGTCTTGCAGCATGATCAGCCTCCGGCGGCGCGGTAGCCGCGCTCGAGTTGGGCGAGCCTGTCTTCGAGGGTGCCAGTGTAGCCCACCGACAGGCGCACGAGCCCGGGGCTGATGCCAGCCGCGCGCAAGGAGGCCTCGTCGAGCTCGCTCGAGGTGCTGGAGGCGCTCGCGCTCATCAGGGTGTCGCTGAAGCCGAGGCTCACCGCCATGTAGCCGAAATCTTCGACGTTCTGCAGGTGCTCCATGAACCGGTAGGCGCGCTCCGGCGTACCGAGATCGACGCTCAACAAGCCGCCCGCGCCATAGCCGGGGTTGGCGAGACGGGCGTAGAGCGCGTGGTCGGGGTGCGCGGCGAGACCCGGGTAGATGACCTGCGCACCCAGCGCCTCGAGCCGCTCTGCACAGGCAAGCGCGCGCTGCGCATGTTCGCGGATGCGCAGACCGAGGTTCGGCATGCGGGTGGCGACCTCGTAGGCTGCACGCGGGTCCATCGCCGGTCCGAGCAGCATCAGGCTGCCCACATGCAGATCGTACAACTGGTCGATGAAGGCGCCGTCCGCGCAGACGCAGCCCGCGACGATATCGGAGGCGCCGTTGATGAACTTGGTGAGGCTGTGGATGACCACATCCGCGCCGTGCAGCGCGGGCGTGATGGCGACCGGCGCGAAGGTGTTGTCGACGATGAGCATGGCACCGCGCTCGTGCGCGATCTTGGCGAGCGCCGGCAGATCCGCCACGCGCAGCGTGGGGTTGGACACCGTCTCGCAGTAGAGCACGCGGGTGCGCGGCGTGAACGCGCGGGCCACGGCCTCGAGGTCCGAGAGGTCCACGAACGCGGTCGTGATGCCCGCCTTGCGCGGCAGATAATCGTGCAGCAACGCCCAAGTGCCGCCGTAGAGCGCCTGACCGGCGACGATCTGATCACCCGTATCGCAGGCCTGAAGGAGCGACCCGGAGATCGCCGCCATGCCGCTCGCGGTGCAGTACGCGCTCGGCGTCGCCTCGAGCGCGGCGAGGTGGCGCGATAGGACCATCACCGTCGGGTTGAAATGCCGGCCGTAGAGGAAACAACCGCCC
This sequence comes from Proteobacteria bacterium UBA964, assembly GCA_002292945.1. Taxonomy (GTDB): domain Bacteria; phylum Pseudomonadota; class Gammaproteobacteria; order Steroidobacterales; family Steroidobacteraceae; genus UBA964. The sequence continues at coordinate 9,644 of DBCG01000090.1, read as the reverse complement.
TTCGGTCCCGCACGACCCCCGAACATCTCCGGCATCTTGCCGGCTTCGAGGACGGTGAAGGTCGAACTGGTCTCGATGGACAGGTTGACCCCGCCGTGTTCGCCGAATTCGTGGCGCGAGCGCGCCACACGGGCGATCGGATCGGCAGGCATCGCTTGTCGGGGCTGGACGGGGGTCTCTTCGGCCATGATGGACTCCTGCGGCGAGACGCCGGACGGGGTAGTATTTTCCACCATGAGCGCTCCGAATGGTGTCGGAAGACACGCCACTGCCGCCGGATGGGTGACCATCCTACTCTTCAGCCTGTTCGCCTGGACGATGAGCAACCTCGACCAGTCGCTCTTCGGCTACGCGATCCCGGGCATGATGGGCGAGTTCAAGGTCGGCATCGACACGATCGGGCTGATCCTGACCGTCGGCTTCATCGCCGCAGCGGTGATGGTGGTGTTCGCGGGGTTGGCAGCTGACACCTGGGGGCGGCGCTGGACGCTCGCGGGGCTGCTCGCCCTGTCCGCGCTCTGCGTCGGCTTGAGCGGACTTGTCACCGACCTCACACAGTTGACCGTCCTGCGCGCGCTCGCCTTCGGTCTCGCCGCAGGCATCGCGCCGATCACCGCCGCCTATGTCGCCGAGTGCGCCCCGGCGCGGCATCGCGGGATGCTGATGGGCGTGCTGCAGTGCGGCTATCCGCTCGGCTGGTTCCTCGCCGCCCTGCTCGCGGCCCCACTGCTCGAGACACAGGGTTGGCGCGAGGTGTTCTTCATCGGCTTCGCCGTGGTGCCGATCGCCCTTATCCTCGGTTGGCGCCTGCCCGAGAGCGGTCGCTTCGAGCAGACGGCTGCGCAACGGGTCTCCGCTGCGTCGGGCGCTGCAGCCGGTGGCCGTGCCGCATCCGGACTCGATTGGGGGCTGCTGCGCCGGCTGTTCACTGCCGAGTACCGTCGTCGTTCGATCGCCTCGATCGTGCTCTTCTTCGCGTTCGGCTGCGCTTACGCCGGCACCGCGTTCTTCTTCCCGACCTACTTCATCGAGGTCCGGGGCTACTCGCAAGCCGAGGCCGCCTGGATCGTCGGCCTCTCGAACGGCATCGCGATATTCGGCTATCTGGCCGCCGCCTATGTCGGCGAGTATGTCCTGCCGCGCCGCAACACCTTCGCGTTGTGGTGCCTGCTCGGGGCGATCGCACTGGTCGGGCTGATGTGGCTGCCGCGCGAGCGCTGGCACGACCTCGCGCTGTTCGCGCTCACCGCCGCGTTCTTCTATGGCAGCAATGCCGTCGTGGGCGCGCTGCTCACCGAGCTCTACCCCACCTCCATGCGCACCACCGCCTTCGCCGTCTGCGGCTCGGCGCCGCTCAGTCTGGGTTTCGCGCTGTTCCCGGCGCTGGTGCCGCTGGTCGTGCAGACGAGCGGCTGGCAGATGGCCTTCTCGCTGCTGATCGCGCCGCTGCTGCTGGTGTCGGCCGCGGCGGCGCTGACGCTGCCCAATATCCTGTCAGGAAGGGATATCGACGCAGAGTGAGCGCGGGTCTCAGCCGTGACCCGGCGTGTGATCGACCGGATCGGGCCGTGAGGCCCGATCGCCGAGCGGCTCCGCCCCTGCGGGCCGCTCCACGAAGCGCCGCACCCGCGCCCGCTCGCCCTCGATGAGCTGGACGATGCGCTGTCGCACAGCCTGATCGGCGAACGTCGGGCGGGTGTGGCGGCGCAGGTAATCGGCCCAGGTCGGGCTCTCGAAGCGCTCGACCCACAGCAAGGGGTCGTCGATGTCCTGACTCACCGACCAGGCACGCGCGCCGTCACGCCGCCGGATGCGCCCCAATTCATTGACCTCGGCAGCGAACGCCTGGGCGTTGGACACCGGCACGCGGTACTCGAGCATCACCACGACCGGGCCCGTGGAGTCGTCCATCTCGACCGCGGGCGGCTGGACGTCCGTGACCACATGGGGATCGAGCGACCCCAATCGGGCGACCGAGACCGGCAACCAACGGGCGACGACGAATGTACTGAGCGCAGCAAGACCGGCCAGTGCGAGCGCCGGCCGCACCCCCAGATCCGTGGCGAGATGACCCGCGATCCAAGCACCTGCGGCCATACCGGCGAAGGCGAAGGTCTGGTACATCGCAAGCGTGCGTCCGGTCACCCAACGCGGCGAGGACATCTGCACGGCGATGTTGAAGGTGGCCAAACTCAGCGTCCAGACGAACCCTGCAACGAAGTGCGCGGACAAAGTGAGCACTGCCCACGGGCTGTAGGCGATCGCAAGCAGGGCGAGGCTCGCGACCGCGCACAGCCCCAATAGCATCCGATCGCTCGAAAAACGCGCACGCAGCGCAGCGCTCGACAGCGCCCCTGCCATCGCACCGACGCCAAAACCGCCGAGCAGCAAGCCGTAGGTCTGGGCTCCTCCGCCGAGCAGATCGCGCGCGACCACCGGCATCAGCGCCGGCACCGCCGACAGCGGCACCGTGAAGAGCAGACAACGCAGCAGCACGGCGATGAGGTGCGGCGACAGCCAGACATAGCGGATACCGGCGGCCACGGCTGATCCGAGCGGCTCTCGCGGCAGCGTGGCGGGCTCACGCTTCGGGCGCCACCAGAGCAAGGTCGCGAGCATCCCGAGATAGGAGAGCGTGTTGATGAGGAATGCGGCGGCTGCGCCGAAGGTGGCCACGATGACACCGCCGATGGCCGGACCCACGCTGCGCGCGATGTTGAAGCCGAAGGCGTTGGCCATGATGGCGGAGGGCACCTGCTCGCGCGGCACCTGCTCGCCGATCGACGCCTGCCAAGCCGGCGCGAAGGACGCGGTCCCGCAGCCGATGAGGAAAGTGAAGAGCAGCAAGGAACCGGGCGTGACCTCGCCTGCGAAGGCGATGCCGGCGAGTGCCGCCGAGGCCACCAGCATGACCCCTTGGGAGACCAACATCACGATCCGCCGGTCGTGGGTGTCGGCGAACGCACCGGCCAGCAACGACAGGAAGAAGAACGGCAGCGTTCCCGCAGTCTGCACCAGGGCGACCATCTGCGGCGAATCCGTGATGGTCGCCATCTGCCATGACGCGCCGACCGTCTGGATGAGACCCCCGAAGGACGACACCAGCGCTGCCCACCAGAAGGTCGCGAACACGCGATGCTGGAAGGGCGCGAGGGTGCCTTGGCGCCAACGCGGGGTTCGGGGATCGGGGGGCGAGGTCATGGCGGGTAGGGAGTAACGGTATCATGGGCGCATGACGGTCACCCTCGAAACCATCCACGACACCGCCCGGCGGCTGTCCGGCCATGTCGTGCGCACGCCCTGCCACAGGTCCGAGACGCTCTCGGCGATCACCGGCGCCGAGATCTACCTCAAGTTCGAGAACCAGCAGTTCACCGCCTCGTTCAAGGACCGTGGCGCCCTCGCCAAGCTGCTGTCCCTCGACGAGGCACAAAGGCGGCGCGGCGTGATCGCGATGTCGGCGGGCAACCACGCGCAAGGCGTCGCCCACCATGCGACACGCATGGGCATCCCCGCGACCATCGTGATGCCCGTGTCGGCGCCCTTCAATAAAGTCCAGCAGACGAGGCGGCTCGGAGCGACGGTGGTCCAGCATGGGATGCAGCTCGCCGACGCCGAGATACGCGCCCACGAGATCGCCGTCGAACAAGGCCTGGTCTTCGTTCACCCCTACGACGATGAGACCGTGATCGCCGGTCAGGGGACGGTCGCGCTCGAGATGCTCGAGGACCATCCCGACATCGACTGTCTCTGCGTACCGATCGGCGGCGGCGGCTTGCTCGCCGGCATGGCGATCGCCGCGCGCGGCATCAAGCCCTCGATCGGCCTGATCGGCGTGCAGACCCGCGCTTTCCCGGCGATGCACGCGGCGATCGCCGGCACCACGCCTCAGTTCGCGACGCAGACCATCGCCGAGGGCATCGCGGTCCGTAATGTCGGCCGCATCACCCGCGAGATCATCGGCCGGTTGGTCGAGGACATCCTGTTGGTCGACGAATCGGACATCGAGAACGCGATCAGCCTGCTGATCTCCATCGAGAAGACCGTCGCCGAGGGCGCGGGTGCCGCCGGGCTCGCCGCCGTCCTCACGCATCCCGATCGGTTCCGGGGCCGCAAGGTCGGCATCGTCATCTGTGGCGGCAACATCGACACGCGCCTGCTCGGCATCGTGCTGCAACGGCAACTGGTGCGCGAACAGCGATTGGTGACGCTGCGTTTCGAGATCACCGATCTGCCCGGCACCCTGGGCCGCATCGCCGGCCTCATCGGCGAGTCCGGCGCCAACATCATCGACGTCACGCACCACCGGCTGTTCCTCGATGTGCCCGCCAAGGCGGCCGATCTGGACTTCACCATCGAGACCCGCGACGCCGAGCACACGGCAGCGGTCGAAGCCGCACTGCATGCTGCGGGATTGATGCCGCGGCGCCTGTCCTCGAGTGGATCATGAACACACCGAAATCCCGTCTTGACCGGATGCTTGCCGCGATCGAACGCGGTGGCAACGCCCTGCCACACCCGGCGACCCTGTTCGCGCTGCTCGCGCTGATCGTGATCGTCGCCTCGTGGCTCGCCTCGCAGGCTGGTCTGGAGGTGAAGCATCCGACCACCGGCGACACGGTGCGTGCGGTGAACCTGCTGAGCCTCGAGGGGCTGCACCGTATCCTCGCCAACCTCGTCACCAACTTCACCGGCTTCGCGCCGCTCGGCACCGTGCTGGTCGCACTGATCGGCATCGGCGTCGCGGAGCACTCCGGGCTCATCGCGGCCTCGCTGCGCAAGCTCGTGCTGTCGGCGCCGCGCCACCTGCTCACCCCGATCATCGTCTTCGCCGGCGTCATGTCCAACATGGCGAGCGAGATCGGCTATGTACTGCTGATCCCGCTCGCGGGCTTGATCTTCATCTCGGCGGGGCGACACCCCATCGTCGGCATGGCCGCAGCCTTCGCCGGCGTGTCGGGTGGCTATTCAGCCAACCTGCTCATCGGCACCATCGACCCGCTGCTCTCGGGGCTCTCCGAGGAGGCTGCGCGCATCGTCGACCCCAGCTACCGTGTGAGCGCCGCATCGAACATGTATTTCATGCAGTTCTCGACGCCGGTCATCACGCTGCTCGGCTGGTGGGTCACGGAGAAGTTCACGGCGCCGCGTTTCCCGGACGGCAGTTTCCGCGCTGTGGGCGCCCAAGATGATTCGATGAGCGCGCCGCTGAGCGTCGACGAACGCCGCGGCCTGCGTTTCGCGGGCGTCGCCTTGCTTGTGCTCGCTCTCGGCATCATCTGGTCAGGACTGCCCCTCGGCAGTCTGCCCGGCGCGGGGTTCCTCCGCGATCCCGTCACCGGTGACCTGCTCAAGTCCCCGCTGATGTCGAGTGTCGTCGCGCTGATCTTCATCATCGGAGTCGTGCTCGGTGTCGCCTACGGCGTCGGCGCTCGGACGTTGCGCAGCGACGAGGATGTCATCAAAGGCATGAGCGCGAGCATGGCGACGCTCGGCAGCTATCTCGTGCTGGTGTTCTTTGCAGCGCAGTTCGTGGCGTTCTTCAACTGGACGCAGCTCGGCCTGATCATGGCGGTCAACGGCGCGGAGTCGCTCAAGTCGCTCGGCCTGTCGGCGCTGCCGCTGTTCGGGAGCTTCATCCTGCTGACCGCCGTCATCAATCTTTTCATGGGCTCGGCGTCTGCCAAGTGGGCGCTGATGGCGCCGGTTTTCGTGCCGATGTTCATGCTGCTCGGCTATTCGCCCGAACTCACACAGACGGCGTATCGCGTAGGTGACAGCGTCACCAACATCATCTCGCCGATGCTCAGCTATTTCGCACTCATCATCGCCTTCTTCCAGCGTTACGAGCCCAAGGCCGGGCTCGGCACCTTGGTGGCGGTGATGCTGCCCTACTCAGCCACCTTCCTGATCGGCTGGTCGATCCTGTTCGCGATCTGGCTCACGCTCGGCATCCCGGTCGGACCGGACTCGCCGCTGACCTACCCCGCCGCAGACTAAGGGCAGGTCGTCGGAGCCTTGAGTCCGCCAGCCGGCGCGCGGCGCAGCTCAAGGTGCTGAACGCGCGGCGGGATGATGGGCGCGAGCGTCACCGAGGCGATCAGGTCTCCGCGCTCGCACCGCAGCAACCAATCACCGCGCAAAGCGTTCTCGTTCGACACCCAACCGCCCGCATCGCTGCAGGCGCCGACTTCGGCGCGCAGTTGCGTGAACTCGGTCCGGCGGCGGGCCTTGTCCCGGTCGAGGAACAGGTTGCCCGCAGCGAGGCGCAGGGCGGCGGCATCGTCCCAGACATCCACCAACGCATTCACCTCGGCGCGGGCAGCGAGCAGCGCCGCTGCAGGCTGTACCGCGCGCGGCTGCAGGCCACCGGAATCCTTGAGCACCGCAAGCGCCGGACCGAAGGCGTCGCCCCAAGGCGTGTAGGTGCGGTTCCCGAAGGCGATCAAGCCCACGCCGTATTCCGGCAGCCAACGCATCTGCGAACCGAACCCGGGCAGCCCGCCGCTGTGCGCCACGATGTGCGCGAACTCGCAGCTTTGGGAGATCCGCAGGCCGTAGCCGTAGCCAGCCGCGTTGAGCTGCGTGCCACCGGCGCCGTCCCGTGTGACCGTCGCAGGACGCGCCCGCCACAGCTGCTGCATCTCGCGCAGCGAAGCACGCGACACCGGGCCCGGATCCACGCCGTCCCGTGGCGGAAACGCCCCGAGCAACAGCCCGACATAGCGCCCAAGATCCTCGAGCGAGGTGAGCATGCCGCCCATGGCACCGAAGGCGCCATCCGGCAGCTGCGCCTCGCGTTTCCAACGCGCGTCCTCCCAGCGATAGCCCTGCGCGAGTCTCGACGCCGGAACCGTACCCGGCTCGAGCGTCGTCGAGCGCATGCCGAGCGGACGCAGGAGCTCACGCTCGATGTACTGCGCGTACGGGATCCCCGAGACCGCCGCGATCACACGGCCCAGGATCGCGAAGCCGTAGTTGGAGTACTCGTACGCCACGCCGGGTGGATTCGAGAACGGGACGCCCGCTCGCATGAGCTCCGTGAACTCTTGCTCTGAGATGCCGAGCTGCTGGTCCCCCCAAGGGTTGTCTTCCGGGAACCCGGCTGCGTGCGTGAGCAGGTGTCGCAGCGTGATGCGCGGCGCATCGTCGGTCGGGTAACGCAGTCCACCGAGCTCAGGGACATACCGCTCCGCAGGATCATCGAGCGACAGCTTGCCCTCGTCGCGCAGCTTGAGGATCGCCATCGCGGTGAAAGACTTGGTCATGCTGGCGATGCGGAACACCGAATCGCCCTGCACCGGCTGGGCGCCCTCCACATCCCGCAGCCCGGTGGTGCCGAGGTGCGCCAAGCGGCCATCGACCACGATGCCCCAGGCAGCCCCCGGCACGTTCTCTCGGGCGACGAACTCGCGCATGACGCGATCGACCTGCGGGTAGGCGTTCGCGAGTTTGGCGGCGCGGGCGGGATCATCGAAGGCCGCCCAATTGGCCGGCGGCGCGGCAGCAGCAGCCGCTGCGTAGACCATCGCACCGAGCAGTCCGAGAACGAAAGACGGGGTCTGTGGCTTCATGACGCTACGGTACCCCAAGCCAGTGCCTCACCCAAGCACAGCATGGGATAAGATGGTTTCGGGAGGAGCCACCACATGATCCAGATTTCCTACCTCAGCAAGACCTCATCGCCGATGTCGGCTGCGCAGTTGGTCAGCCTTCTGCAGCAATGCCACGCCAACAACACGGCGCGTGGCGTCACCGGCATGCTGTTCTACGGCAACGGGACCTTCCTCCAGGTCATCGAGGGCGAGGCGACGACGGTCGATGAACTGGTCGGCAAGATCGCGCGCGACCCCCGCCATGAGGACATCCGCATCCTCTCGCGCAAGGCCATCGAACACCGAGAGCACCCGGATTGGAGCATGGGCTTCGAGCAGGTGACCGCGGAGGGCTTGCGCGATGTCGTCGGGTTGCGCGATTTCTCGGAGTCGGACTTCACGCCAGAGGTGTTGGCCGCTCGTAAAGATGTCGTCGAGACCCTCATGGACCGCTTCCGGGCACCCCACTGGGACCCGTTGGTCCGCGAACTCGACGCCAAGGACAAAGTGCTCGAGCACCTGCGCACCGCCCTCGCCCGTCAACGCGGCCGTGCATCGTTCGCGACCTTGGTCATCGAGAGCTTGGCGGAGGCGGGACGCAAGGGACCGCTTGGCGAGGAGCATCAGCAGCTCTGCGAGTCCGCCCTCAAGTCGTTGCGCGGGAACTGACCGGGAAGCGCGCGTCGGTCAATCCGCAGCGAGTGCGGTGGCACCGCGACCCGGCCGACATTCACGGCGGCTCTGCGGTTGCAGCACCGCCGGGTCGAGCAGCACCGGCTTGTTGAGTTCGGCAAGGCAGAGCGGCGCCAACCCGATCGCACGCGCGGCGGCGACCGGTCATGCGCATCGTGGCGTTCGCCGAGCGCGCGCGATGCGGAACGGTCGCCGCCAAATCACCGCCACCAGCGACGACACCAGCAAGACCACACCGCTCCATGTCACGACACGCCGAAGCACCCGTCTCATCGTCCGACTCCTGCCGAGCGTGGCGGGCGCGAGCAGGACGCTCGTCGCACACACTGTCGATCATCGTCCTGTCCGCCACCATGTCGGGTGGGGCAGCCGCGCAAAGCCTGTCCGGCGTTCCTCCCGTGGCACCGCCCACCCCGCTCCTCGAAGAGGTACAGGTCTCGGCGCCTGAGCCACGATATGTCTCACCGACCCTGCGCGATCGGATCGGGCGCATCTGGGTGCCGGTGTTCATCGACGGTCAGGGTCCGCTGCGGCTGGTGCTCGACACCGGCGCGACCCGTTCCGCCCTCACCCATGCCGCCGTGGCGCGACTTGGGCTCGAGGTCGATCCGAAGCGCACCGTGATGCTGCGCGGCACCACCGGCTCCACCCGTGCACAGATCGTCAAAGCCCGCACTGTCGAGGTCGGCGACCTGCTGGCTACACGGCAGACCTTGGTCGTGGTGGACGACGCGTTCGGTGGCGCCGAAGGGGTACTGGCGACGACCGCGCTTGCTGATCGGCGCATCCTCGCCGACTTCAAAAGGGACCGCATCGAGATCACCCGCTCCAAGGGGCGCACCGCACCGCCCGGATTCACCGTGCTGCCGATCAAGCTGCTCGATCGATACGTGCCCTGGGTGGAGGCGAGCGTCGGCGGAGTGCGCGTCAAGGCGGTCATCGACACCGGCTCACAGCAGACGATAGGTACGCCAGCGCTGCGCGCCGCGCTGATCACCAAGCGGCGGGAGATGGCAGGCCGCGATGAAGACGTGATAGGCGTCACCGGCGATGTGCAGGCCGGCCGCAGCGTCGCCTCGCCTCGGATACTGCTCGGCAACATCTCAGTGCGTAACGCGCGCATCAATTTTGCCGACCTGCCGATCTTCGAGCGTTGGCGCTTGAGCGACGAGCCCGCCTTGCTGATCGGCATGGATGTGCTCGGCGTCCTCGATACGCTCGTCATCGACTATCATCGTCGTGAGCTGCAGATCCGGTCCGTAACGAGGTGACCTGATGGACTACACGCTGATCGACAGTCCGGTGGGCACGCTGCTTGCCCTCGCCGCTGCCGATGCGCTGGTCGGTCTTTATTTC
>DBCG01000101.1:48282-48907 GCA_002292945.1 Proteobacteria bacterium UBA964 | reverse complement strand
ACCCCGAGGCGCTGCAATCGCGCCCGGGCGATCGCCGACAGGTCGCAGAGCCAGCGCCCTGCCGGGCTCGCTCGGAAAGCCTCTGGCGCGTCTCCCGCCGTCAGGAACGCCTCACGGACCTCCGCCCCGACCTCGAACCGCTCTGGCCCGATGCAGGGCCCGAGCCAAGCCACGAGCCGCTCGGGCGGCGCGCCCATCTTGGCGACCGTCTGCTCGATGACCCCACCGACGAGCCCGCGCCAACCCGCATGAGCCGCCCCCAACACGCTGCCGTCCTCTGCCGCGAGCAGCACCGGCAGGCAGTCGGCCACCTGGATGGCGAGCACGACCCCGGGCTGCCGCGTCACGGCAGCATCGGCGCGGGGCGGCGGGGCGGCATCCGCTCGTGGCACAGTGCCCGCCTCGTAGACCTCGATGCCGTGCACCTGTTCGAGCCAGCAGGGCTCGGCGGGTAGCGCCAATCCCTGCACCACGCGCTGCCGGTTGAGGGTCACCGCGCCCGGATCGTCCCCGACATGCCTGCCGAGGTTGAGCGAGTCCCACGGCGGAGCGCTGACGCCGCCGCTGCGCAGCGTGAACGCCGCGCGCACCCCGCGAGGGGCCTCCCACTCCGGCCGCAACCAAG
>DBCG01000101.1:47357-48256 GCA_002292945.1 Proteobacteria bacterium UBA964 | reverse complement strand
CAGCGTCAACCTAGCGCCTCGCGGGCGATGACCTCGAGCAAAGTCGTGAGATCCGCGGGCAGCGGCGACTCGAAGACGCAATCCCGACCCGTCAACGGATGCTGCAGCGACAGCCGCGCGGCATGCAGGGCTTGCCGATGGAACGCCTCGAGCGCAGCCACCGTCGCCGGACCCGCGCCGGGCGGCAAACGGCGGCGCCCGCCGTAGACCGGATCACCCACCAAGGGATACCCGAGGTGCGCGAGGTGCACTCGGATCTGGTGGGTGCGACCGGTCTCGAGCTGCACCCGCACCAGCGTCAGGGCGCCGAGCCGACGTTCGATCCGATAATGCGTGACCGCCTCTCGCCCATCGGCGCGCACCGCCATCTTCACCCGCTGGGTGCGATGACGGCCGATGGGTTCAGAGATGGTGCCACCCCCGGTGAGCGCGCCGTGGCAGAGCGCGAGGTATTCACGGCCGATCTCGCGCGCCGCGAGCGCCCGCACCAGCGCGGCATGGGATTGCGGCGTTCGGGCGACCAACATCGCCCCTGCCGTATCCTTGTCGAGGCGGTGCACGATCCCGGCACGCGGCACGAGCGCAAGCGCCGGATCGAGCGCAAGCAGCGCGTTCTGAAGCGTTCCACTGCGGTTGCCCGCCCCAGGGTGCACCACCAGGCCTGCCGGCTTGTCGATCACCCAGAACGCCGCATCCCGATGCAGCACGCCGAACGGCACCCGGGCGTCGCCCGCCGCCACGCGCTCATCGGCCATGAACTCGGCCGTGACACGCAAGGCCTCGCCGCCCGCGAGCCGGCGCCTTCGCACCGGCGCGGGATCCGTATCGACCTGCACGCGGCCGTCGTCGATCCAACGCTGCAACCGGGCGCGCGAGTACTGCGGCAACAGCTGCGCCAG
>DBCG01000101.1:46906-47250 GCA_002292945.1 Proteobacteria bacterium UBA964 | reverse complement strand
GTGAAACCGCGTACGCCATCGGCCCTCGCGCCTCTGCTGTTGCTGCTGCTCATGCTGCCGCTGTCCGCCTGCAGCATGTTCAACAAGGACGACGACCAGCCCGCCCAAGGTGCACCCGGCGTGCTCTACGAGCGCGCCCGCCGCAGCCTGGACAACCAGGATTTCGAAGGCTCGATCCGCGTCTACGAGGCGCTCATCGCACGCTATCCGTTCGCCGCCGAGACCCGCCAAGCCCGCCTCGATCTCATCTACGCCTACTACCGCGGCCGCGAGACCGAATCCGCGCTCGACCAAGCGGACACCTTCATCCGCGAGAACCCGACCCATCCGCGGCTCGACTACGC
>DBCG01000101.1:46496-46755 GCA_002292945.1 Proteobacteria bacterium UBA964 | reverse complement strand
TATCCGAAGAGCCAGTACGCGCACGATGCGCGACGGCGGATGATCCACCTGCGCAACCGCCTCGCCGACTACGACCTGCATGTCGCCGAGCACTATGTGAAGCGCGGCGCCTGGATCGCCGCCGCACAGCGTTCCGACCAGATCGTCACCGAATACGATGGCGCTCCGGCGGTGCAGGACGCCCTTCGCATCATGATCCTGTCCTACGAACGTCTCGAGATGAAGGAACTCGCCGATCGCGCGCGCAGCGTCTACGCGC
>DBCG01000101.1:46072-46386 GCA_002292945.1 Proteobacteria bacterium UBA964 | reverse complement strand
TCAGCGCCGATAACCGCTCGTGATCGGATAGCGCCAGTCGCGGCCGAAGGCGCGGCGGCTCACCCGCACGCCGGGCGGCGCCTGCCGCCGCTTGTATTCGTTGCGCTGCACCAGATCGAGCACCCGCGCGACGGTCGCGCGCTCGAAACCCCGCGCGACGATCTCCTGCACCGACAGATCATCCTCGATGAAGGCCTCCAGGATCGGGTCGAGCACTTCGTAGGGCGGCAAGGAGTCACTGTCCTTCTGGTCGGGCCGCAGCTCGGCGGACGGCGGCCGATCGATGACACGCTGGGGGATCACCCGCCCCTGCA
>DBCG01000101.1:35381-45965 GCA_002292945.1 Proteobacteria bacterium UBA964 | reverse complement strand
ACGCTCATCTCGCTCTTGTTGCCGGTGGTGAGCACCATCTTTCCGGTCTTGTTGGAGAGGGCCATCAGGATGAGCATGCGGCAGCGCGACTGCAGGTTCTCCTCGGCGGTGTCCACCGCGCGCCCGGCGAACTCGCCCTGGAGCGACTCGAGCGCCGCACCGAACATGCCCTCGATACCGATCACAGAGTGCTTCACCCGGAGCGTTCGGGCCTGCTCCGCCGCGTCTTCCACGCTCATCGACGCCGTGTAACGCGAAGGCATCATCACCGCCTGCACCCGGTCGGCGCCGAGCGCATCGACCGCGATGGCGAGCGTGAGCGCGGAATCGATGCCGCCCGAGAGCCCGAGCACCACGCCGGGGAAGCCGTTCTTGCCCACATAGTCGCGCACACCGAGCACCAACGCGCGATACACGCTGGCCTCGTCATCGAGCGCAGGCGTGATGACACCGGGTGCGGGCACGGGCGCCGCGCCCGGTGACGGGCGGCGGAATTCGACGATCTCGAGCGCCTCCTCGAACGCCGGAGCGCGCAGCACGACCTGTCCTGCAGCATCGGTCACGAACGACTGGCCGTCGAACACCAGCTCGTCCTGGCCACCGACCTGGTTCACATAGACGATGGGCAGACCGACATCGGCGGCGCGGCGGCGCGCGATGTCCTCGCGTGCAGCCTGTTTATGCAATTCATAGGGCGAGGCGTTGAGCACCAACAGGATCTCGGCGCCCTGGGATCTCGCGAGCTGCGCAGGCTCCGGCTCCCAAAGATCCTCACAGACGAGCACGCCGATGCGGAAGCTGCGGAAATCCATCACCGAGGGCTGCGTGCCCGCGGCGAACCATCGCTTCTCGTCGAACACCCGATAGTTCGGCAGACAGGCCTTGCGGTGGCGCAGTTGCTCACGGCCCGCGTCGTAGAGCGTCGCGGCGTTGAAGAGCCGCTCGCCGGCGTACTCGGGGTGCCCGACCAGGATCGCGGTGCCGCGCGTGGCATCGGCACTCGCCGCAGCGAGGCCTGCGAGCGCGGTCTCGATCTGCTGGCGGAATCCCCGATGGAAGAGCAGGTCCTCGGGTGGATACCCCGCGAGCGCGAGTTCGGGCGTGACCAAAAGATCGGCGCCCGCGGCATGCGCTGTCTGAGCCGCAGCGAGCACGCGGGCCGCATTGCCCGCGATATCGCCGACCAGAAGATTCGACTGGGCGAGCGCGAGACGCAGCGTGTCCATCGCGTGCGGCGCCCGCGCAGTGCTGCCGCCGGCGTCAGCGCCGGCCGCGCAGCTGCTCGCTCATCGCGGCGCCGAGCTCCGCGGGGGACTTCACGGTGCGCACCCCCGCAGCCTCCAAGGCGCGGAACTTGTCGGCCGCCGTGCCCTTGCCGCCCGCGATCACCGCACCGGCATGACCCATGCGCTTGCCCGGCGGCGCGGTGACGCCTGCGATATAGGCGACGACCGGCTTCGTGACATGCTGCTTGATGAACTCGGCGCCCGCCTCTTCGTCGCTGCCGCCGATCTCGCCGACCATGATGATGCCTTCGGTCTTCGGGTCGTTCTGGAAGAGCTCCAGCACCTCGACGAAGTTCAGGCCGCGCACCGGATCGCCGCCGATGCCGACGCACGTGCTCTGACCGAGGCCGTTGTTGGTGGTCTGGAACACGGTCTCGTAGGTGAGCGTGCCCGAGCGCGAGACGATGCCGATGCAGCCCGGCTTGTGGATGAAGCCCGGCATGATGCCGATCTTGCACTCGCCCGGCGTGATGACGCCAGGGCAGTTCGGACCGATGAGCTTCACCCCCGTGCCGACGAGCGCCGCCTTGACGCGCACCATGTCGTTCACCGGGATACCCTCGGTGATGCAGACCACGAGCTCGACGCCCGCATCGGCCGCCTCGAGGATGGCGTCGGCGGCATAGCTCGCCGGGACATAGATCATGCTGGCGTTGGCGCCGGTGGCGCGCACTGCGTCGTCCACGGTGTCGAACACCGGACGCCCGAGATGCTGGTCGCCGCCGCGGCCCGGGGTGACACCACCCACGACCTGCGTACCGTAGGCGATACATTGTTCAGAGTGGAAAGTGCCCTGCTTGCCCGTGAATCCTTGGCAGATGACGCGGGTGTTCTTGTCGACGAGGATGCTCATGGATGCTGTTCCGTATCGTGGTTCGGGATGCCGTGCGTGGGGTCGCTGCCAGCGCGCGCTCAGCGCGCCGCGGCGACCGCCTTCTGCGCAGCGTCGGTGAGGTCAGCGGCCGCGGTGACCTCGAGGCCGCTCGCCGCGAGCATCTCGCGCGCCTTCTCGGCGTTGGTGCCCTCGAGGCGCACCACCACCGGGACCTTCACGCCGACGTTCTTCACCGCGATGATCACGCCCTCGGCGATGAGATCGCAGCGCACGATGCCGCCGAAGATGTTGACGAGGATGGCCTTGACCTTCGGGTTCGAGAGGATGAGGTTGAAGGCCGCCGTGACGCGCTCAGCGGTCGCGCCGCCACCGACATCGAGGAAGTTCGCGGGCGAACCGCCATGCAGCTTGATGAGGTCCATGGTCGCCATCGCAAGACCGGCGCCGTTGACCATGCAGGCGATGTCGCCGTCGAGCGAGACATAGTTGAGGTCGTGCTCGCTCGCCTTGAGCTCCATCGGGTCTTCTTGGGCCGTATCGCGCATCTTGGCGAGTTCGGGCTGGCGGAACACCGCATTGGCGTCGATGTTGATCTTGGCGTCGAGCGCGACGAGGCTGCCGTCCTTGGTGACGATCAGCGGGTTGACCTCGACCAGCGCGGCGTCTTTGTCCATCACGAGCCGGTAGAGCGCCATCGCGATCTTCTGGAACTCGCCGATCTGCGCGCCCGTGAAACCGAGGGCGAAGGCCATGCGGCGGCACTGGTGGGGCTGCAGGCCCGCTGCCGGGTGGATGTTCACCGTGGTGATCTTCTCAGGCGTGTGCGCCGCGACCTCTTCGATGTCCATGCCGCCGGCCGCCGAGCCGATCATGGCGATCTGGCCTTTCTCGCGGTTGAGCGTGAGCGAGAGGTAGATCTCGCGCTCGATGGCCGAGCCGGTCTCGACATAGACCGTGTCGACCGGCAAGCCCTCGGGGCCGGTCTGGATCGTCGCGAGCCGGGTGCCGAGCATCGCCTTGGCCGCGGCATGCACCGCCGCTTTGTCGCGGGCGAGCTTCACGCCGCCCGCCTTGCCGCGGCCGCCCGCGTGCACTTGGGCCTTCACGACCCAGAGACTCCCCCCCAGGGCTTCCGCCGCAGCGACCGCCTCCTCGGGCGTGGCCGCCACCCGGCCCGTCGGGACCGGAATGCCGTAGGCAGCGAAGACTTGTTTGGACTGGTACTCGTGAAGATTCATCCGGTGACCCGCAGTTCGTGGACTAGACTCAGCATTGTGGCGAAAACTGTCGCCTTAGGAAACCTTGACGAGACCGGAATGTGATGCTCATCGACGCCCCCGTCCACGCCGTCGACCCTCTGCTGCTCGCCGCCGGCGCGGCGCTGCTCGGGCTCCTGATCGGCAGCTTCCTCAATGTGGTCATCCACCGCCTGCCCCGCATGCTCGAGACCGAGTGGCGCGCACAGTGCGAGGAACTCGCCGGTCGTGAACCTGCGCCTGCGGCGCGATACGACCTCATCGCCCCGCGTTCGCACTGCCCGGCCTGCCAGACCCCGATCCGCTTCCTGCACCTGCTGCCGCTCCTCGGTTGGCTGCTCGCCCGCGGCCGCTGCGCCGCCTGCGGTGTCGAGATCCCGACGCGGTATCCCCTCGTCGAAGCACTGACGGCGCTGCTCTTCGCGCTCGCGGCGCTCCACTTCGGGTTCGGCTGGACACTCGCAGCGGCGATGCTCGTCACCGCGGTGCTGGTCGCCCTGACCTTCATAGACTTCGACACCCAGCTCCTGCCTGACCAACTGACGCTGCCGCTGATGTGGGTGGGACTGGCGGCAAGTCTGCCCGCCGGTCGCGCTCCCGACGCCCTGCTCGGCGCGATGGCGGGATACCTCTCGCTCTGGAGCGTCTACTGGGCCTTCAAGCTCGTCACCGGCAAGGAAGGCATGGGCTACGGCGACTTCAAGCTGCTCGCCGCGCTCGGCGCCTGGCTCGGCTGGCAGGCCTTGGTCCCGATCGTGCTCATCGCCTCGGTCGCGGGCGCGGTCGCGGGACTTGCGCTGATCGCGCGCGGCGACCACGCACGCGATACCCCGATCGCCTTCGGCCCCTGGCTCGCGATCGCAGGCTGGCTCGTGATGCTGTGGGGCGAGGGGCTGCTGCCCGCGTTCCAACGGCTCCTGACCGGCGGCTGAGGGCGGGGACTGGCCATGCTTCGGATCGGCCTCACCGGCGGCATCGCGAGCGGCAAGTCCGCCGCAGCTGCCGTGTTCGCGGAGCTTGGCGTGCCGGTCATCGACAGCGATGTGATCGCACGGGAAGTCGTCGCGCCCGGCTCCCCCGGCCTCGCCGCGATCCGCGCCCGCTTCGGCGAGGGCGTGCTTCAGGCGGACGGTCAACTCGACCGCCGTGCGCTACGCGCCCTGGTCTTCGCCGACCCCACGGCCCGGCGCGAGCTCGAAGCCCTCACCCACCCCCTCATCCGGGAACGGATGGCCGCGCAGTCCGCCGCTGCTGGCGGTCCCTACCAGATCCACGCGATTCCGTTGCTGGTCGAGGGCGGCGCAAAGCGGCCCGGCATCGACCGGGTGCTGGTGATCGACTGCCCCGAGGAGATCCAGGTCGAGCGCGTCATGGCCCGGGATCGCGTAGACGAAGCCAGCGCCCGTGCGGTGCTCGCTGCGCAAGCGAGTCGTGCCCAACGGCTCGCCGCGGCCGACGACATCATCGTCAACGACCGGGGACTCGAGGCCCTGAGGGATGCCGTGACCGCCCTGCACCGACGCTATCTCGACAGCGCCGCCGTTTACGCCGGACGCGACACTGCCGCAGAATAGCCCGATGACCGAGGAACCCGCCGCACCCGGCGAGCCGCTCCCTGCCCCAGCGCCTGCGCATGAGGGAGCACAGCTCGTCTTCGAGCAGCCGCTCAACGAGCGCATGCGCGCCTTCCTGCGCATCGACTTCCTCTACACGCAGGCCGTGTTCCACGCGAACTCACGCAGCCAGTGGGGCAGCCGCGCTGCGGTGACGAGCATCCTCGACATCCTCGCCATCATCACCCGCACCGACACCCGCGCCGAGGTCCTCAAGGAGCTCGAGCGCCAGACCAGGGCGTTCAATGATTACCTGCGCCGACCCGGGGTCGACACCGACCGCCTGCAGGGGCTGGTCGCCAACCTGCAACGCCTGCGCACCGAACTGCTCGGCGCCGGGTCCGCCTACCTGCAGCCGCTGCGCGACTCCGCGTTCCTCGCCGCCGTGCGCCATCGCAGCAGCATCCCCGGGGGCAGCTGCGAGTTCGACCTGCCGGATTTCTATTTTTGGCTGAGCCAGACGCCCGATGTGCGCGAGACGACGCTCAACAAATGGATCGCGATGCTGCGCCCGTTGTGCGATTCCATCGCCGAGCTGCTGTGGCTCACGCGCCAAGGCGGCCGATCGCGCCGCGAGACCGCCGTGCAGGGCGTGTTCCACATCACCTTCGAACGCGAGAACCCCGTGCAGCTCCTGCGCGTGGCCGTCCCGGCAGACCTCGGCATCTATCCCGAGATCAGCGGCAGCCACTACCGCTCGAGCGTGCGCTTCGTCCTATGGCAGGGACCCGAAGAGCGCCCGCGCCAAGCGCAGCAAGATATCCCCTTCGAGATGATCTGCTGCGGGTGAGGCGCTAAGGCGCCCCCAACCCGATCGCCTGCGCCGCGAACGCCCACTGGTCGGCGAAGTCCTCGATCTGCATCCAGGTCGGCTTGCCAGCGCCGTGGCCGGCGCGGGTCTCGACGCGCAGCAGCACGGGCTTGGGGCAGCCCTGTACGCGTTGCAGTTCAGCTGCGAACTTGTAGCTGTGCCAGGGCACGACGCGATCGTCGCGATCCGCTGTGGTCACGAGCGTCGCGGGATAACAAACGCCGGGCTTCACATTGTGCACAGGCGAGTAGGCGCGCAACGCGCGGAACTCATCGGCGTTCTCGGAGAGGCCGTAGTCCGAGGACCACTGGCGCGCGTTCGCGCTCGCGGTGTGGTAGCGCAGCATGTCGAGCACGCCGACACCGGGCAGCGCCGCGGCGAAGAGATCCGGTCGTTGCAGCATCACGGCGCCGACCAGCAGACCGCCGTTGCTGCGCCCGGAGATGGCGAGCCGCGCGGGCTTCGTCCAACCGTCACGCACCAGGAATTCGGCGGCGGCGATGAAATCGTCGAAGACGTTCTGCTTTTTGAGTTTCGTGCCCGCTTCGTGCCAGGCATCGCCGTACTCACCGCCACCGCGCAGGTTGGCGACGGCGTAGACGCCGCCCATCTCGAGCCAAGCGAACACGGTAGGCGAGAACGACGGCGTGAGCGACACATTGAACCCGCCGTAGCCGTAGAGCATCGTCGGCGTGTCGCCGGTCTTCACGAGATCCTTGCGGTGGGTGATGAACATCGGCACCCGCGTACCGTCTTGGCTGGTGTAGAACACCTGTTTCGTGACATAGGGCGAGGTATCACCCGCGATCTTCGGTTCGCGCCAGGTGCTGACCGCCTGCGTGCCGATGTCGAGACGCAACACGCGGCCCGGGGTGAGGTAGTCGGTGTAGGCGAAGAAAGTCTCGGTGTCCTTGCCGTTGCCGCCGAAGCCGCCGACGGTGCCGAGACCGGGCGAGGCCACCTCGCCGAGCGGCGCGCCGTTGCGATTGAAGATCCGCGCGATGCCGCGCGCGTCCTTCACATAGGTGGCGATGATCTTGCCGCCGACGAAGTTCGCGCCGTCGAGCGCGATGTCCTGCTGCGGGACGAGCTCGCGCCAGCGCGCAGGCGCCGGGTCCTTGAGGTCGACCGCGATGATGCGGCCACGCGGCGCAGCGTTCGTCGTCTGCACATAGGCCGTGTCGCCTTCGCTGCCGATGATGTCGTAGCGCGCGTCCCACTCGCCGAACAGGCGTCGCGGTGCGGCGGCGGGGTCGCGCAGGTCGATCACATCGACGCCGTTGGCACGGTAGCCGTCGAACAGCGACACGAAGAGCCAACGCCCATCGTCCGACACCGACGCACCGGGCGCGCGACGCGGATGGTCGGTGACCTGGTAGATCGCGCGGTCGGCGGACTGCGGCGTGCCCATCTTGTGCAAGTGCACCACAGGCTGCGCCTGATCATCGCCGCGACCCGCGTCGTCGGCGCGCGCCGGATAGCGGCTGTAGTAGACGCCCGAGGCGTCCGGCGCCCAGGAGAGGCTCCAGAACTTGGTCTGGCGCAGCTCATCCGGCAGGTCGACGCCGTCGGCGACGCGACGGAACTTCCAGATCTCCCAGTCGGTCCCGCCGTCGGACAAAGAATAGGCGACCACCTTGCCGTCGGGCGAGGGCTCGAAGCGTGCGAGCGCGACCGTGGCATCGCGGCTGGCGGCGTTCGGGTCGAACAGCACCCGCGGCGTCGCGTTCAAGGAGTCCGCCACATACAGCACGCTCTGGTTCTGGGTGCCGTCGTTGCGGGTGAAGAAATACTGGCCGCCCTTCACGCGCGGCAGCCCGACACGCTCGTAGTTCCAGAGCTGCGTCAGGCGCTGCTTGAGGCGCTCGCGCTGCGGCAGGGCTTCGAGCCAAGGCTGGGCGAGCGCGTTCTGCGCACGCACGAACTCGCGGGTCGCGGGGGCCGCCGGGTCCTCCATCCACCGATAGGGGTCGGCGATGGTCGTGCCGTGGTAGTCATCGACCACCGTACCGCGCTCGGCGGCGGGATAGGCGGGCGCAGCAGAAGCGGTCGATAGGGTCAGGGTCATGGCGATGAGGGCGTATCCGAGGGAGCGGGGCAGGATGTGGCGATGCAGCATGTTCCTCTCTACACTCCGGCGATGCCGGGCGAGCCGATCAGGCCGCCTATGTTACTGGACGGACCCCGCCCATGCCGAACCGCTCGCCCCTGACGCTCGTCGCCTTACTCGCCCTCGGCATCCTGCCGGCCGCCACGGCCGTCGCGGGACCACCTGAGCGCCTGACCCTCGAGCGGCTCTTCAGCGGTCCAGACCTTGCCGGTGCCTCGTTGCGCAGCGCCCGCTTCTCGCCGGACGGCAAGCTCGTCACCTACCTGCAGGGCAGCGCCGAGTCCAAGGACCGGCTCGATCTCTGGGCCCACGACATCGCCACCGGCCGAAACGCGCTGCTCGTCGACTCGCGCAGCCTGGTCGCCGACGAAGGGACGCTCTCGCCCGAGGAAGAGGCCCGCCGCGAGCGGCAGCGTACCGTCGCCCTCGCCGGTATCGTGGATTACCAGTTCTCGGCCGACTCGCGCCTGCTGCTGATCCCGATCGCCGGAGATCTCTTCCTCTACGATCTTAAGGCCCCGCGCGCGGGCCCGGCGGTGCGCCGCCTGACGAGCACGGCCGCTGCGGAGACGGACGCGCGGTTTTCGCCCCGCGGCCGCTTTGTGAGCTTCGTGCGTGAGCAGAACCTCTATGTCATCGAGGTCGCCACCGGTCGCGAGACCGCGGTCACACGCGAGGGCGCGGGGCTCGTGTCCTTCGGCATGGCCGAGTTCATCGCCCAAGAGGAGATGGACCGCGACACCGGCTATTGGTGGTCGCCCGATGAACGCATGATCGCGCTCACGCGCGTCGATGAGTCGACCGTGGACGAGGTCGAACGCTTCGAGATCTACGCCGAAACGGTGCGGGTCATCCGTCAGCGTTACCCCGCGGCCGGCCGTCCGAACGCGCGCGTGGATCTTTGGGTCGCGACGCTCGCCGGTGCCGCGACCTCGCTCCGCGAGCTGCCCGCTGCCGCGGCGAGTGAGGGGTATCTCGCCCGCGTGGCCTGGTTCCCGGATTCGCGTGCGCTCGCCGTACAGCGCCAGACCCGCGACCAGAAGCGCCTGGAACTGCTCAAGGTGGATGTGGCCCGCGGCACCGCGCAGCAGCTGCTCGAGGAGCGCAGCGACACCTGGGTGGAGCTGCACGACGAGCTCACCTTCCTGAAGGGTCAGCCTGCCTTCCTCTGGGCGTCCTATCGCAGCGGCCACAAGCACCTTTATCTCTACGACCTCGACGGCAAGCTGCTGCGGCCCGTCACCGCGGGCGAGTGGATGGTGGTCGGTGACTCGCGCGAGCGCGCCATCGAAGGCGTCGATGAGGCGAAGGGACTCGTCTATTTCACCGCCAACCGCGACACCCCCATCGAGCGGCATCTCTACGCGGCGCCGCTCACCGGATCGTCCGACACCGCGGGCATCGAAGCACGCATCCGCCGCCTCACCGAAGGCGCGGGCTGGCACTCGGTGTCGATGGCCGGCGACGCGCAGCGTTGGCTCGACACCTTCTCGACGCCCGACACACCGCCCTCGCTCACGCTGCGCCACACCACCAGCAAGCGTCCATCGGTCTTGGTCGCCAATACGCTCGGCGCCAGCCACCCGTATGCCCCCTATCTCGCGGCGCACCGCACCCCCGAATTCGGCACGCTGCGCGCCGCCGATGGGCAGGTGATGCACTTTACGATGCTGAAGCCGCTCGGTTTCGACCCCTCGAAGCGCTACCCGGTGATCGTCGAGGTCTACGGCGGTCCCGGCGTGCAGCGCGTGCAGCGCGCCTGGGGCGGCTACTACCGTCAATACCTCGCACAGCAGGGATTCGTGGTGTTCATGCTCGACAACCGAGGCTCCGGCAACCGAGGTCGGGCCTTCGAGACCGCGCTCTACCACCGCATGGGCAGCATCGAGATCGAGGACCAGGTGAAGGGCGTGGACTACCTGCGCAGCCTGCCTTTCGTGGACCCGGCGCGCATCGGCGTCTGGGGCTGGAGCTACGGCGGCTACATGGCGCTGATGGCGATGGTGCGCGCGCCGGAGCACTTCGCGGCAGGGGTGTCCGGCGCACCGGTCACCGACTGGCGGCTCTACGACACCCACTACACCGAACGCTACATGGGCGTGCCCGAAGCAGGGTCGCCCGAGAGCAACCCCGAGGGCTACCGCGACGGCAATGTCATGACGCACGCCGCAGCGCTCAAAGGACCGCTGCTCGTGATGCACGGCATGGCGGACGACAACGTGCTCTTCACGCACAGCACCGCGCTCTTCAAGCGCCTGCAGGACCTCGGTAAGCCCTTCGAGGTGATGCCCTACCCCGGCAGCAAGCACGCGCTGCTGCGCTTCCCGAACACCGGGCTGCACGGCTACCGCACGATCCGCGATTTCTTTGTTCGCACGCTGCGCCCCGAACCGTCCGACGCGTCGGCTGCGCCGGAGGCCCCACGGTGAGAAGCCTGCGCCCGCTCTTCGAGAGCAACCGTAGCTGGGCCGATGAGGTCAAGGCACGCGATCCCGCCTTCTTCCAGACGCTGGTCGGGCAGCAATCCCCCGACTACCTCTGGATCGGCTGCGCCGACAGCCGCGTGCCCGCCAACGAGATCGTGGGGCTGCTGCCCGGCGAGCTCTTCGTGCACCGCAACGTCGCCAACATCGTCGTACACACCGACCTCAACTGCCTCTCGGTGCTGCAGTA
>DBCG01000101.1:28605-35230 GCA_002292945.1 Proteobacteria bacterium UBA964 | reverse complement strand
CTCGACGAGCTACCCGATGAAGCCTCGCGGCTGCGCCGGCTCTGCGAACTGAACGTGATGGAGCAGGTGCTGAGCGTCGGTGAGACCACCATCGTGCAGAGCGCTTGGGACCGCGGCAAGGCGCTTGAGATCCACGGCTGGATCTACGACCTCAACGACGGCCTGCTGAAGGATCTCAGCGTCTGCGTGAAAAGCCCGACCGAGTTCGACGAGGTCTACCGCTCGGTGCTCGAGGCCTGAGCGGCTTCGGCCCGACCTGCATCGTGGGCGACGGCGGCGACCCGCGCCTCGGACTGCCTTAATCGCAGCCGGGCGGCGACGAGATCCTCCTGCGTTTGGACCAGCGCGCGTTCTGCATCGAGCCGCTCGATCAAGGACAGCCGGCCGGCTTCATAGCCTTGGACGGAGAGCTGTGCCAATGATTTTGACGAGGGCAGCCCGCTCATCGTGAGCGCATCCACCTCGAGCTTGGCCGCATCACGCTCGGCGAGCGCCGCCTCGCGCTCGGCGAGGAGGTCTCGGGCGGCGCGCTCGAGATCGAACTCCGCGCCCTGCAGCGCGGCACG
This sequence comes from Proteobacteria bacterium UBA964, assembly GCA_002292945.1. Taxonomy (GTDB): domain Bacteria; phylum Pseudomonadota; class Gammaproteobacteria; order Steroidobacterales; family Steroidobacteraceae; genus UBA964. The sequence goes on along the minus strand of DBCG01000101.1, from coordinate 34,664 downwards.
CGCCTCAGCGATACCAGCCTCGTTACGATCCCAGACAGGCAGCGGCATCGAGAAACCTAGCACCCAAGCGCGATCGGCGCCGGGCGCGTCCTCGAACCGCCGCGTGCCGACGGTGGCTTCGATTCCGCTGAACGGGGCGCGCCGAGCGGCCTCGAGTTCCGCCCTCGCCTGCTCGACCCGCGCGCGGGCGACGACGAGTCGCGGATGGGTAGACGCCGTATCGGGTACCGGATATGGCGCGGCAGAAAATGCCGCATCGGGCGCCGCATCGAACCACGCCTCGTCGAGCGCGGCCGTCACCGTCGCCTCGCGCCAATGCGAGGCGAGCGCGCGGCGCTGCGCGAGCGCCGCCGCTGCACGGCGTCTCGCGTCGGCCTGCATGCCGGCAGTCTCGACCTCGACCCGGGCGCGCTGCAGATCGGACTCGAGCCCAGCCGCATGACGCCGCTCCACAGCGGCGCGTGTCTGTGCACCGAGCGCGGCGCGCTCGCGTGCGATACCCGCAAGACGGTCGGCTGCGATCGCCTCCGCATAGGCGAAGGCGACATCCCGCCGCAGTTCGAGCGCCGCGACTGCGATCGCCGCCGTGGCGGCCTTCTCGTCCGAATGCGCAGCGCGCACACGCGCGCCACGCCCACCGCCGAGGGGCAGCGGCTGCGACAACGACACCGTGGACTCCGCCGCATCGAAGTCCCGATATGGCCCACGACCGAGGACGTTCTCGACGTCGACCGACAGCGTCGGGTTCTCCCAAGCGCGTGCCTGCCGCGCGCGTGCCACCGCCCGCTCGCGCTCCGAGGCCGCGACCAGGGTTGCCGAGCCCTCCGCCGAAGCCCGCGCCAGCGCTTGCTCCAGCGTGAGCACTGTCGTCTCGCCTGCCGCCACGGTGGACATGACCGACACGGCACACAGCACAAGGACCCGCATCGAAGCGCGCCGCGGATCAGTGATGGTCGTGGACATGTCCTTCCTGGCTCTTCTTGTCGGGGGACTTCTGCCCGCTGCGGGCCATCCCGGACGAGTAGCGCACCTGCACCGGCGCGCGGCTCGGCGCCTCGACGCGGAACAACAGCACCCAGTCGCCTTTCGGCACAGGACGCCCGGTCAGGATCCCGGACTTCGACGCGCTGATCGACACCGCGGTGGTCTTGCCGCCCGAGAGGAGCGTGGCGGTGTAGCGACCTTTGGAGGTGTCGACGATGCCATGGGTCGCCTTGTCATGCAGATGCAGTTCGAAGCGGTCGTCGTGGAAGATCAGATGGGTGTGGTAGCTACCCGCCGTCATGTCCCATTGCTGGGCGAGCGCTGGGCTCGCGGACAGGGCGAGGATGAACGCGGCGAAAACAGCTTTGAGGGTCGAGATACGCATCAGTAGGCCTCTGCGGGGTTCCCCGCATCAATTTTATGGTCACGCAGCCGCGCCAGCGCGGCCGCACCGAATCGCTCGATGAGCACCGGTGTCACCACCGCGTCGAGCAGCGTCGCGGTGATGAGTCCGCCGAAGAGCGTGACGGCCACCGGGTGCAGGATCTCCTTGCCCGGCTGGTCGCCGCCGATCATGAGCGGCAACAGCGCGACAGCCGCCGATACCGCGGTCATCAGCACCGGCGTCATGCGCTCGAGACAGGCACGGCGGATGGTGGCGCGATCGAAGGCCTGACCCTCCCGCAACACAAGATTGAGGGTGTGACTGACCTTGAGGATGCCATTGCGTGCGGTGATGCCCGCGAGCGTGATGAAGCCCACCATCGCTGCGACCGAGAGGTCAAGACCCGCGAGCGCGAGGGCGACGACCGAACCGACCAAGGCGAGCGGCACATTGCCCATGATGATCAGCGCGAGCGCACCCGAGCGGTAACGCGAATAGAGCACGAGGAAGATGAGCCCGAGCGATATGATCGACAGCAGCCCGATCGTGCGCGAGGCCTGCTGCTGCGCGCGGAACTGTCCCTCGATCGAGATCGAATACCCGGAAGGCAGCGTCACGGACGCCATCCGCCGCTCCATCTCGGCGACGACCTCATCGACCCCCGCGCCCGCGATGTTGCTCGAGACGACGATGCGCCGACGTCCATCTTCACGCTGGATCTGGTTGGGACCGTCCGACTCCTCGACGCGGGCGAGGTTCGCGAGCGGTACGGCGCCCCGCGGCGTGTCCGCCAACACCTCCGCAAGACCCGCGCGGGTGCGGGCGGTGTCGGCCAACTGAAGCGAGACGGCAAAACGCCGCGGACCGTCGATGACCTCTGCGACGCGGTCACCGCCGGCGAGCAGCTCCATCTGGCGTGATACGGCCGCCGGCGTGACGCCATAGAAACGCGCGGCATCCTCATCGACCCGCACATGGATCTCAGGCGCGCGGACCTGCCGCTCGAGCCGCAGGTCGACGAGCCCCGGCACGCCCGCGAGCAACTGTTCGGCCTGCGTACCGAGCGCCCGCAGCGTGTCGAGGTCATCGCCTGCGATCTTGACCACCAGCGCCGCTTGCACACCGGAGAGCAGATGGTCGAGGCGATGGCTGATCGGCTGGCCTATGGACACCGACCCCGGCAGTTGCCCGAGCCGGCCACGGACCTCTTCGATGACCTGAGCACGGCCGCGATCGCTCTCTTTGAGATTCACATCGATCTCGCTCATGTGCACGCCCTCGGCGTGCTCATCGAGTTCGGCGCGACCGGTACGGCGGCTCACCGACACGACCTCCGGGATCCCTTTCAACAGCCGCTCCGCAACGGCACCGAGCCGCTCCGATTCGCTCAAGGCGATACCCGGATTGAAGGCCAGCGAGACGACGAGCGAGCCCTCGTTGAACGGCGGCAAGAAAGCCTTCGGCAAGCGCCACGCGCCGATCGTGCCGATCAACACCGCGACCGTCGCCACCGCGAGCACGAGCCGACCGCGGGGCAACGCGAGGTCGAGCAACCGCGAATAGGCATCCTTCAGCGTGCGCACCACCCGAGACTCGGACCGCTCGAGGGTCTGCAGCGAGGGCAACAGGTAGTAGCACAACACCGGCGTCAACGTGACCGACACCACGAGGCTCGCGAGGATCGAGACGATGTAGGCGACGCCGAGCGGCGCGAACAGCTGCCCCTCGATGCCGCTCAGGGCGAACAGCGGTACGAACACCAGCACGATGATCAAGGTGGCGTAGACGATGCCCGAGCGCACCTCGAGGCTCGCATCGGCGACCACCTGCAGCACCGATCGCGGCTGTGCGGCGACCCGGTTCTCGCGCATCCGCCGCAGGATGTTCTCGACGCCGACGACGGCGTCATCCACGAGCTCGCCGATGGCGATCGCGAGCCCGCCCAAGGTCATGGTGTTGATGGAGAGATTCGCGAGCCAGAAGACGATCGCGGTGACGATCACCGACATCGGGATCGCCACCAACGAGATGAGCGTGGTGCGTGTGTCCATCAGGAACAGGAAGAGCACGATGCCGACGATCACCAGCGCCTCGAGGAGCACCGTTCGCACATTGCCGATCGAGCTTTCGATGAAGGTCGCCTGCCGGAACTGCACCGCGAGCGTCGTCACCCCCGGCGGCAAGGTGCTGCGGATCGACGCAAGCGTCCGCTCGAGTTCGCGGGTCAACGCAAGGGTGTCGACGCCCGGCTGTTTCTGGATGCCGAGGATCACCGCGGGCTCGCCCCCGAATCCGGCGCTGCCGCGACGCGGACGCGCCCCGAACCCCACTTCTGCGACCGAGGACAACAGCACCGGCACGCCGTCGCGCGTCGCCACCACGAGTCCGCCGAGCGCAGCAGGATCGCGCTCGCGACCGAGCGTACGGATCACGAACTCCTGCGCACGATCGTCGATGAAGCCGCCGCCGCCATTGGCCGAGAACCCGCGCACCGCGGTCTCGATGTCATCTAGGGTGACGCCGAGCTGGCTCATGCGCGCGGGTGACGGGGTCACGCGATACTCGCGCACGAGCCCACCGAGAGGGATCACCTGCGATACGCCCGGGACGGCGAGCAAGCGCGGCCGAAGCACGAAATCAGCCGTCTCGCGCAGCACCATCGGATCGGCGTCCTGACCGGCGAGCGCCACCAACATGATCTCGCCCATGATCGAGGAGATCGGGCCGATGCTCGGACGGATGTCCGTGGGCAGCGCGGATTGGGCGCTCGCGAGACGCTCGGCGACGAGTTGCCGCGCGCGATGGATATCGGCGTCCCAATCGAACTCGACATAGAGGAACGACAGACCGAGGCTCGAGGTCGAGCGCACGCGGGTGACGCCGGGCAAGCCCTGCATCGCCGCTTCGATAGGTACGGTGACGAGCTGCTCGACCTCCTCTGCGGCCAGCCCGTGCGCCTCGATCTGGATGTTGACCGTCGGGCGGTTGAGATCGGGCAGGACATCGACATTCAATCGCGGTACGACCCAGACGCCGAGCCCGATGAGCAGCACCGAGGCCGCGAGGACGGCGACGCGGTGGCGGAGGCTGCCGAGGATGAGGTGGTTGAACATGGGTTCGACTCAGCGGATCTGGCCGATGAGCGACGCGCCACGCACCACCACCCGTGCCTGCGGCGCCACGCCGGCCAGCACGACCACGCGGTCGGCCGACACCTGCTCGATGCGTACCGGTCTGGGCATGAAGCGTTCGGCACCCAGCTTCTCGAACACCATATGCTCACCGTTGGGCGCGCGGATCACCGCGGCACTCGGCAAGACTAGCCCGCGCATCGTGGCGCTGCGCTCAAGGAACACCGTCACGGGGCGGCCCGCGACGAGACCCGGCGCCACACCGATCAGATCGAGCCGCACCGGCACGGCACCGCCGCGTGTCTGCGCGCCGACGCCGACGAGACGCGCCTCGAGCGTGCCGCCGTCGGGCAGCGCGACGCTGGCACGCAAGACGCTACCGGCGGTCACGGGCTCGAACGCCAACGCCGCCACGGACATGCGCGCCGGATCGATGATCGTGAGCAGCGTCTCGCCCGGCGACACCACACTGCCCGGGCCTGCATCGATGGAGGCGATCACGCCGTCGATGGGCGCGACGAGGCTCTCGCTGCCTATCGACAGCGACGCGCGCAAAGCCGTGCGTTGCGCCACCAAGCTCCCGACCCGGCTGCGCTGGGTGTCGACCTCGGCGCGCGACACGACTCCGGCAAGCCCCTCGAGCCGTGCGAGATCGGCCCGCGCCTGCGAGAGTTCGGCCTCGACGCGCGCCGCATCGGCGGCCGTCGCGGCACGCTCGCCACCCGAGCCGCTCGGCGTGAGACGCAGCAACACCTGCCCACGACGCACGCGGGCACCGAGCTCGGGCCATGAGCCGCCCTCGCCTGCGACCCGTCCGCCCTGCAAAGTCTGCAGGACAGCGCTCGCGCGCGGGTCGCCGACCAGTTCGCCGGCGAGCCGCAGTGAACGCGGCACATCCCCTTCCTGAACCCGTACGGTGCGCAATTCCAGCAAGCGCTGCGTGGGTTTCGGTATGAATACGCTGCCGTCGGCGAGCCGCGCCGGCCGACTGCCGGTGGTCGCTGCGAGCATCGGCGCAGTGGGCTCATCGGCGTGCTCGTGACCTTCATGCGCACCGAGCGGCGCAGGATGCAACGCCCAGGTCGCGGCGAACAGCACCACCCCGACCCCGGAGAGCGCGAAACGGTCGCCTCGACGCGCACGCCGGCGCAGCACCACGATCGCTGCACCGACCGCGATCAACGCGCCGAGCAGCCAGCGCCAACCGTGCTCGAGCGCATGCAGCAGCCGCGAGAGGAGCGGCTCGGCCGGCGGCGTGGCGTCCGTGAGCGCGCCGCCCAGCAGATCGTCGCCGGCGGCGGACTGGATCGAGAGCGCGAGCGCCGCCGACGCGCCAGGCGCCAACGGCGTGATAGGCACCATATATTGACCGGGCGTCTCCTCTTCGGCGACGACTTCCGCCGCCTCGCCCAGCGTCACGGCCACACGGGCGCCGGTGACGGGCTCGTTCGTGTCGTAGCGGTCGAGCCAGATGTCGAGGTGGTCGCCATGCGACTGCACGACCGCCTCGTAGCGTTCCGAGGTGAGTTCCACGACGCTGCGCCCGGCGATGCCGCCCG
>DBCG01000101.1:20850-28557 GCA_002292945.1 Proteobacteria bacterium UBA964 | reverse complement strand
CCCCCGCCTCTTCCTCGGCGTGATCATGCCCCTCATGGGCGAACGCGACCGTGGCGACGGCCAATGACAGACACGCGATCACCAGCCGGCGAGCGCGCGGGATGGGGGACCTCGGGACAGTACGGACGGAGCGGAACATGGCAGACCTCGGACACGGTAACTCGGACGCGGCCCCGCGAGGGACCGGCATTCGACATCAGCGGTGAGATCCGTCTAGATCTGCAGACGAGCGGAGCGGCCGGCGATGGCACCGGCGAGACTGCGCATCGAACATCGATCAGGCGCGTCGCCTCCGTACGCATCAAGGCGTGACGGCAGCAGATCGGCCAGCGGAGACGCGACGCCGCCGTCGTGGACGAGCAGACCACACGACTGGATGACCGGCGCCCACCCTGCCGAGCCCGACGCGGCGCTGACGGACTCGTCGATCGCCGGCAGGTGGCCGGTAGCCGCGGGCTTCGAGGTCGCCGCAGCCTCCGTCATCGACTCGCAGTGGCTGGCTGCCGCGACCACGCGCGACCCTTCGGCGCCCTCGAGGCAATAGGCGAGCGGACCTGCGAGCGCCGGCAAGGCGAACGCCACGAGCGACAGCGAGATGATCACTCGCGGTGCACGGGCGGCCCAAGCTCGAAGACGGTGCAACATGGCGCGACCGTACCGGAGCCCCGGTGAAGGGTCAACCGTCAGGGGAACTTGATCTTTCCCGGGGAGGGCATGCCACCCGCGTCAGGCACGACGATGCGCGAGGCGGCTTCGCGGCGCATCTGTTGCGCCTCTTCGATGGCGTCCTCGAGCGCCTGCTTGACGGCCTCGGGAAACTTCTCGATCGCCGAGGCAAGATCCGGCGCGTCGATCTCGAAACCGAGCGGCAGCACGCCACCCGGCGTCATCAGCTGCGTCTGGCCGAGCCAGAGCACCGGCCGCGCAGCATCCGGGGACCCGTCAGCGAGCACGGGCACGAGACGCCGCAGCGTACCGGCGCGACGGTCCGTGAACGTCTCCTCGCGGTAGAGGCTGTCTTGGTCGATCCTGATGTCCGGCAGTCCGAGGTCCTGGGTGCTCATATTCAGCTCCGTGCGAATGATTCGTTGATGCTGTCGAGGGTCGCGGGCGCGCCGTGCTGGCGGATCAGCGCCTTGCGGCGGAAGAATCGGAGGTATCCGGCCGCACCCATGCGCGAGCCGCCGAGCCCGGACAGTTTGAAGGAGTGTTTCTCGGCCTCGTGGCACATGGCGGTGAGCGAGCCGTCGTTGAGGCTGATGCCGCCGGCATCGAGATGCCGTCCGATGGCCTCGGCCTCTTCGAGGGTGCCGGCGATCACCGCCGCGGACAGTCCGTAATCACCATGGTTGGCGAGCGCGATCGCCTCCTCGACGGTGTCGAAGGGCATCACGGGGATGACGGGACCAAAGGTCTCTTCGGTCATGATCGCCATCGAGTGATCGACATCGACCAGCACGGTCGGTCGCAACCACTTGCCGCCGTGGTCCAGGATCTCGCCGCCGCAGAGCACGCGCGCGCCCTTGGCACGGGCATCGGCGAGCTGCGCCGCGACGGTATCGGCCTGCGGGCCGAAGATGAAGGGTCCGATCGTACCCGCATGGATGTCCGGCCAATTGGGCTCGACGCGCTGCGCCTTCGCGACGAGCTTCTCGATGAAGGGCGCGAAGATGCGACGGTCGACATAGACGCGTTCGAGGCTCTGACAGGCCTGGCCGGTGGCGAGACACGTGGCGCGCAGCGCGACATCGGTGGCGCGCTCGAGGTCGGCGCTCGCGGTGACGATCAGCGGATCGTTGCCGCCGAGTTCGAGGAACGCCGGCACGAAATGCCGCGCCGCGTTCTCGGCGACCTTGCGGCCGGTGGCGACGCTGCCCGTGAAGCAGACGACATCCGCGGCGGCGACGAGCTGCTCACCGGTCTCGCGGCCGCCCGGCTGCAGGCGGAACACGGCGGCGAGCTCGGGTACGGCGGCGATGCTCTGCATCGCGGGGATCACGAAACGCGGTGTGACCTCGCTCGGCTTGACGAACACCGCGCAACCGGCGAGCAACGCAGGCACGGCATCGATGAAGCAGAGCGCAACCGGGAAGTTCCAGGGGCTGATGACGCCCACCAGCGGATACGGCACATACTGGGAGCGATAGCTGATGGTGGGCAGCGTCGCGGACCGGAAGTCCTCTTCCTGCGCAAGAGCGGGCGCTGCCCGGCTCCAACGATCGATCATGCCGAGCACGGCCTGGAACTCGCTGATCGCGAGCAGGTGCCGACCGGTGTCGGCGGCGAGCGCCGCGACGATCTCGGTCTGGCGCGACAGCCATTCCGTGCGCCAGCGGCCGAGCACCTCGATGCGATGGGCGAGCGGCGCCGCGGCCCACGCCGGCTGTGCCGCTCGCAACCCCGTGAGCATCGCCGTCAGCGCGGCGGCCGACGGGGCCTCGAAACGATGATCGGTCAGTCCGGTGCGCGGATTGCGGACGGCGAAAGACTGCGCAGGATCGGCGACTGCCATGCCGGTCATCTTGCAGCAGCGAGGCGTCGCTGCAAAGTCTCGATGAACGGCTGGTCCGCTTCGAGGATGTCCTCGGCGCCGAGCGCCGCCGGTGCGACCCACTTCAAGCGTTGACCGTCGAGCGCCCGCGCGACGCCGGTGAAGTGTGGCACGAGGAAGCAGCGCAACTCGATGCAGCGGTCGGGATACTCATGGCGCAGCGTGAGCAGATGCTCAGGCGGACCTGCCTCGCGCGACAGATCGACATCGAGCTCTTCGGCGAGTTCGCGCGCCAGGGCGATGAGATCGGACTCGCCGTCCGAGACCTTGCCCCCGGGGAACTCCCAACGTCCGGCCAGATGCTTGCCGGGTGGGCGTTGGGCGATGAGCACCGCGCCCGCTCGATCCACGAGCGCCGCGGCCACGACCGGCACGACCGGTCGCGCGGCGTCGCTTACTCCAGCTGCCCGTGACACTGCTTGTATTTCTTGCCTGATCCGCAGGGGCAGGGCTCGTTGCGACCGACCTTGCGCTCATTGCGCACGACGGACGGCTCCTGCGTACCCTCGGTCGCGCCCGAGGCAGCCGACTCGGCGGGCGGCGCAGACACCAGCGCCGACTGAGCATCCGCGTGCTGCGTCTGCAAGGCTGCCAGCAACCGTCGCTGCCGCTCTTCCTCTTCGCGCTGCAGATCGGCTTCGCTGCGCACATCGATGCGCGCGAGCACCGAGGCGGTGTCGAACTTCACGCGATCGAGCATCGCACTGAAGAGTTCGTAGGCCTCGCGCTTGTACTCGTACCGATAATCTTTCTGCGCGTAACTGCGCAGGTGGATGCCCTGACGAAGGTAATCCATACCGGCCAGGTGTTCGCGCCAGTGCTGGTCGAGCGTGCGCAGGACGACATCTTTTTCGAGATGCTGCGCCAACTCGGGGCCGAAACGGGCGGTCTTGGTGTCGTAGGCGGCAGCCACCGCGTCCTGTACGCGCCCGCGCAGCGTCTGCTCGTCCATGGCCGGCTCGGCGGCGAGCCAGGCTGCCGGATCGATGTCCACGAAGAAATCCTTGCGCAGACCATCACGCAGGCCATCGAGGTCCCAGTCCTCACGCGGCACGTTACGCGGCAAGGCCTGATCGAGCATGCGGGCGACCACGTCCGCTTGGATGCCACGCACGGCAGTGCCGAGATCGGTCGCACCCATGATCTCGGTGCGCTGCTGGTAGATGACCTTGCGCTGGTCGTTGGCGACGTCGTCGAACAACAGCAGCTGCTTGCGGATGTCGAAGTTGTGTGACTCGACCTTGCGCTGTGCGGTCTCGATGCGTCGGCTGAGCATGCGGCTCTCGATGACCTCACCTTCCTGCATGCCGGCGGCCGACAACAGGCGCTTGGTGAAGTTCGGGTCGCCGAAGATGCGCATCAGGTTGTCTTCCATCGACAGATAGAAGCGCGAGGAACCCGGGTCACCCTGGCGGCCGGAGCGGCCGCGCAGCTGGTTGTCGATACGCCGCGACTCGTGGCGCTCGGTGCCGATGATGTGCAGACCGCCGGCGGCGAGCACGGCGTCGTGACGCTGCTGCCAAGCGCTGCGCGTCGCCTCGCGGACAGCCTCGTCGGCCTCGGGCGGCAACGCCAGGAGCTCGGCTTCGAGGTTTCCGCCGAGGACGATGTCCGTGCCGCGACCTGCCATGTTGGTCGCGATGGTGATCGCGCCGGGGCGGCCGGCCTGCGAGACGATGTGCGCCTCGCGCTCGTGCTGCTTGGCGTTGAGCACCTCGTGCGCGACGCCTTCTTTCTGCAGGAGCCCGGAGAGCAGTTCCGAGCTCTCGATCGAAGCGGTACCGACCAGCACCGGCTGCTGGCGCTCGACGCAATCGCGGATGTCCTCGACCACCGCCCGGTACTTGTCTTCCTGGTTGAGGAACACGAGATCAGGGTGGTCTTTGCGGACCATCGCGCGGTGGGTCGGGATGACCATCACCTCGAGCCCGTAGATCTGCATGAACTCGGGCGCCTCGGTGTCCGCGGTGCCGGTCATGCCAGAGAGTTTTTTGTAGAGCCGGAAGTAGTTCTGGAAGGTGATCGACGCGATGGTCTGGTTCTCTTCGCGGACCCTCACGCCTTCCTTGGCCTCGACGGCCTGATGCAGGCCCTCGGACCAACGCCGTCCCGGCATGGTGCGTCCGGTGAACTCATCGACGATGACGATCTCGCCGTTGCGCACGATGTACTCGACATCGCGCCGATAGAGCGCATGGGCGCGCAGCGCGGCGTTCAAGTGGTGCATCAGCCGGATGTTGGAGGGGTCGTAGAGGCTCTCGCCCTCGCGCAGCAAGCCCGCGCCGATCATCAGCGCTTCGACGCGTTCGTGCCCGGCCTCGCTGAGGTGCACCTGGCGCTGCTTCTCGTCTACCGAGAAGTCGCCGGGACCTTCAGGTTCATCGCGCCCCGGCGGCGCCCCCTGCATGCGCTCGAGTCGCGGCACCAGACGGTTGATGGCGACATAGGTCTCGGTGCTCTCCTCGGCCGGCCCCGAGATGATGAGCGGCGTGCGCGCTTCGTCGATGAGGATGGAGTCGACCTCGTCGACGATCGCGAACGAGAGCGCGCGCTGCACGCGGTCGTCCAGACGGAACGCAAGGTTGTCGCGCAGGTAATCGAAACCGAGCTCGTTGTTGGTGCCGTAGGTGATGTCGCAGGCGTAAGCCGCGCGCTTCTCGTCCGTCGACTGCCCGTTGCGGATGACACCGACGGTCAGGCCGAGGAACCGGTAGATGGGGCCCATCCAGTCGGCGTCGCGCTGCGCGAGATACTCGTTGACCGTGACGACATGCACGCCCTGCCCCGGCAAGGCGTTGAGGTAGGCGGGCAGGGTCGCCATGAGCGTCTTACCCTCGCCGGTGCGCATCTCCGCGATGCGGCCACGGTGCAAGGCGAGACCGCCGACCAACTGGACATCGAAATGCCGCATCCCGAGGGTACGACGAGCGGCCTCACGCACCACGGCGAAGGCCTCCGGCGCGAGCTTGTCCAAGGCCTCTCCAGCGGCGAGCCGAGACCGGAACTCAGCGGTCTTGGCGCCGATCGCCTCGTCGGACAGGGCTTGCAGCGCTGGCTCGAATGAGGTCGCGGCGTGCGCCTCGCGCAAGGAGGCCTTGACGAGGCGGTCGTTACGACTGCCGAAGAGGCGGGTAAGCAGGTTGAGCACGCGAGGGGGACCCCAGGAAAAAGGAGCAGTATTCTACGGGGTTATGCGGCCGACACGCAGGATTGCAAGTCCCGGGAGGTGCGCGGGCAGCCGCTGGATGGCCAAAGCCCTGAGGATCAACCGCCGATGTAGGCCAGCGGGTTGACGGGCGCGCCGTTGCGCAGCACCTCGAAATGCAGGTGGGTGCCGGTCGATCGCCCGGTGGAACCCATCCGGGCGATCTGCTGGCCACGGGCGACCAGATCACCGACCCGCACCGTGAGGCGAGAATTGTGGGCGTAGCGGGTGACATAGCCGTCGCCGTGGGTGACTTCTACGGTGTATCCGTAGCCTTCCTTCACGCCCGCGAAACTCACCACACCGGCGCCGACCGCGATGATGGCATCGCCGTGGTTGCCCGCAAAATCGATGCCCTTGTGCAGCGCGGAGCGCCCGGTGAAGGGGTCTTGGCGCCAACCGAACCCGGAAGAAAGGAACCCGCGCAACACCGGTCGACCGTCCGGGACGATCTGTTCGCGCAGCTCTTGACGCAGCAGCACCCGCTCGAGCGCGCCGAGCTGGGAAGTACGCTGCTCCAGACGACCTTCGAGATCGTCGATGAGACGGGTGATATCCGGTGCTTGGACGGGCTGGCCGGGCGACTCTTCCGGGCCACCGGTCGCGGGCGCGGTCCCGAAATCGAACTCGCGGGAATCGAGGTCCGCGAGTTCGGCGACGCGCTTGCCGAGCGCATCGAGCCGCAAGACATGGGCGTTGACCTGACCGATGCGCACTGCGAGCGCATCGACGCGCTCCTGCAGCTGCTGACGCAGCTCGGCGACTTCAGTCCTCTGCAAGATCGCCGCGCGCGCGAGGCTGACCGGACTGCCATCGAGGGAATGGGCTCGCTGCCCGAGCGAGACGCCCGCGACGAAGACGCTGCCGAGCAGCACCATGACGCCGCATACCAGCCCACCGAGCATGAGTCGGGAGGAGAGTTCGACGCGGACGACGCCCGACGCCCGCTGCCACAGCAGCGAAAGGCTCACTTTCGGGGCTCCGACGGGGAAGCCCAGCGGAACCTGCGGTCCGCCGTCTTGGACGATGGCATAGTTACCCCCGATGTCCTGAGCGAGGCCAGCCGACCCCGGCCGCCCGAACGATAAAGAGCCGCGACTATGCCGAAACCCCCCGACCGACACAACCCATCGAAGGTAATCCGCCGGCCGGCGCGTCAACGTCCCGCAAAAAAACCTAATAGTATCAATGATTTGCTGTCTGGAAGCGGGCTGTTGCAACAAGCCATCCGGCGTCAGACGGGGCGCGAAACCTTCTGGCGCGAGTTCCTGGGGGCCCGTCTACCGCCCGAACTGGCGGCGCGGGTCACGCAGATCGTCGAGCGGGAGGGCGGCTTGACGGTATACGCCGAGTCCGCCGCATGGTCCGCACGGCTGCGGTTCGCGCTCGCGGAACATTGGGAGGCCGTGCAGGCGGCGAGCCCCGGGATCAGCCGTTGGGCGGTGCGGGTTCAGCCTGCCGCAGCGAGGACGGGCGCACGCACATAAGAGATCGGCGCATCTTCGGGACGCTCGAAGACCACCGCCTCCCAGGCATCGGTGTCCGCGAGCAGCGTGCGCAGCAGACGGTTGTTGAGTCCGTGACCGGACTTGAAGCCGGTGAACTCGCCGATAAGGCTGTAGCCGAGCAGATAGAGGTCGCCGATCGCGTCGAGGATCTTGTGCTTGACGAACTCGTCCTCGTAACGGAGACCGCCCTCGTTCAATATCTTTGAATCATCGAGCACGATGGCGTTCTCGAGGTTGCCGCCGAGCGCGAGGTTGCGCGAACGCATGTGCTCGAGGTCGCGCATGAAGCCGAAGGTGCGGGCGCGGCTGATCTCCTTGAGGAACGAGGTCGTCGAGAAATCCATCGTGGCGCGCTGCGCGCGGCGCTTGAAGATCGGGTGGTTGAACTCGATCTCGAAATTGACCTTGAAGCCGTCGAACGGGTCGAACTGCGCCCACTTGTC
>DBCG01000101.1:0-20761 GCA_002292945.1 Proteobacteria bacterium UBA964 | reverse complement strand
GCGGACTGCAGCAGGAACACGAACGGACCGGCGCTGCCGTCCATGATCGGCACCTCGGGAGCGCTGACCTCGACCAAGGCGTTGTCGATGCCGAGACCGGCGAACGCAGAGAGCAGATGCTCGACGGTGGAGACCCTGGCATCACCATAGATCAGCGAAGTACCGAGCGTCGTCTCGCCGACGTTCTCGGCGCGCGCGGGGATATCGACCGGCTCGGGCAAATCGGTACGCCGGAAGACGATACCGGTGTCGGGCGCCGCGGGGCGCACCGTCATCAGTATCTGTTTCCCGGTGTGCAGGCCGACGCCCGAGGCGCGGATGATGTTCTTGATCGTACGCTGGCCGACCATGGTCTCTCCCCGCTCTGGAGCCGGCACCCGCGGATCGCAGGCGCCAGCCGGAGCGGCAGCGCGGGATGTTACCGGAAAGTGACGGGCTCAGTCGGCCTGGCGGCGAAGGAAGGCCGGGATATCGAGGATCTCCTCGTCAGCCGACGGGTCGTCGTGGCGCAGCCCATCACCCGCCGCTGCAGCGAGGCGGTTGATCGCCGGTTCGTCGAGCTTGGAGTAGTCGCTGGTGGCGACCGCGACCGGTCGGCGTGCCGCCGCGATGCGCAGGCCCGGGGTGGTGGGCGCGGCCTGGGTGCCGAAGGCACCGGCACTGCGACCACCGGCCGCCGGCGCAGCGGCGACACCCGCCGCTGCCGCTCGAGGCTGGGCGACCGGCGCCTGGAGCACCGCAGGCTGAAGACGGCCCAGCCCGGTGGCGACCACGGTGACGCGCAGCTCGTTGCTGAGCTCAGGGTCGATGACGGTCCCGACCACCACCGTCGCGTCCTCGGAGGCGAACTCACGCACGATGTTGCCGACCTCTTCGAACTCGCCGATGGCGAGGTCGAGCCCGGCGGTGACGTTGACCAATATGCCGCGCGCGCCGGCGAGGTTCACATCCTCGAGCAGCGGCGAAGAGACCGCCATCTGCGCAGCGACCCTGGCGCGGTCCTCGCCGGTGGCGAAACCCGAACCCATCATGGCCATGCCGGTCTCGCCCATGACGGTGCGCACATCGGCGAAGTCGACGTTGATGAGGCCGGGACGGGTGATGAGGTCGGCGATGCCCTGCACGGCACCCTGCAGCACGCCGTTCACGCTCTTGAAGGCGTCGAGCAGCGTGGTCTTCGGACCGAGGACGGTGAGCAGTTTCTGGTTCGGGATCGTGATGAGGGAGTCGACCGTGCGGGCGAGCTCCTGCATGCCCTGGTCGGCGACCATCGCGCGCTTGCCGCCTTCCATGTTGAAGGGACGGGTGACGACGGCGACCGTGAGGATGCCCATCTCGCGGGCGATCTGCGCCACGACCGGCGCCGCGCCGGTGCCGGTGCCGCCGCCCATGCCTGCGGTGAGGAACAGCATGTCGCAGCCCTGGATCATCTGCACGATGCGGTCGCGGTCTTCCATGGCGGCCTGCCGGCCGACCTCAGGGTTCGCGCCGGCACCGAGGCCCTTGGTGATGCCCGAGCCGATCTGCAGCGTGGTCTTGACCGAGGAGTGCTTGAGCGCCTGCGCATCGGTGTTGATGCACATGAACTCCACGCCCTCGATGCCGCTGTGCACCATGTGCGCGACGGCGTTGCCGCCACCTCCACCGATGCCCAGCACCTTGATGACTGCGCTCTGGCTGTATGCGTCCATGAGTTCGAACATGCGGCGTCTCCTGTTTGCGAGATTCTAATATCAGAAATTGCCTTGGAACCAACTTTTCATCCGATCGAGCGCCGATCGCGTTCCGCCCGCGATGCCACCGGTGCGTCGGCCGGGTGAATAATGGTCGCGTGCGTAGAGCAGAAGCCCGACCCCGGTCGCGTGGATCGGCGAGCCGGTGACGTCGCCGAGCCCACGAACACCGGTCGGAACGCCGAGGCGGACCGGACGATGGAAGACCTCTTCGGCGAGTTCGATGGCCCCTTCCATGCGGGCGCTGCCGCCGGTGATGACGATGCCTGCCGCGACCGATTCGTCGAAACCGCTGCGACGCAGTTCCTCGGCCACCAGCCCGAACAGTTCGGCATAGCGCGGCTCGACGATCTCGGCCAAGGTCTGGCGGGTCAGGCGACGGGCCGGCCGATCACCGACGCTCGGCACTTCGATGGTCTCCTCGGAACGGGCGAGCTGCGAGAGCGCGCAGGCCCAACGCAGCTTGATCTCCTCGGCGTTCACCGTCGGCGTGCGCATGGAGATGGCGATGTCGTTGGTCACCTGGTCACCGGCGATCGGGATCACCGCGGTGTGCCGGATCGCACCATGCGAGAACACGGCGATATCCGTGGTTCCGCCGCCGATATCCACCAAGCAGACGCCGAGGTCTTTCTCGTCCTGCGTGAGCACCGCATAGGATGAAGCCAACGGCTCGAGCACGATGTCGTCGACCGCCAGATCGCAGCGCTGGATGCACTTCTCGATGTTCTGCGCAGCGCTCTCGGCCCCAGTGACGATGTGCACCTTGGCTTCGAGCCGCACTCCGGACATCCCGACCGGCGCCCGGATGCCCTCTTGGCCGTCGATGATGAACTCCTGCGGCAGGACATGCAGGATCTTCTGATCGGCCGGGATCGCCACCGCCTTGGCCGCATCGACCACATGCTCGATGTCGGCTTGGCCGACCTCCTTGTCGCGTATGGCGACCACGCCGTGCGAGTTGAGGCTGCGGATGTGACTGCCGGCGATGCCGGCGTAGACCGAATGGATCTCGCAGCCCGCCATCAGCTCGGCTTCCTCGACCGCACGCTGGATCGACTGCGTGGTCGACTCGATGTCCACCACCATGCCGCGCTTGAGACCGCGCGAGGGCTGGGTGCCGATGCCGATGAGCTCGATGCTGCCGTCTTCGGCGATCTCGCCGACCAACGCCACCACTTTCGAGGTCCCGATGTCGAGTCCGACGATCAATTGTCTGTCCGTCTTGCGTGCCATGATTTTCCGTCAGCCCTCAGGTGTCTCGTCGCCGTCATCCATCGCCGCGACGCGGGTGCCGTTGCGCCAACCGGTGGCGAAACCGTTCGAATAACGCATGTCCACATAGGCGATCTCGGCGCCGCGCTGCGCGACCAGCCGCAAGGCCGCCGCTGCGAAGCGCTCGAAACGCTCATCGACGTCACGTCGACCGAGCCGCACGCTCACGCCGTTGTCGAGGTCGATCTCCCAAGCGCCACGCGCGTCGAGGCGCAAGGCCGCGAGCCGTACGCCGCCCTCCGCCAGACGGCCTTGTATGGCGAGGTAGCGCTGTGCGACCGCACCCTCGGTACCGAGCGGCCCGGACAAGCGGGGCAGTTCGACCGGAACGAAGCGCGCCTCGGAGATGAAGAGCTCACCGCGCGAGTTCAGCAGCCCGTTGGCGCCCCAACGCGCCGCCGCGACCTGCTCGGACAGGTTGACCTTCAGACCGGTCGGCCACGCCCGCGCCACGCTCGCACGATCCACCCAAGGCAGCGCCTCGAGTGAACGGCGCACACCATCGAGGTCGGCGGACACCAGACCCGCACCCTGCAGGCGCTCGCGCACCGCCTGCTCCACCTCGAGCGGCGAGACGCGTTGGAAGCGCCCTTCCACCGCCACCGCGGTCACCGGTCGATCGAGCGCGTGCTGCAACAGCAGCACGAGCAGCGTGAGCGCGGCGAGACCGACGGCGCCCTGCATCACACGACGCCAATCCACGGTCGGCCACTGCCAACTGCGCTCTTCGCTGCGCCGACGGTTACGGGGGCGGCTACCGATCATCGCGGTCTCCTTGCAAAGCTGGTCTCGAGCACGCGCCAGACGAGTTCGGGGAAACCGATGCCGACCGCATGCGCAGCCTTCGGGACGAGACTCGTCGCGGTCATGCCCGGTACGGTGTTGATCTCGACCAGCAAAGGCCGGCTGGTGGCGTCCATCATGAAATCCACCCGACCCCAACCCTCGCCGCCCGCGGCGGCGAACGCACCGAGCGCCAGCGCTCCGAGGTGACGCTCGGTCTCCGGCGCGAGACCGGACGGACAGTGGTAACGGGTGTCACCGGAGAGGTATTTGGCCTCGTAGTCGTAGAACGCGCGCGCGGTCTCGATGCGCACCGAGGGCAACGCCCGGCCTTGCAGCAAGCCGACGGTGTATTCAGCGCCCGGGATGAAAGCCTCCGCCAGCACCACGCTGTCATGCGCCGCCGCGGCGGCGTATGCGGCGGGCAGCGCGGCGGCCGTCTCGACGCGCGAGATCCCCACCGATGAGCCCTGGGTCGAGGGCTTCACGAACAGCGGCAACCCGAGCTCGGAGAGCGCGGCATCGAAGTCGACGGGTCCGCGCAGTTCGACGAAGGCCGCCGTGGCGATGCCGACCGACGCGGCGAGCCGCTTGGTACGCGCCTTGTCCATGCACACCGCGGAGCCGAGCACGCCGCTGCCGGTATAGGGGATGCCGAGGCACTCGAGCGCGCCCTGCACCGTGCCGTCCTCGCCACCCGGTCCATGCAGCGCGATCCACGCACGTGCGAAGCCTTCCGTGACGAGCGAACCCAATGGTCGCTCGCGCGGATCGAACGCCTCTGCCTCGACGCCGCGCGCCCGCAGCGCCTCGAGCACCGCCGCGCCGGAGCGCAGCGACACTTCACGCTCGGCGGAGTCGCCCCCCTGCAGCACGGCGACCTTGCCGAAGCCGCGTGCGTCGGTCACCTCATGCACCGCGGAGGGATCGTGCAGCAGGCGCATCAGGCCGCCTCCCCCACGATGCGCACTTCGGTCTGCAGGCGCACACCCGCATGCCTGGCGACCTCATGCTGTACCAACGCGATCAGCTGCTCGAGGTCTGCGGCGCTCGCCTCGCCCTCGTTGAGGATGAAGTTGGCGTGCTTCGCCGACACCACCGCGCCACCGATGCGCCGCCCCTTGAGCCCGGCGGCCTCGATGAGACGCGCAGCATGGTCACCCGACGGGTTCGTGAAGACCGAGCCGCAGCTCCACTCGCCGATCGGCTGCTGACGCTTACGCTCCACCAGCAGATCGCGCAGGGCATCGGTGCTGGCATCGGGCTGCGCCACGAAGCGCAATGACGCGGCAAGGAACGCCTCGTCGGCGGCCGGCGGCTCGACATGGC
Organism: Proteobacteria bacterium UBA964; assembly: GCA_002292945.1. GTDB lineage: Bacteria > Pseudomonadota > Gammaproteobacteria > Steroidobacterales > Steroidobacteraceae > UBA964. The sequence continues at coordinate 15,641 of DBCG01000101.1, read as the reverse complement.
GATAAGACACACGGTACTCGGAGGCATCGCGGCGTCGGATCGTCCCGGAACGATCGATGACCTCCACACCGGCCACATGCGCCCAGGTCTCACCGCCGTACGCGCCGGCGTTCATGGCGAGCGCGCCGCCGAGCGTGCCCGGGATGCCGACGAAGAACCCTGCCGGACCGAGCTGCCAACGCGCGCATTGACGCGCGATGCGCGCGCAAGGGACGCCGGCTTCGCACCAGACGGTTCCATCGTCACGCTGTTCGAGCGCGGACAGCGCCCCATGCACCGAGATGACGGCGCCGCGCAGGCCGCCATCGCGTACCAAGAGGTTGCTGCCGAGGCCCACCCACGTGATGGACATGCCCGCAGGCAGTGCGCGCATGAACTCGGCGAGATCGCTACGGTCACGCGGCTCGAACCAGAGCTCGGCAGGGCCGCCCACATGCCACGAGGTGTGCCGCGACATCGGCTCATCGCGCAACAGACGGCCTGCGAAGCGAGACAACAAGGCCTCGGTGTCGATGGCGGCAGCGGGAGATCGTACGCTCATCCCCCCTCCTCGCCGGCGAGCCGACGCGACAGACCGTGCGCCGCGGCGCTGATGCTGCCGGCGCCCATCGCGAGCACCACGTCACCGCCGCGCAGCAGGTCCCGCAAGCTGTCGGCGAGGTCCTCCACACGCGGTACGAACACAGGCTCGATCGCACCGCGGCTGCGCACCGCGCGGCAGATGGCGCGACCATCCGCGCCGGCGATCGGCGCCTCGCCCGCGGCGTACACCTCGGTCACGAGCAGCACATCGGCTGTGGAAAGCACCGCCGCGAAATCATCGAGCAGGTCGCGGGTGCGGGTGTAGCGGTGCGGCTGGAAGGCCAGAACGATCCGGCGGTCGGGATGCGCCTGGCGCACCGCATCGAGCGTGGCGCGGATCTCGGTCGGATGATGGCCATAGTCGTCGATCACCGGCACGGCGTCAGAGCCCACCGGCACGCTGCCGACCAGCTGCAGGCGCCGATCGACGCCTTGGAAGCGGGCAAGACCGCGCTGGATCGCTGCATCATCGATGCCGAGCTCGGTGGCCACCGCCACCGCCGCCAAAGAATTCAGAACATTGTGGGCTCCCGGCAGGTTCACCGTGATGTCGAGAGGCTCAGCGTGACCGGGGCGCAGCACCTGATAGCGGGTCTGAAGACCGCGACGCTCGATGTCGACGGCGCGCACATCGGCCTGCGGGACCGTGCCATAGGTGACGATCGGCCGACCGACCCGCGGCAGGATGGTGCAGAGCTCGGCATCGTCGGCGCAGAGCACGGCGAGACCATAGAACGGCAGGTTGTGCAGGAAGTCGACGAAGCTCTGCCGCAGCCGCGAGAAGTCGCCGTCGTGCGTGGCCAGATGGTCGTTGTCGATGTTGGTGACCACGGCGATCAGCGGCTGCAGGTGCAGGAACGAGGCGTCGCTCTCGTCGGCTTCGGCGACGAGGTATCGTCCGGCCCCGAGGCGGGCGTTGGTGCCGGCGCTCTTCAGGCGACCGCCGATGACGAAGGTCGGGTCTTCGCCGCCCTCGGCAAGCACCGAGGCGACGAGGCTCGTGGTGGTGGTCTTGCCGTGCGTCCCCGCGACCGCGATCGCGGAACGGAAGCGCATCAGCTCGCCGAGCATCTCGGCGCGCGGCACCACCGGCACACGCTGCGCCAACGCCCGAGCCACCTCAGGGTTGTCCTCGGAGACGGCGGTCGAGACGACGACGACATCGGCGCCGGTGACATGAGAAGCGTCGTGGCCCTGGAAGATCCGTGCACCCAGACCGGCGAGCCTCGTGGTCACCGCGTTGGGCTTGAGGTCGCTCCCCTGCACCGAGTAGCCGAGGTTCAAGAGCACCTCGGCGATACCGCCCATACCGCTGCCGCCGATGCCGACGAAATGGATGGTGTTGATGCGGCGCATGCGCTCCATCGTCTTCATGCCAGTCTCCCTGCGGCAAGCACGGCCTCCGCCATCGCACCGGTGGCCTGCGGCTCGGATGAGCCTTGCGCCCGCTCGGCCATCACCCGTAACGCTGCGCGATCGGCACCGAGCCGCTCGAGCTCCGCTGCCAGGCGCTGCGGCGAGAGCTCGGACTCCGGCAGCAGGGTCGCGGCGCCGCGCTCCACCAAGTGCCTGGCGTTGCGGGTCTGGTGGTCATCGACCGCCGCGGCGAACGGCACGAACAGCGCAGCCACACCGGCGGCCGCGATCTCGGAGACGGTGAGCGCACCGGCGCGGCAGACCACGAGGTCGGCCTCGGCATAGGCGGCGGCGATGTCTTCGATGAAGGGCTCGATGCTCGCGGACACCCCGGCATCCGCATAGCACCGGCGCGCGCTTTCGAGTCCGCTTACGCCGGCTTGATGGCGCACCTGCCATCGACCTGACGGCAACATCGCAAGCGCAGCCGGCACCGCGGCGTTCAAGCGCGCAGCACCTTGACTGCCACCGATCACCAGCAATCGAAGCGGCCCGTTGCGAGCGCCGTAGCGGACGGCGGGTGGAGGCAACGCGAAGAACGCCGGGCGCACGGGGTTGCCGACGACGATCGCGCGACGAGCGACCGGGAAGCTGCCTTCAAAGGCCTCGAGCACCGGGCGGGCGAGACGGGCGAGCACACGGTTGGTGAGGCCGGCGACGGCGTTCTGTTCGTGGATCACCAGCGGCCGACGCAGCAGCCACGCGGCGAGACCGCCGGGGCCGGTGACATAGCCGCCAAGCCCGACCACCACCGCCGGACGCTGGCGGCGCACCGCCGCGATCGACTGCCAGAGCGCCCGCAGCAGACTGAAGGGCGCCCGCAGCAAAGTGACGAGACCTTTGCCCCGAAGTCCGCCGACCGAGATCCACTCCACCGGTATGCCAGCCGCCGGCACCAGACGGGCCTCGATGCCCTGCCGGGTTCCGAGCCACACCACCTCGCAGGAGCGCTGGCGGAGGACCTCGGCCAACGCGAGCGCCGGGAACACATGTCCGCCGGTACCGCCTGCCATGATCATGACGCGTCGCCCGCTCATGGACGCGCGCCCTCGGCGAGCATCGCCTCGTCATCGGACACGGCCCGCGCGGCGCCGCCCCGCAGCGCCGCAGCCGCCGGTCCGCGCGCGGCGTTCGCCGCTTCATGGAACACCCGCAGCAGCATGCCGACCCAGGCGAGCCCCGCGAGCATGCTCGAGCGGCCGTAGCTGATGAACGGTAGCGTCAGCCCCTTGGTCGGCAAGGCGCCCATGTTCACGCCGATGTTCACGAAGGCCTGCAAACCGAGCCAGATCCCGAAGCCGGCAGCGATGTAACACTGGAACTTCAGGCCACTGTCATGGGCGAGTTTCGCGATCCAGAGCGCACGGCACGCGAGCAGGAAAAAGAGTGCCAGCGTCAACAGGATGCCGAGCAGGCCGAGTTCCTCGGCGAGCACGGCGAACACGAAGTCGGTATGCGCCTCGGGGAGATAGAAGAGCTTCTGCACGCTCTCGCCGAGGCCGACGCCGGTCCATCCGCCACGACCGATGGCGATGAGGCTCTGCACCAACTGGAATCCGCTGTTGAACTGATCCGCCCAGGGATCGAGGAACGCGAGCAGCCGGCGGACGCGATAGGGCTCGAGCATCGCGATCGCTGCCATCGCCACGGTCACGACCAACGACAGCCCGATGACATCACGGAGCCGGGCACCGGCGATGAACAGCACGCCGAACCCGGTCGCCACCAGCACCACCGCCGCGCCGAAATCAGGCTCGAGCAGCAGCAAGCCGGCGATCAACGCCAGCACCGACAGCGGCTTGACCATGCCGATCAAGGACCCTTGCAGCTCGGCTTCCCGTCGCACCGCGTAGCTTGCCACCCAGACCAGCACCATGATGCGGGTCAATTCGCTGACCTGCAGGTTGAACCCCGCGATGCGCAACCAACGGCGGGCGCCGTTCACCGAATAGCCGACGCCGGGGATCGCCACCAGCACCAGCAGGACGATCGCGAGGAGCAACAGCAGCGACGACCATCGCTCCAACCATTCGGTGCGCACCGCGAATGCGATCATCGCGATGAACATGCCGGCGGCCACCATCGATGCCTGGCCGCGCAGGTACTGCAACGGATCGCCGCCATCACGCGTGGCGATGGACATCGAGGCCGAGGTGACCATCACGAGGCCGAGCAGCACGATGACCGACAGCAGCCCGAGGGTGACGAGGTCGATGTGGATCTGTGCGGCGCGCCCGCCGCTGCGGACCGGAAGGGTCAGTGTGCTCATGCGGGCAAGCTCCCGACCGCGGCCGTGAACACGTCACCGCGATGCGAATAGTCACGGAACATGTCGAGACTCGCGCAGGCGGGCGACAACAGCACCGTGTCGCCGGCGAGCGCCGCCCCTGCGGCGAACGCCACCGCCTCCTCCAGCGTGTCGCAGCAGCGCACCGGGCAGATCCCGTCCAGAGCGGCGGCGAGACGAGGCGCATCGCGCCCGATGAGCACGGCCAGACGGGTCCGACCGACAAGCGCGGCAGCGAGCGGCGCGAAATCCTGCCCCTTGCCATCGCCACCGGCGATCCACACCAGGGTACCTGGCATGCCAGCGACGGCGGCGAGCGTCGCGCCGACATTGGTGCCCTTGGAATCGTTGATGAAGCGCACGCCTTGTCGGTCGCGTACCCACTGCGAACGATGCGGCAGACCGGTGAAGCAGCGCAACGCGCTCAGCATCGCCGCGCGCGGCAGGCCGATCGCATCCCCGAGCGCGAGCGCCGCAAGCGCGTTGGCGGCGTTGTGCAGACCGGCCACACGGAGCTCGGAGGTGGGCAGCAGACGCTCGCCTTGGGCATGCAACCAATCCTCGCCCGAGGCGGGATCATGCGACAGCCGATAGTCGGCCGCAGTCCCCTCGTCGATCGAGAAAGTGAGCCGGCGCTGGCCCGGCGACGGCATCGCGGCGGTCCAGGGATCATCGGCATTGATCACGGCGGTGCCGCAACGGCGCAGGATGCGTGCCTTGGCGGCTGCATAATCCGCCATCGAGGCGTAGCGATCCATGTGGTCGTGGCTGAGGTTGAGCACCCCTGCGGCGACGAGCTCCAAAGAATGGGTGGTCTCGAGCTGGAAGCTCGACAGCTCGAGGACATAATGCGCCGGCGCGGATGATCCGAGCAGATCGAGCGCCGGTGTACCGAGGTTGCCGCCGACACCGACCGGCAGACCTGCCGCCTCGACCATCTGCCCGACGAGCGTGGTGACCGTGCTTTTGCCGTTGGTGCCGGTGATGCCGGTGACCGGGACGGCCGGGGTGTGGCCCTGCTGCGCCCGCGCGAACAGCTCGATGTCACCCACCAGCGTCATGCCACGCTCGGCGGCGCTGCGCAGCATCGGCTCGGCGAGCGATACACCGGGCGAGACGACGACAAGCCCGGCAGCGGCCAACAGCGCTGGATCGAACCCGCCGAAACGGCAGATCGCCTGCGGTGCGAATGCGGCGAGTTCGGCGCTGCCCGGTGGGTGCTGACGGCTGTCGGTGACGGCGAGCTGCCAGCCACGGGCAGCCAAGTGGCGAGCTGCAGACACTCCGCTGCGACCAAGCCCCACGATGAGCGCGGTCGGAGCGGCGGCGGCTGCAGGCGCGGTGTCGTTCATCGCAGTTTGAGCGTCGCGAGACCCGCGAGCACGAGGAAGAAGGTGATGATCCAGAAACGCACGATGATCTTCGGCTCGGCCCAGCCCTTCTTCTCGAAGTGATGGTGGATGGGCGCCATGCGGAAGATGCGTTTACCGGTGAGCTTGAAGGAGGCGACCTGGAGGATCACCGAGGCGGTCTCGAGCACGAAGATGCCGCCCATCACAAGCAGAACCAGCTCCTGGCGCACGATCACGCCGATGGTGCCGAGCGCCGCGCCGAGCGAGAGTGCGCCGATATCGCCCATGAACACCTGCGCAGGGTAGGCGTTGAACCACAGGAATCCGAGACCCGCGCCTACGAGGGCGGCGCAGATGATCAACAGCTCACCGGCCTGCGGCACAGCCGGGATGGCGAGGTACTGCGCGAAGACCGCGTTGCCCGATGCGTAGGCGAACACGCCGAGCGCCGCGGCCACCATCACCGCCGGCATGATCGCGAGCCCGTCGAGACCGTCGGTCAGGTTCACGGCATTGCTCATGCCGACGATCATCAGGTAGGTGAGCAGCACGAATGCGGCGAAACCGAGCGGTAGCGCGAAGTTCTTGAGGAACGGCAGGTAGAGCGTGGTGTCCGCCGGCGATTTCGCCGTGTACCAGAGTGCGAGCGCGACCGCGAGTCCGCCGACCGACTGCCAGAAGTACTTGTAGCGCGCGATCAGGCCGGCCGGGTTCTGGCGCACGATCTTGAGGTAGTCGTCCCAGAAACCCACCAAGCCGAAGAGCACCGTGACACCGAGCACGATCCAGACGAAGCGGTTGCCGAGATCGGCCCAGAGCAGCGTGCTGACGATGATCGCGACCAGGATCAGCAAGCCGCCCATGGTCGGCGTACCGGCTTTCTTGAAGTGCGTCTGCGGACCATCGTCGCGCACCACCTGCCCCACCCGCAGCGCCGCGAGGCGCTCGATCATCCAAGGACCGGCCAGCAACGCGATGGTCAACGCCGAGACGGCGGCGAGGATCGCGCGCATCGTCAGGTAGGTGAACACGTTGAAGAACGAGAGGTCTTCGGCGAGCGTCCTCGACAGCCACAGCAGCATTTCAGGCGACCCCTTCAGCGATGTTGGATGCGGCGACGGTGGCGACGACCGCCGGCGGACCCGGCAGCAGCGCATCGACCACGCGTTCGAGTCGGTTGGAGCGCGAGCCCTTCACGAGCAGCCGGACGTCGACGGCCAGGTCGGCGCGCACCGCCGCAGCGAGCTCGACGGCGTCAGCATGCACGCTCGCGCCTTCGCCGAAGGTCTGCGCGGCACGCGCGGCGAGCGGCCCGACGGTGAACAGGCGTTCGACGCCATGCGTCCGCGCATAACGACCGGCCTCGGCATGTGCCTCGATGGCGTGCTCACCGAGCTCGCCCATATCACCGAGCACCAACCAACGGCGGCCCTCGAGCGCGGCGAGCACATCGATCGCGGCCTGCAGCGAGGATGGATTGGCGTTGTAGGAATCGTCGATGAGCCAAGCGCCCGCGACAGCCGATCGCAGCACGAGCCGCCCCGCCACCGGTCGCATGCGCGCGAGCCCCGTCGCAACCTGGTCGAGCGTCGCACCGGCTGCCATGGCAGCGGCGGCGGCACCGAGCGCATTCATCACATTGTGGCGTCCTGCGAGCTGCAAGCCGATCCGCACTTCGCCCTGGGGCGCGAGCAGCATGAAGGTGGTGAGGAACCCTTCGGAGGTCGCCTGTGTGCGGATGTCACGGGCGCTGAAGTCGGCCTTGGCGCCGAGCCCGAAGCTGACCACGCGCGCCACCGTCATGTCGCGCCAGAGACCACCGAACTCGTCGTCGGCGTTGAGCACGGCGACCCCGTCACGACCGAGCGCGGCGAACAGCTCGCCTTCGGCGCGCGCGGCGCCTTCGAGGCTGCCGAAACCCTCGAGATGTTCGGCGCCCGCATTGGTGACGATGCCGATGGTAGGCGCGGCAAGGGCGGCGAGCGCGGCGAGCTCCCCGGGATGGTTGGCTCCCATCTCGATGACCGCATGGCGTTGGTGCTCTTCGAGTCGCAGCAGCGTCAGCGGCAAGCCGATGTGGTTATTGAGGTTGCCGCGGGTGGCGAGCGTGGCAGCGCGCTCGCCGAGGATCGCGGCGATCATCTCCTTGCAGGTGGTCTTGCCGTTGCTGCCTGCGACGCCGATCACCGTGCCCGTGTAGCGCGCGCGGCATGCGGCTGCAGCACGCTGCAGTGCGACGAGCGCGTCCGGGACCAGGATCACAGGCAGACCGGCGGGACCTGCGCGCTCGGCCAAAGCGCCGGCAGCGCCTGCGGCGGCGGCGGCACCCAAGAAGTCCGCGCCGTCGAAGTTCGGGCCGCGCAGCGCGATGAACAGTTCGCCGGCGCCGATGCGGCGCGTGTCGATGCTGGCGCTCGACCACGGACTGTCCTCGCCGATGAGCTGCCCACCGCAATCGGCGGCGATCTGCGACAGCCGGCGCATCAGCCTTGCCCCATGACTGACGGCGCGAGACCGAGCGCGACGCGCACCTGCTGCGCATCATCGAACGGGCGGCGCTCGGCGCCGATGATCTGGTAGTCCTCGTGACCCTTGCCGGCCACCAGCACGACATCGTCTGCACCCGCAGAGGCGAGCGCCGTACGGATCGCCTCTGCGCGGTCGTGGATGATCTCGGCGTGGCGACCGGTCGGCAGACCGGCGACGATCTGCGCGGCGATCTGCGCCGGTGATTCGGTGCGCGGATTGTCGTCGGTGACGACGATACCGTCGGCCAGATCGGCGGCGATGGCCGCCATCTGCGGACGCTTACCGCGATCACGGTCGCCTCCGCAGCCGAACACCACGATCAATCGTCCGCGGCAGTGCAGCCGCGCTGCTGCCAGCGCCTTGGCGAGCGCATCGGGCGTATGGGCATAGTCCACCACGACAAGCGGCTGGCCCTCGGCGCCGATCGCCTGCATGCGACCCGGCGGCGCCGTCACCCGCGCAAGCGCCTCGAGGGCGGCCGTGGGCGGCACCTCGAGCGCGAGCAACGCCGCGAACACAGAGAGCAGGTTGTCGATGTTGAAGTCGCCGACCAACGGCGCCTCGATCACCCGCGGCGAGGCGCGATCGCTCCCGGCAGGCACCTCGATCTCGAAGGCGAGTCCTCGCGCCGCGCGGCGCACGGCCGTCGCCGCCAACAACTTCGCCCCGGGATCGAGCGCCAAGCAGCCTGCGGCAGCGGCGCGTCCGGCGGCGGTACGACAGGTGAGCCAGGAGCGGCCGCGACCAGCGAAGCTCTTGGCGAGCCGGGCGCCGAAACCATCGTCGACGTTGAACACGCGATCGCCGAGCCCCGGCATGTCGAACAGGCGCGCCTTCGCCTCGCCATAGGCCTCGAAGGTGCCGTGGTAATCGAGATGGTCGCGGGTGAGGTTGGTGAACACCGCCGAACGGAACCGCACTGCAGCGGCGCGATGCTGGTCGAGCGCATGTGAAGACACTTCCATCGCGACGGCGCTCGCGCCGGCCGCGCGGGCGGTGGCGAGCTGGCGCTGCAAGGTCACCGCATCGGCGGTGGTGTATTCGCCGGCGATCACGCTGTCGGGCGGCGTGCCCACGCCCAAAGTCCCGATGTACGTGCAACCTCCGGCGTGGCCGCGCAACGATCGCAGGGCGTCGAGCGCCTGCGCGAGCAGCCATGCCACGGTGGTCTTGCCGTTGGTGCCGGTGATGCCGGTGATCGACAACGCCGCCGACGGCTCGCCGAAGAACCGGTCGGCGATGGCGCTCGCCTGCTGCGTCAGTCCGTTCATCGGTGCCATCCACACGCCCGCACGCGCGGCAGGCGGCTGGACCCCCGGTGCGGGCTCCCAGAGCACGGCACGAACACCGCGGGCGAGCGCGGTCTCCAGTGTGGCAAGACCATGGGTACGCCGACCCGAACACGCGAGGAACAAGCCGTCGCGCTCGACCGTGCGACTGTCGAGCGAAAGATCCGTGACAGTGAGGTCCGCCGGCGTGTCGGATCGACCGGGGCACAACCGTGCCATCTCGACCGGCGCTCCGGGCAGGACGCTCATCGACGCGCACCGCCCGGCGTCGAGGCCGCCTCACCGCGCTGTGCGATGGTGGTCGGAGGCACGGCATCTGCCTCAGGCAGCAGATCCAGGTCGGGCTCGCGCTGCGGGACCGAATCCGGGATCTGGTCCACCGGGGCGTCGAGCGGCGCATCGGGCGCGACCGCCAACAGCCGCAACGCGCCGCCGACCACATCCGCGAACACCGGCGCGGCGACATCGCCGCCGTAATAGCCGCCGACGCTGGGCTCATCGATCACCACCACCGTGGCGATGCGCGGTGCACTGGCCGGTGCGACCCCGGCGAACACCGACACATAGCGGTCGGTGATGTAGCCACCGGCGCTCGCCTTCCACGCCGTACCGGTCTTGCCGGCGATGCGATAGCCCGCCACCGAAGCCTTGCGGCCACTGCCCTGGGTGACGACGCTCTCCATCATGCGCACGACATCACGGGTGACTTGCTCGGGCAGCACGCGCTCGCCGGGCGCGGGCCCGGTCACCGGCGTGAAGGCGACCGGTCTGTGCACGCCGAAAGAGCCCAGGGTGGCGTAGGCCTGCGCGAGCTGCAGCGGCGTCACCGAGAGGCCATAACCGTAGGAGATGGTCGCCGTGCGGATCGGCCGCCAATGCGCCCACTGCGGCAGCAACCCGGCGGACTCGCCCGGATAGCCGCTGGTCGTCACGCGACCGAAGCCGACCCTCGACAGCGTCTGGTACACCGTTTCGGGACCGAGCTGGATCGCCATGCGCGCCATCGCCACATTGGAGCTGCGAGCGAGGGCCGTGGAGAGGTCCACCGCGCCCAGATTGTTCTTGTCGACGATGGTCTTCACACCGACCTTGTAGAACCCGGGCGAGGTGTCGACGATGCTGTCGGCACGGTAACGACCGGAGGCGAGCGCGGCGGCCACCGTGAAAGGCTTGATCGCCGAGCCGGGCTCGACGAGGTCGGTGACCGCGCGGTTCTTGTAGAGCGCGGCCTTCATCTGCAAGCGATCGTTCGGGTTGAAGGTGGGCTGGTTGACCATCGCCAGCACTTCGCCGGTCTGCACATCGAGCACGACCACCGACCCTGACCTGGCGCGATGTGCCTGGATCGCCGACTTCAGCTCCCGGTAGGCCAGATACTGGATGCGCATGTCGACGGACAGGCGCAGGTCCTGGCCCGGGCGCACCGGCCGGATGCTCTCGATGGTCTGCACGGTGCGTCCAAGGTTGTCGCGGATCACGCGCTTGGCGCCGTTCTGGCCCGAGAGCCAGTGGTCGTAGAAGAGCTCCAGCCCTTCCTGGCCGGTATCGTCGAGATCGGTGAACCCGAGCACGTGCCCCGCCACCTCGCCCGCCGGATAGAAACGACGGTACTCGCGCTGGAAGTGCACTCCCGGGATCTCGAGTGCACGCAGGCGCTGCGCCTCGACAGGCGGCAGTTGGCGCGCGATGAAGAGGAAATTTCGCTGCAGGTTGGAGGTCACGCGGCGCGTGAGCTCCTCCGGATCACGCTGCAGCGCACGGGCGAGCCGCGGGATCTCGTCGCCGGCGCCTGCCAACTGCGCAGGGTTGACCCACAAAGAATCGACCGGTGTACTGATCGCGAGCGTCTCACCGGCACGGTCGACGATGGCGCCGCGATGGGCGACGACGGTGGCGACGCGTACGGTGCGCTCATCGCCCTGCCCTTTCAGGAAATCGCTCTGGATGAACTGCAGGGTGACCGCCTTCCATACCAACGCTGCGGCGATGCAACCGAAGGCGGCGACGACGAACGTCGCGCGTCTGTCGAACGACGGCGCAGAGGGCTCGGGCTTGCGGGAGAGACCGGAAGGGGCAGCGGCCCGGCTACGACCACGCTCACCGCGCCGCGGACTGCGGGAAGAGAGGGAGCCTGGCAGCTTCATGCGGACACCGTCATGGCAAAACCACCTCGACCTGCGCCGGCGGCGGCGTGGTCATGCGCAGCTGGGTGATCGCGACGTTCTCGACGAAGGCATGCGCCGACCATGCGCTCTGCTCGAGCTGCATGCGCCCGAACTCGATGTCGAGACGGTCACGCTCGGCGTTCACCCGCTCGAGCTGCACGAACAGCTCGCGCGCACGATGCTTGGCATGGATGGCGCCGGCTGCGGAGGCGAGCACCGCGATCCACAGCATCGGCAAGGCCAGCATCATTAGACGGCGGTTTCCCAGGCTCATCGCGCACCTCCGGCGACGATCCGCTCGGCGCAGCGCAGCACCGCACTGCGCGCACGGGGGTTGCGCGCGAGTTCAGCCTCCGTGGCGCGGCGCTTGCGACCGACCTCGCGCATCAACGGCTGCGCCGAAGCCGGGATCACCGGCAAGCCGGCGAACACCGGATCCACCGACGAGCGCTCGCGGATGAAATGCTTGACGATGCGGTCTTCGAGCGAGTGGAAGCTGATCACGGCCATCCGGCCACCGGGCGCGAGCGAGTCGAACGCGCCGACCAGCGCAGCGCGCAGTTGACCGAGTTCGTCGTTGACGGCCATCCGAAGCGCCTGGAAGGTGCGGGTCGCGGGATGCTTGCCGTCGTACCCCCGTACCGCCCGGCGCACGATCTCGGCGAGCTGTAGCGTCCGGGTGATGGGCGCGCTGTTGCGCGCCTCCACGAGGGCGCGCGCGATGCGCCTGGCATGACGTTCTTCACCGAGCTCCGCGATCACGCGCTGCAACTCCCGCTCTTCGGTACTCGCCACGAACTGCGCGGCCGACACGCCGCGCGTGGGGTCCATCCGCATGTCGAGCGGACCGTCCTTGGTGAACGAGAAGCCGCGCTGCGGATCGTCGATCTGCGGGGAGGAGACCCCGAGATCGAGCAGCACGCCCCGCACAGGACGGCCGCGGGCATGGGAGGCCACGATCTCGGCGAGACGACCGAAATCCGCGTGTACGAGCTCGAGACGGGGATCCGCGGCGAAACGCGCGCGACCGGCCGCGATCGCATCGGGGTCGCGATCGAGCGCCAGGACAGAGCCCGCAGTGCCGACGGCCTGCAGCAACCGCGCCGCGTGTCCGCCACGGCCGAAAGTCGCATCCACATAGAAACCACCCGCCACCGGGGAGAGCGCCTCGAGCACTTCCTCGACAAGCACAGGCTCGTGCCCATCTGCGTGCTCCACGCCTACACCCCGTATCTCTTCGCCCCGCACGCGCGACGCACAGACCGAGGCCTGTGCGCACGTCCCTCGTCCTCGGCGACCGCCGCCACGCTCACAACGACAGAGAATCCAGCTCCGTCGACAGATCGGTCGCGGTCTCCTCGCTCTTGAGCCAGTAGTCGCGGCGCTCGATCCATCGCGCCTCGTCCCACAGCTCGAGCCGGTTGCCCTGACCGATCAGCATGGCGTGCCGCGAAAGCCCCGCGAATTCGCGAAGCTCGGGCGGCAGCAGCAATCGCCCCTGACCGTCCAGATCGATCTCGGTCGCATGGCCGACCATCAACCGCTGCAAGCGCCGCGAGCGCTCCTGCAGGGTGGGCAGGCTCATCAACTTGCGTTCGATCTGCTCCCAATCAGGCAGCGGGTAGATCAGGAGGCAGGGGTCACGGTCCACGGTGACGACGAGGTGACCCTCGCTACGCTCGAGCGCACGCTGGCGCTGCCGGGTGGGCAACACCATCCGGCCTTTCTCATCGAGCGTGACTTTGCTTGCGCCGCGGAACATGACATGTGAACGGACGGTATCCCGCCCATTTCGCCCCACTTTCTACCACTTGCCGCCACTATAGAAATCAGCGGGTGGGGGTGTCAACGGTCTGTGCTTAAAAAATTTATGTTCTGCCAATAACTTACGCCCACCCGAAGGCCGCGTAAAGCGGCTTGAGCGAGCAAAGGTTTAGGGGTTTCAGTGAGTTGCCCGCGAATGCTGAAACGGGCATCAGGAAAGAGAAAGGAGTCGGCCGATAAGCCGGGTTCTGTCGTGGACGATCATTCCTCTGGGACGGCCGTCACCGGACGCCTCAAGCAGCCTACCCGGAAGTCACGCTCGGACACGGCGCTGCAGGTTGCCCTGCGACTTCCCTATTTGGCCTTGCTCCCGGTGGGGTTTGCCGTGCCACGTCCGTTGCCGGCCGCGCGGTGCGCTCTTACCGCACCATTTCACCCTTACCTGCGTTGCCTTCCCTGACGGGGAGTTGGCGCATCGGCGGTATCTTTCTGTTGCACTTTCCGTAGGCTCGCGCCTCCCAGGCGTTACCTGGCACCGTGTCCGAAGGAGCCCGGACTTTCCTCCACATCTCGCGAGAAATGCAGCGATCGCCTGGCCGACTCCGAGGCGCACCATACCCGTCGATGGGCCAAACGACAATCAAGACTTTCTGTGCGGCCGCGGGCTGCGCGACCACGGGCGTAGAGCGGCTAGCGCCGCAATTGCGCGAGGCGCACCGCGAGCGCGTAAGCCTCGGCGCGAGGCACCTCGCAAGCCTCGGCAGCAAGCGCCGCTGCCTTGGAGGCCGGCAAGTGCTCGAGGGCGGCCTGCACCGTACGCTCAAGCTGCGCCTGCGCTGCAGGCTCACGCGCCGCGCCCGTGGCGGACGGCGCGGCGGTCGGCGCGCCGGCGATGACCAGCGTGATCTCACCGCGCGCCATGTCCTCGTCAGCAGCCGCGCTCTTCGCAAGGCTCTCGAGCGGTCCACGGTAAACGGTCTCAAAGATCTTGGTGAGCTCGCGCGCCACGGCGGCCTCCCGTGTCGCACCCAACACGGCCGCGCAATCGGCGAGCACCTCGGCGATGCGGTGCGGGGCCTCGAAGAACACCATCGTGCGCGGCTCATCTCGCAAGCCGACCAGCCTTTGCCACCGCTCTGCGGCGCGCGTCGGCAAGAACCCCTCGAAGCAGAACCGGTCGGTGGCGATGCCGCAGATGCTGAGCGCTGCGGCGATCGCGGTAGGGCCCGGCACGCAACGCACCGGGATCCCCGCCGCCGCCGCCGCGCGCACCAATCCGAATCCAGGATCGGAGAGCAGCGGCGTACCGGCGTCGCTCACCAACGCCACCACCTCTCCCGCCTCGAGCCGCGCCAAAAGGCTCGCCTCCCGGCCTCGCTCGTTGTGTGCATGCAGAGACACCATCGGCTTGCGCAAGCCGAGCGCTGCGAGCAACTGACCCGTGCGGCGGGTGTCCTCTGCGGCCACCACGTCGGCAGCCGCCAGACTGTCGCGGGCACGCGGCGCGAGATCACCGAGGTTGCCGATCGGTGTCGCAACGACCTCCAGTCGCCCGAGTCCCCTGCGAAGCGCCGGTCCGACAGCGTCAGGCACTATAATCCCGCTCCATGTGGTCCATCCGGCATGCTGCCCCCGTGAGGTCGGCACTTCAACCCCACCCCGGACGAGCCGCCCCCATGGCTTGCCTGATCGCCCTCGTCTTGACGGGCTGCGCCGCCGCCCCCGAGCCGATCGAACCCCCTTCTCCTGAACGAGCCGCGGCATTCGCCGCCCGCGGTGAACACGCCTCGGCCGCACGCGATTACGAGGCCATCGCCGGTTTTGCGCCCGCCGCTGTCGCCAACGACTTCAAGCTGCTCGCCGCCCTCGAGTGGCTTGCTGCGCGCGATCCGCGCAAAGCCCAGACGACGCTCGAATCGCTCACGGATCCGCTCGATGCGCGGCAAGCGCTTTCGCGGGATCTGTCGGCGGCCGAGACGGCATTGGCGCTCGGGGAGCCCGCGCGCGGGTGGTCGATCCTCGAGAAAGTGTCACCGCCCTCCGCCAATGCAGACTTCGACCGCTATCACAGCGTGCGGCAACGGCTCGCCTTCGCCAACGGTCGGGCCCTAGCAGGCATCGGCAGCAGCCGCGCCCGCGAGGCACGGGCACTCGATGCCGCCGAGCGCTCTGCGCTTCGCTTGGAGCTGCTCGAGCAGTTGCGGACGGCCGTGGCCGCCGGCGCGACGCTCGACCCGCGCGAAGCGGGGCGCGATGC
>DBCG01000088.1:21325-21455 GCA_002292945.1 Proteobacteria bacterium UBA964 | reverse complement strand
CGCCGAATCGCGCATCGATGCGCGTGAACAGGCAGCGCAGTTCGGCGATGCCTTGCAGCAGGCCGGTCTGCGGGTCGAGCGCGTCCCCGATCCCGGCAACCACATGGAGATCAACCGCGAGTTCGGCACC
>DBCG01000088.1:2559-21307 GCA_002292945.1 Proteobacteria bacterium UBA964 | reverse complement strand
ACACCGCGATCCGGGCGTTGATGGCGCGGGTGGCGGGGGGCTGAGGGCCTCACGGCGCCGGTGTCGAGGACTTATTTCTGTCTGTGAGGCTTTTTGCGGAAGCGCAGGAACTTCGTGTGACCGCATATCGTCAAGTTCCGGTGCTCCCCGTCGGCCGGAGCATCGGATGGTCATCACGGGTATGGTCTATGCGGATATCCGCGACTACATCGCGACGCATCTGCGCTCGCTCTATCTCTTCAGTAGCCATCGATCATCCGATCGTGCCGCCCGTGGTGCTGCGTGAGGCGGATTGCGAGACGACGCAACTGCGCTTCCGTTGGGACGGGCTGCGCGATGTGGAGCCCGGTCTCGCGGCGCGGGCGAAGGCCTTTTCTCAGCGACACTGAACCTCTGCTCGGAGCGACATCACGACCATCGATCTCACCGTCTTTCGGCGGGTGATCAAGCAGAACCAAGCGACATGGCCCAGCGATTCGGCGCGCCAGTCGTGGTCGACCTTGAGGGCAACGGGATGTTCAGTTGACGGGCCTAGGGCGAGCAGACCACGCAGGTGCCGCCTAAGACCTTCATTGCGTGGTCTTGCATACCTGCCAACACGCACGATTGGAACCAGACTGGGCGCAACATCGGGATCTTCATCAAGGGGGGCCGAAGTCGGCTGCTGCGTTCGGTGACATTGTGTCGGGCGGAGTCGGCGAACCCCGATGACTCATACGCGCGGTGCACTCTCCACGTCCTCGAGTGCCGCGGTCGAGGCTAGATTGGGCATGACTAACGTGATCGCTCCAGCAAGCACGAGCGACGGGATGACGGCGAGGGTGAATGCGACGTTCCATCCGTGGCTTTCTATCAGCCCCGCGACCAGCACGGGGAAAATCGCGAAACCGAGATTGATTCCCGAGCCGGCGACCACGGCGACCGCTGTGGCACGAATCCGGGTGGGGAAGATCTCGGCGATATAGGTCGTCAGTACCGCGGCCGTTCCGTAGAAGAACATGGCCGTCACCGAGAACCATGCCACGTTGCCCCAGAATCCCTGTTCGTTCCATATCACGCCGGCGACTCCTAGCGCGCCCGTCCACAGCCAGATTACGATCGTATTGCGGCGCGTGGTGAGGAACTCGCCCACCAACGACGCCCCGATATAGCCGAGGATGCCGATGCCGTACGCGAGTCCGACGACGAAGGTCGCATCCTCGGCCGAGTATCCGCGCACGGTCTGGTAGAAAGTAGGGAAATAGAACGCCGTGCCTGCGTAGGCGCCGCCGAACAGGAAGAATGCGAGCCATCCGAACAAGACGCGGTACCGGTACTCCGGGCCGAGCAGCAAAGCGAAGCTGCTGCCGCCTCGCGACGCCGCGGATACGCCCGCCTTCTCGTGGGAATCCGCACTGTGCGCACCAGCAGCCGTTTCGTCGGTCTTGCGTCCGGCTTCGAACCGGCGGCTCTCCGGCAGCAGTCTGCCCAGCAGCAGCGCGATCGGTATGACCGCGAAGGCGGGCAAGAACATGTACCGCCAGCCGTGCTCGGTCATCAGAGGTGTGGCCAACAGCGATGCGAGGAACCAGCCTAGGGGATAGCCGCATTGCAGAAGGCCCGAGATGACACCGCGGTAGCGGTCGGGGGCTGCCTCGATCACGAACGCATTGGTGATCGGGACGAGCCCCGTGCTCAGGGCGAACGATAGGCATCGCAGCAGTGCGAGCAGCCATAGTGATGTCACGAAGCCTTGCAAGCCGACGAAAAGTGCCGAGAGAGCGAGGCAGGCGACGAACATCACACGCCGACCGTAGCGATCGGCGAGCACGCCGATGACGACCACGGACACCGTCGCGAGGATGAAGGCGGCCGACAGGATGTTGCCGATGATCGGCAGTCCGATGTCGAACTCCCGCATGATCGAGGGGACCGCATAGCCGAAGAACGACTGGTCCATGTTCGTCAGGATCCAGCCTGTCAGGCATACCAGAAAGACGCGCGCGGGGTAGCCCCGCATCGCCGACATCAGCCGACGGGTGTCTTCAATCATCGACTGATCGCTCCGGGTCGCCCGTGTCCGACAATGGTGAGAAGAGACGTTCGATGTAGGCGTCACGCTCCCCGAGGATCTGCGACTGGGTCTGCGGATCAGGCATGTAGTCGTCGATATCCGATCGGGTGATCACCTTCTTCTCATCTAAAAGCCGCTCGATGGTCCCCATTCGGTCCCGCAGCACGTACAACTCTTGCGAGAGGGCGAGGACGACCTTCATCATGCGATCGAGGACGGGATCACCGAGGAATCTATCCGTGGACATCGCGGTACTCCGGGTTTTTAGCGGTCAGGGGGGTGTTTAGGACAACTCGATCAGGGTGCGCGGCAGAGTGTAGAGACGCTCGGGTCCGTCATCCCGGATGATCACCGTGTCCTCGAAGTACACACCGCCGAACCCGATCTCGCAGAACTCGAGGTCCATGTTGACGACCATCCCAGCCTCAAGTCTGAACGGCGCGAAGCCAGTCATCCCGGTGGGGTGCTCGATGTGGTCCAGTCCCAAACCGTGGACGAACGCATGACGGAAACCACCGAGGCCGGCCTTGCGTACACGGTCGATGGCCGACTGACGCAGGTCGGCGGTGTCCATGCCCGGCCGCATACTCGCATAGCAGGCCTCAGCCGCATCGCCGATCGCTTTCCAAGCCCTTCGCAGCGGAGGTGATGGTTCGCCGAGCACGAAGGTGCGTTGAACATCCCCGAAGTAGTTGTGGAAGGTCAGCATCGCATCGAAGCAAAGTTGGTCGCCCGCGGAGATCCTGTAGTCGTTGTCGGCGTGCAGTCCCATGCTGCGACGGCCGGCGCCGACGTACATGCAGAACGGTCGGCAGTCCTGTCCGACCGCCTCGCGCATGTAGGCCCGGTGTACTTCGGTCCAGGTGATGCCAGGACGTGCCGCCGCCGCCGCCGCGAGAACGGCCCGTTGGTTCCGCTCCGCTGCTTGGCGCATCAGCAGAATCTCGTCGGCTGTCTTGATCGCACGGATGGCGGCGAGCGCGGGTCTTGCGTCGACCATCTGCAGCGACGGCACGGCTTCGCGGAGCATCGCGGCGAATTCCGGGTCGTCACAGCCCACGCGGGCGTCCGGCGGCAGCGATTCGCGCAGGTAGGCGAGCACGGCGCTGCACAGGTCGCCTGCCGCTGAACCCTGCGTGAGTTCCATGAGCGCCAGCGTGCGCCGGTCGAGATCGTCGGGTATGCAGCTTTCGCTTATCGAGAAATGAGGGACGGGTTCGCCGCAGACCGTGGCGGTCCAGACCCGCAGCAGCGGCATCCACGACGGACGCTCCGCGAGCGCGGTCAGTTCGACATCGTGCACGAACAAGCAGGCGGGGACGTCATGCCGTGCCGGCAGCGCGGCGGCTCCCGACCACCGCACATCGAACATCCAGTCTGAATGATGGCCGCTGATGTAGTAGACGTTCTTGGGTGCCACGCAGAGCAGCAGGTCGAGGCGCTGACGGGCCATCTCGTCATGGGCGCGAGCGGCGTTGAGCAGCATATCGTCAGCGCCAGGGAAATCCGCAGAAGTGGTCGCGGATCAGCGCTTCCGAGCGGGCGTCCTCGCGGTAGTCGATGCCGAGACGGCCATGCGTGTAGCAGAAGTTCACGTTGCCGTTCTTGGAGAGTATCGGACCGTGCGCGATGCCGGGTGGACGGCAGAGATAGACGCCCTCGGTCATCGTGTATCCTGGCCCGTCGCCCACGGTTCCGATATGCACGTCACCGCTCAGGCAGTAGTTCTCCTCGGTGACCGGATGGACCTCGAGCCCCGGCATAAACCAGCCGGGCATCAGGCCTGCAAGGTGTGTGGTGGACCCTGTCTCGCGATCCTCGCGCAGCATCTTGACCATGACGCCGGTTCGATAGGGCGTTGAGGGGTCCGATGCCGCCAACGGATCGACCCACTGCAGGGCCCAAGAGTCGAGCACCGGGATCATGTGTGGATCGTGGCTGCGGACAGGCGCGCCCGGGCTGATCGCCACGAACTCTGGATGAGGGCCGACGATCAGCAGCGCACGCGCGGCCGTCCTGCACTCCCAATCGCCTGCGGCGCTGCCCGCGGGATGGAAGCAGTAGTCTCCTGCCGTCAGGCGCGCTTCGCCGATCCGCAGCTCTCCCTCGAGCACGAACATCTGCAGGTCAGCCGAGCAGGCGAGTACTGCGCCCGACGAGGAGAACCCCAGGGGCAGGTTCAACACCCCGGTCAGCGCCCCGGTTACGCGATCGTCGCTGAGCACCCGTATCGCAGCGCCTGCGGGTAACCCGGCCACCCTCCATGGGGTGGCCGGGATCGTGTGGGCGACCGCGTTCTCAACATGCCGCTTCGCCAAGGGTGTCACGGATCAGTCGGCGAGCTGGTAACGGAAGCTGAGCGACCAGGTGCGCGGCTCGGCCATCCAGAGCGTACCGCCATCGACCGCCGCGGCGGTGTACGCATACTCCTCGTCGGTCAGGTTGCGGCCACCGAGCGCGATCTCCAGACGCTCGTCGGCTGCGCGGTAACCGATGCGCGCATCGATCAGTTCATAGGGTTCCTGCACAACCTGCGGATCGTTGTACACCGCGAAATAGATCTTTCCGACATGCTGGACGCTGCCGCCGATGAAGAACTCTCCGCCGCTGGCCTGCGGGACCGCGTAGTCGAACCTGAGCTTTGCGCTGACATCAGGCATGAAGGCGATCTTGGTCCCTTTCTTCGGCAGCAACGGATCCGCTGAGTTCGACTTGGTGATCTTGCCGTCGAAGGTGGCGATGAACCCGTTGATCGTGAGGTTGTCGGAAGGTCGCCATGCCATCTCGAGTTCGAGACCGGACATCTCCGCGTTCGTGGTGCGCGAGACGAAACCCAGGGTGGCCGGATTGAAGATATTGAGCTGCTTACGGTCGTACTCGGACAGGAAGATCGCGCCGTTGAGAGTCAGGCCGCCGTCCAGCCAACTGGTCTTCGCACCGATCTCGTAAGCCCGCACGGTCTCGGGGCGCAGGTACTCGACGGTGAGGTCGGTCAGCTGCTGCGGGAAGCCTTGGAACGCCCCCGCCTTGTACCCTTCCTGCGCGCTGGCGTAGAGCAGCGCGTCATCCGACAGCGAAAAGTCGAGGGCGACCTTCGGAGTGAAATCGCTGAAGTCGATCTTCAGGCCGTCCTTGCGGAAGGTGCCGCCGAGACCGATGCCGAACATGCTGATCTCCTTCTTGTCCTCCGTCAGGCGCCCGCCCACGGTCAGCCGTAGCCGGTCCGAGAGCGGATAGGTGAGCTCACCGTACAACGCCATGCTGTCCGTGTCCTGGACATAGTCGTGCAGGAACAGGAACTGGTTCAGGATATCCAGCTTCTCCTGCATCAAAAAGGCGCCGACCACCCAATCGAGCTTGCCGTCGCCCGAGGAGGCGAGCTGGAACTCCTGGGTGAACGTCTTGCCGTCCATGTCGCTGAACAGGTCTAGGTTCGCCGGTCGGCCGCCGAGGTCCGACCAGAACACGGTATCCCAGGTCCTGTACGAGCTCACCGACTTGAATTGACCCAAGGCGTTGTCCCAGGCGACCGTCGCCGAGGCGCCCCACCCGTCGAACTCGTTGAGGTCCTCCACGTCGGCGCCCGAGCTGTAGAGGTCGCCGTAGACGGGGGCGTAGCCGCCCGGAAGTTTGCCGCCCGCCCTCGGTTCGATCGGCGTACCGCCCTGCAGCCCGGAGCGGTCCCTCGTGCCATCTACGGCGACGTCGACCAGCACTACGTCCGAAGCCTGCCACCTCAGTGCGAGGCGCGCGGTGTCGCGATCGATCCGGCTCAGATCCCTGCCCGTCGACTGCTGCGTGATGTACCCGTCACGGTCGCGCGAGACCACGTCGACCTTGGCCGCGAGCTTGCCCTCGGCGAGCGGCGCCGAGAAGCTGGCGGCCAGGTCGCGCCGTTCGAAGCTTCCGATGGTCGCTTGGGCGACGACCGCGGTGTCGGTGAGCGAGGGCTTGCGGGTGACATACTTGACCGCGCCGCCCGAGGAGTTGCGGCCATAAAGTGTGCCCTGTGGACCGCGAAGTACCTCGATGCGCTCGAAATCGAGCAGGTCGAGCAGTCCGCCTTGGGCCCGCGGCATGTACACATCGTCGATGTAGGTGGCGACGCCTTGTTCCTGCACCGGTGTCGAGTCGTCCTGGCCGACGCCTCTGATGAACGTCGCAGCGCTGACGACCGTTGTCTGGTTGTTAAAAGCGCTGAGGTTCGGAACGGAGAAATTGGCATCCTTCAGGCTCTGGAACTGCTGCTTACGAAGGGTCTCCGCGCTCATGGCGGTCACCGCCACTGGGACGTCCTGGAGGCTTTCCGTGCGCTTACGGGCCGTCACCACGACTTCATCGAGATCGTTGGCGATCGCTGTGCCGGAAACGATGGTGACGGCAACGGCGAGCGCCACCGTCCTGTTCGCTGTCATAAAAGGTCTCGTGGACCGTTTGCTATCCCCTCTCCACATTTTGCGTTCCTCCGCGCTTGTTTTTTGCGAATGTATCAGCGGTCGAAATTCGGCAGGCGATTTTCTGAAAAACCGTATTTTATTAGATGTTCAGCATCACTGATCTGCTCACCTCAAGCCGAGCTTTTCCGAATATATGCACAGGTCGCATCAAATAACAATACGCCGCGCTTGTTTTTGACAGCGGCGGGGTTTAGCCTTTGCAACATGCTCCGGTGCAATTGACCGGGTGTGACAGGGGATCTAAAAGTTGATGCAGCCCGAGATATTGCGGAAGACACGGACTGAACAGGCCGAGCTCGACTTCGTCGCCGGACTGATGCGTTTCAATTCGACCGGTCTCGGCAAGGCGATGACCAGCCACTATGAGCGGCACAGCGCTGCGTTGCAGCGTGGACGACCCTCGATCCCGGCGGTCGCCGAAGTCATGGAGCCCTCGTTGCCGTATCGTTTCGGCGCCTTCATGGAACGCCACAACCACTGGCGGATATTTCGCACCTCGCTGCGCATACTGGGTCGTCGGCGCGAGGCGGTCCGGCGCTGGCTCGACGATGCCAACGCTGCAGGGAGCGTCGGCAGCCTGCGCCTCGATCCCGCCGTCGGGGTGCCGCCGTACTACAAGAAGCTCGAAATCCACACTCAGCCCGGCAACTACCACGGCGAGTTCGGCGGGATCCTCTACCATTGGATGATCAGTCCCTTCTTCGTCAATCGCGACGACCGCGACGAGATGGGCTGGGCGCTGGCGCGCGGCGTTCCACGCCGCCCCTATGGCCGCATCCTCGATCTAGGCTGCGGCGTCGGTAAAAGCACTTTGCCGTACTGCGAAATGTATCCGGATGCGGAAGTGGTCGGGTTGGACTACGCCGCGGAGATGCTCAAGTACGCACACAAGCTCGCTGAGCATCGGCAGAAGCGGGTGCACTACGTCCAAGGCATGGCGGAGAAGACCGGCCTGCCGGACGCGAGCTTCGATCTGATCGTCGCCATCTTTCTGTTCCATGAGATGCCACGGAAGGCGCGCGACCAGACGGTGCGTGAGGCTTACAGGCTGCTGCGACCGGGTGGCGTGTTCGCCATCATGGAGTCGCCGCCATTCAATGTGTTGCTCGATCAGTACAGTCCGCTTTCGGCGTTCCTTCTAGACTCGACCGGTCGGCGCATGGACGACCCGTACATACCGGAATTCTTCGGCGAAGACCGCGTCGAGATGTTCAAGCGCGGCGGGTTCGCTACGGCGCGGGATGTACCGCTTCCCAACGAGCTCACGGGCTGGGGAACGGGTGAGAGCTATTTCTTCGGTGCCTATCCATGGTGGATGACCATCGGCGAGAAGGAGGGGTGAATACCATGGCCGATCTTGAGCAGCGGTTCCGTACAGTGTGTTTGCGTTTGTGGGGCGAAGAGCAGGGAGAGGAGGTCTACGCTTGGATACGCGATAATCGTCCGCCGTACTTCCACGCCAAGCTCGTCGAAGTGATGCTCCCGATCTGGGAGCTGAACCGGGTCGACCTTCGCACCAAGATCCTTTGTTGCATCGCGGTGTTCACGGCCCAGCACAAGCAAGAGGTCGAGTTTTTCATCAAGATGGCGAAATACCACAAGATCCCGCGTGAGGAAGTCGAAGAGATCCTCTTGCTCACCGGTCTCGAAGCGGGTTTTCCGACCGCCGAGATGGCCATCCAACATCTGCAGAGAGTGTATTCCGCAGATGAAGGAGGCTGAGCGTCCCCGATGTCACGCGGCCACATAGAATTCGTGCGCATGGATCAACTGCCTAGGCAGGCGTGGATGCCGCAGGGTCGGTTTTCCGGCCTGTGCGCTGCGTCGCTCAGCAGCGACCGTGATAGTGGCGCCGAAACGCTTGTGGTCGAGGCGCGTCCGCTGTGGCGCTGGGCGGACGCCGTGTCTTGGCACCACGACGTGGAGATCTTCGTGCTCGAGGGGGTGCTGGTCGTCGACGGCCGCGAGTTACGGGCCGGTTTTCATGCGCACTGGCCGGCAGGCAGGGAATGCCGCGATCTCGGTTCTCCGAGCGGCGCGACTTTCCTCTGGATGGCGGGCGATCGCATCGCTTCGGACGAAGGCGGCGGGCTGACCATCATCGACACGTCGGCCATACCGTGGGCCCCCTCGCCGTCATTCGAGGGGCGGAGCAGCGAGGACGCCGGCCCCGGACTCGGTGTGCGCATCCTGCGTGAAGACCCCCGCAGCGGTGCCTACACGTTGATGACCCGACACGCGCCCGGCTGGTCGGATCCTCGTCTGGAATCCCACGACACGTGGGAAGAACTGATCCTGCTCGAGGGCGACTACCTCATGGGGGAGACCGGTGCAATCGACGCTGGAATCTACATCTTCCGTCCGGGAAGCCGACCGCACGGACCGCAGGCGACACGCGACGGTGCGGTCTGGTTCTGTCGTGGCGAGCGACGGATTGATTTCAAGTTCACCGAGCCGTCATGGGCCCATGGGCAGGTGGCGCGTTACCTTCGGCCTGATGACGGCGCGACGTCGACCTGAACGGAAAGAGGAGGGGGAGATGCCAGGTTTCACACGACCGTTCACGCCCCTCGGCGACGCTTCGGCGATACCAGCTTTGCCTTGGAATTTCGCAGGCGACCTGTTGTTGGTGCATTTCGAAGCGGATCCACGGGCGCTCGAAGCGCTGCTGCCGGCGCCGCTCGAACCCTCCGACCGTCCCGGCGAGGCGTTCCTCTGGAGTCCGCACCTTCGTTGCCATCCAGCAGACCGCCCCCCCGATTCGCTCAACCCCTCCCGTACGCACTACAACGTATGCGTCATCGGGATCCCTTGCCGTTTCCAGGGTAGGCCGACGATGTTCTCCGCATTCCAGTGGGGCGACCGCGACTGGTTAGTGCTGGTCAGTTGGTTCCTCGGTGCGTGCTCGAAATTCGCGCAGATCGATCAGACGGGATTGCATCCGATGTTCGGTGCGGACTGCGCGCCGGGCGCCGTGGGCTCAAGACTTGCGCGCACCGTGTCCCGCCACGGGGAGAAATTGGTGCAGATGAAGTTTTACGCCGAGGCGCCCGTCGCGCCCGATGCACTGGATTTCTACACTCGAAACCTTCCGTTGACTTGCATGCGGCATTTCCCCGATGTGCAGATCCCGCCGCTCGGTCGACCACTGGTGCATGACCTTACACAAATGGTCATGACAGGTACGAAATTCGGCCAGATGATGCGTGGTAGTGCCGAACTTGAATTCTTCGATGCCGATAACGAGGAGCTCTTGCCGATACGTCCGACGCGGGTACTCGGCGGCTACTGGTTGCCGATGTCTTTCATGCTGGAAGGCGTCCGGGTCGTCCATGATTACTTGGGGAGTAGATGAGCCATGCCATACGCGAGATCCGACAGGGCAAGGTTGTGGTACGAGGTCAGCGGCGAGGGTCCGCCGCTCGTACTGATCGGTGGGTTCGCGCTGGTAGATCGCCAGTTCGAGTTCTGCGATCCGTACCTGCGCAAGCATCACACCATCATCCACTGGCACTATCAGGGAGTCGGCAAGTCCGACTGGTCGATGACCGCTCCGTACACGCTGGAGGGTTGGGTTGACGATCTGCGCGTCGTGCTCGACGCCGCAGGTATCGAGAAGGCCGCCGTCTGGTGCACCTCGACAGGTGCAGCGATCGGTACGCGCTTTGCCTCGAAGTACCCGCAGCGGACCAGTGCGCTGATCACCTATCCATGGGTGCGCAGCGACGCGGGTTGGCGCGACATCTTCAAGGCCTCGTATGAGGTCGCTCGGGTTTTTGGTATCAAGCAGTTGTCGCGTCTCTATGCCGGTGTGGTGCTGCCACCCGCACTGCTCTACTCGAAGGCCGGCGTCG
Source organism: Proteobacteria bacterium UBA964 (assembly GCA_002292945.1). Taxonomy (GTDB): domain Bacteria; phylum Pseudomonadota; class Gammaproteobacteria; order Steroidobacterales; family Steroidobacteraceae; genus UBA964. The sequence continues at coordinate 10,943 of DBCG01000088.1, read as the reverse complement.
CCTACGAAAAATGGGCGAAGCTCCGCTACGAAGAGAACGTCAACATCGCCACGATCAAGGAGGTGTTGGGCGCCTATTCCGCTGTCGACCTGACGGCGGATGTGCGAGGTCTCAGGTGTCCGACCATGCTCCTGATGGGTAACGAAAGCGCGCTCAACGACAAACGAGATCGGATGGAGGCGGCCGCCTACGACACCCTTATGCGCGAGTTCCGCGCGCTGAAGGACGATGTCGAAGTCACCACGATCCGTGGTGCTGGAAGCACCTACTGCATGATCACCAAACCCCGCGAGTGCAGCGAGGCCGTCATCCGCTACCTTGAGAAGGTCCGACGGACCGCAACCCGGCGCAAGACCGCGCAGCGCCGAACCTGATCACCGGAGAACAGCACGATGTCCGTACGTAGGGAAGACTGTCTTGATGTCTCCACTGTCGCACCACAGGCGGCCGATGACGGTATGGCAGCGGGCCGGACGGTGCGCGAACTCACGCGCGACGAGCGTACCGGCGGTGATCATCTGCTCATCGAGTATCCCGCCGGATGGGTGCATCCGGAGGTCGGCTACCTGACCGCGGGGCAGGATATCTACGTGATCGAGGGCGAACTCGCCATCGGATCGCATCATCTGACCACCGGATGCTATGTATACATCCCTGAGGGTGTGAGCTTCGGACCTATGGCCTCGCCGGGCGGTGCGCGCGCGATCGTGTTCCACAACAAGGAACATCGCTTCCAAAAATCGGTACAGTCGGCGCCGGGCGCGGACGAGCAGGCTATGGTTGGCCCGATCGAGACCTGGACGATTCCGTGGAAAGATCCCATGACCGATATCGTCAAAAAGTCGACCTACCTCGATCCTGCCACCGGCAAGGGCACGCGACCCCCCGGTGTGCTGACCAAGACGCTGCGGCACGATCAGAAACCCAACTCGCGCGAGATGGTGGCGTTGACATCGCTTGCGCCAGGCTTCATCGATCCGGGCACCGAGCATCATCCTCACGACGAGTGCCTCTATCTGCTCGCCGGTGATGCGTACATCGGGCTTACATACGACCACAAAAACATCGACCGCAAGGAGGATCTGGTCCTCCGACGGGATCACTACATCTCTCGACCACCCGGGATCCGCCATGGACCGGTGTGCACGCAGACGGGTGCGTTATGGCTGCTCTACATGAACGACATGTACACCGGCATTTATAACGAGGTGCCGGGCTGGCAGGAGCGCGTGCGGCGCCATCTCTCAACTGAGCGATACAAGTGATATCGAACCAATCCGGGGTGCCGCGATGCTACTGAACCGTGAACGGGCTCTTGAGATCATGGATCGAGAGGGCCTCGACGCTCTTGTGGCTGTCACGGCCAACAACGTCTACTACTTGAGCGATTTCGAGACCGATTTCCTCTACGACGTCCCCTGGGTGGCTTGTGCCATCCTTCCGCGCGACCCGTCCGTTCCGGCGTGCTTGATCGTGACCGAGATCGAGGCGGCGGTGCTGGTGCAGCGGCCGACCTGGATGCCAGAGGTCAAGATGTATTTCTTCGGCATCTATGGTGGCGTCCTGAAGGTGCATACCTTCCATCAGCGCGATTCGCTTACAGGCGAGGATCGGGCGATCTCCGATATGGTCGCGCAAGCGGAGCGGACCGGATACGCCGGGATCGCGGAAGCGGCGTCCGCCGCGATTCGCGAACGGGGGCTTGGCGGTGCGCGCATCGGCCTCGACGACACGCGTTTCGCAGGCTTGCTTGGCGACACGCTGTCGAACGCTTCGGTGGTTGATGCGACGAATCTACTGCTCGAGATCCGCATGGTCAAGACCGCCGACGAGATCGCGATCCTGCGCGAGGCGGCTCGTAAGAACCAACGTGCCATGGAGGCGGCGATTGCCGCTATCCGGGACGGCGCCACCTGGTACGAGGTCTCCAACGCCTACGAGATAGAGGTCGCACGTCAGGGCGCGCGTGTGTTCGCGTCGTTCAACGGTGCTGGTCTGCGCAGTGCCGGAGCTGCCCGACCGGATGCACGCTACCCGATACAGCCCGGAGACCAAGTGTGCTTCGACAGCATGCTGAAGTGGCGCCGATACATGGGCGATGCGCAGCGCAGCGTAGTGCTCGGAGAGGCGCCCTTGCGTCTGAGGAAGGCTTGGGATGCCTATGCAGCGGGTATCGCCGAGGCCTATGACACGCTGCGACCCGGCATCGCCACCGGTGAGTTGCGTGATCGCACGATTCGTACGGTGCGAGATAACGGTCTGCCTTCGTTCGCACTTGCGTTCAGCCACGGTATCGGGCTCGATCATATCGAGGTGCCGTTCATAGCCGGCGGAACGCTAGGCGACTTCCCGGTGCAGCAGAACATGGTACTCAATATCGATATGGAACTGCATGAGATCGGTTGGGGCGGCCTATTCTTTGAGGAGTCGATGCTGGTCACAGCCACCGGTGCCGAGCGTCTCTACACCCTGCCGCGCGCGTTGATCGAGGTCTGAGGGTTCGTTATGCAACCCATCGTACCCGAGGAACTCGAACGCGCCCGACGGATGTTCACGCGCATCTTCGGTAACGACTACGGCGGTGAACTTTGCGCCCAGTTGGGGGACGGTGAGTTCAATCAGGTGCTGATGTGCCGAATCGCCCCGCAGGTATGGGAAGCCGACTCGATCCCGCTGCCCACGAAGATTCTTTGCGCAATAGCTCTGCTCGCCGCCGCTCATCAGGACTGCCGATACTTTGTCCGGGCCGCCATCCACCATGGTGTCTCGCGTCGCCAGGTCGACGAGATACTGTTGCTAGCGGGTCTTGAGGCTGGATTCCCCGCCGCCGGCACTGCGCGGCGCGCCGTCGAGCAGGGCTATCAAGACCATCTGGCGATGCTCGCGCGTCTCGGAAAACCGCGGATGGACTGGTGAGCGACCGCCTCGACGGTCTCGGCTCCGCGATGGCCGCGGTATGGCGACCATTCCTCGTCTGCTTGATCGGTGTCTCCCTTTCGACCGCCGATCAGTCCTTGTTCTCCTATGCGGTACCGGCGATCACCGCAGAGTTCGATATAGGATTAGAGGTTATCGGTCAGATGCTTTCCGCATCTTTCCTGGCGGCAAGCGTGATGGTGGTGTTCGCCGGCATGGCCAGCGATCGCTACGGGCGTAAACGCGTTTTCACCCTACTGTTGCTCGCGTCGGCGCTGATGGTGGCAGCGCAGGGGTTCGCAAAGGGACTTACCGATCTCACCGTCTATCGTGTACTTGGGTTCGCGATCGGTGCCGGACTTTACCCGATCGCCAACACCATCGTAATCGAAGCCGCGGCCAAGCGTTTCCGCGGTCTGATCGCGGGACTGCTGCAGATGGGCTATCCGCTCGGTTTCGCCTTCGCGGCCTTGGTCGCGACGCCGTTGCTGCGCGATCATGGCTGGCGAGCCATCTTCATGTTCGGATTCGCGATAGCCTTGATTGCGCCCCTACTCGGCCGTTTGCTTCCAGAGTCGACCCGCTTCGAAGCGGTGCGCGCCGCGAAGCACGTTCGGCATGCATCATTGATGGATGGTCTGCGGGTGCTCTTCTCTCCGGCCTACCGCCAGCGCAGCATTGTCTGCTTCGCCGGTAGCTTCCTCATCAGTCTAGCGATCGGCGGCACGACCTATTTCCTGCCGGTCTACCTCGTCGAAGCGCATGGTGTCGATGCCGGTGAGGCGGCGCGCATCGCCGGCAGTTCGTTCGCGATCGGTGCAATCGGTTACCTGCTCGCTTCGGTGACCGGCGAGTTCATCACCACAAGGCGGAACACGCTGGTCATCTGGGCGCTGCTCGGCGCCGTGTTCTTCGGGTTGACGCTGTGGCTACCAGGTGTGCCGCTGATCCTCGGCCTCGGGCTTTCCATCGTGTTCTTCTACGGATCCGAGGCAGTCCGGGTGCCGATGATCGCTGAACTCTATCCGACCGAGATCCGCGGTACCGCATCGGCAGCTATCGGCTCGTTAGCGGTCACCACCGCGTGGCTGATCTCGCCGTTGATGATCAGCTACCTTGCGCCGACCATCGGTTGGGCAGAGGGATTCAGCTGGTGTGCGCTCCTTCCTTTGGTCCTCTCGGCCGGCACTTTTATGCTTCTGGAGAATCGACGATCTGACCGCCCGATGGAGGAAAGCGCGCTGGGCGCATGATCGGCATCTGACGGCCGAATGTCATGGTCGCCGGTGCTCAACGAGTCTTGCGGGGTGCTCCACGTCGTGCCGTTGTCGTCGGCCGCTCCTCGAGCAAAGCGTCAACGACGGCGCGCAGCTTATCGAGCATAGCGCCCACCGCGTCATCGGTCAGATAGCGGTTAGTGTATCCCCACGCCATACCTTCGATTAAGTATTGGGCGAAGTTGGCGCCCATCTCGTACTTGTCGCGCGACGCCTTCCAGGCCGGGAATTCGGCTAGAAAAGGCTCGCGTGATCGCGCGACATACTCACGGTATGCGAGGCCCAGCACCTCGGCGAGACGGGCATCGGTGCGCGCTGCGAGGGCAATCTCCTGTTGCGCCACGAACTCCGGTCGTGTGACCTGCTTCCAATAGGCGGTTAACGCATGTTCGAGGAAGTCTTCCGACGGTAGTATCTTCGCCATGTCGGCGCGGTAGACATCGAGCCGCCGCTGCAGGATGTGGTTGGTAACAGCCTCTATAGCTGCGGATTTGGTTGGAAAATGAAACTGGACGGCACCCCGCGACAAGCCGGCTTTGGCTGCGATCGTTGCGATGGAGGTGTTGGTGAAGCCGATCTCGACCAGGCAATCCAGCGTTGACTCAAGGATACGGAATCGTGTGTTGCTGGCTTTCTTGGTCCGCCAAGTGCGACGGTGGACGCCGTTGACCGACGGTTTTTTCTTTACGGGCAAGGTGAGTGTCCTCCTTCTGTGATTGTACACCCGGCATGGGGGTCAGGATCGCGACCGGGGTATCTCCGCGGCTTCAGCAGCAGAGCACGATAGAAAATTCAATGTCTTCCAATCATAGGGTTACGGCATGACAGCGGTCTATCGTAAAGACCGTCGTCGCTTTAGGCGCGATGATGACTGCGTGACAGGGGCGCCGCTGCTGTGTCGTCGCCCGTGGCCTGCGAGCGGGACATTTTGAAAGGCGGTTGTCTCGGCGACTCGGTCGATGCATCCGCGGAAAGTGAAAAAACTCTTGATTCGTTGAGCCCGGCTTTCACGGCGCTGCCCCTTATTACGGTATCGGTGACGATCATTGGTTCGTGGCAGGGAGTCGACGCACCGACTCCGCCCTCGGGGTCTTGGAGGGATTCGCCGAAGAAGGTAGAGCGTCGACGATCCGCTACTCTCCGAGGGAGTTTGAACTGAGGTGGCGCAACGCCGATCGCAACGGCTGTGATACGCGAAACGACATTTTATGGTGCGACCTCCGCGACATCAAAACCGAACCTCGCAAGCGCACCCGGAGCGATCGCGCCTGTAACCGCTGCTGTCTCGTCATGATCGGTGTGTCGATTAATTCCTACTCGGGATACCGAAGCGGTTTCGTGAGAGCTCAGGGCCCCAGCAACTTGGTTCATATCGCTAAGGTCGTAGCGAAGGAGAATGCGTTGTCGATCAACGCGTTCCAGTGGACCGACGAGAAGCGCAAGAGGTTCGCCAACGATCCCTGAACCTGCTCGTCGTCAGTGGCGGGCTGAGCTGGAAGAAATGCGATGGCGATGCCGCTACGTAGGGCGTCTTGCAGAACTACCCGGGGCAGATGCTGCCCTGAGTGAGGAGGGTATCGAGTCCGTGGAGTTGGCGCGCCCGACAAGATTCGAACTTGTGACCCCTGCCTTCGGAGGGCAGTACTCTATCCAGCTGAGCTACGGGCGCCCGTTGGCATTATAGCCGGAACGCTCGGCGCCGCCTGAGCGAACCCCCGCCGCCGTCTGAGGCCCGCGTCTACGACCCCGCCGGACGCTTGAAGCGGCGTCCGGCACCATCGCATTAAGGCCGTTTTCAGCCGGATTCTGGCCGGACATCAGCAGGCTGCCGACGATATCTTCTTGTCGCCGGTGATCGACACCATGAGCGTCCGGCTTGTTATAACTACGTCGTAAGTATATCGTAATCATGTCGAACATCGTCTTCGAGTGGGACCCGGTGAAGAGCCGGGCCAACAAGGCCAAGCATGGCGTGCTGCTCGGCATCAGCATCGCATCGAGGGTATTGGTCGTGTGTCACTGCTATCGGAGAGCCGACGAGGTCATCCGCATCATCTCGGCGCGTCGGGCGACCGCCTCCGAACGCCTCGACTACGCGAGGTTCCTGGCATGAAGAAGCGCTACGACTTCTCCCGCTCGAGGCCCAACCCTTACGTGAAGAAGGCGAAGCGCCAGATCACGATCCGCTTGGATGAGTCCACCATCGACTACTTCAAGGGGCTCGCCGAGGAGACGAACATCCCATACCAGAACCTGATCAATCTCTACCTGCGCGACTGCGCCGCGGGCAAGAAGCGGCTCAGGATGGACTGGGCCGCCTGAGACCCGCGCCTACAACCACCCCAACCGCTTGAACGCCCACCAGGGCACGACGGCGGACACCACCATCAGGCCGATCGCGCCCCAGAACCCCCAAGGTTGGCTGGCGGCCGGGATCAGGTCGAAGTTCATGCCGAAGATGGCGCCGATCACCGACGGCGGCAACAGCACGACCGTGGCGACCGAGAAGATCTTGAGGATGTTGTTCTGGTCGATGTTGATCATGCCGAGCGTCGCATCGAGCTGGAACTGCACCTTCGAGGCGATGAAGCCGGCGTGGTCGCTCATCTGGCTGACATCGCGCGACAGGGTGCGCAGGCGGTTGCGCATCTCGGTGTTCATCTGCGGATGCTCGGCCTGCTGCAGGAACACGAGCAGGCGCGACAGGCTGGAGAGGGCTTCGCGCGCCTTGGAGTTGAGATCGCCCGCGCGACCGACGCGCTCGAGGATGGCGCGGTAGTCGCGGGTTCGGCGACGCATTCCGGGCGCAGGCGGCGTGAACACCTCGGACGACAGCGTGTCCATGTCGGCGGCGATCCGCTCGAGCACATCGGCGATGCGGTTGACGAGCGCCTCGAGCAACCCTGCGAGCACGGCGATCGCAGTGGTGCACTGCGCCGCGTGTCGCGCGGCGTAAGCGATGAAGCGGCGGAACGGCAGCGGGTCGGTGTAGCGGTTGGTGACGAGCGTGTCAGGCGTCAGGATGAAAGTGACCTGACTGCTCTCGGGGCGGTCGGTCTCGATCTTGGTGACGACGGTCGCCGTCATGTAGAGCACACCGGCCTCTTCGTAGAGGCGGTTCGAGGTCTCGATCTCGCGCATCTCCTCGGGGGTCGGCACATCGATGCTGAGCTGCGACTCGAGGCGTTGCTCCTCGTCGGCGGAGGGCTCGAGCAGATCGACCCAGATCGAGCCGTCGGGCACCGGTGTCCCCGGGGCGACCTCGCGGCGATGCAGCCCGGTCGCGTCGAGCAGGAAACTACTGATCATCGGCGCACCGTCTGGCGCGCACGATCTGGAGCGCGCGCCGCGGTCTCAGCGGCGGGTTTCCGCAGCGACGAGGGCGTTGATGAGTTCGAGCATCTGCGGCACGCCACCAGCGGAGTTGATGTCGGTGAAGTACTTGCCGTTGATGATCATCGCCGGCGTGCCCTCGACGCGGTAGCGGCGCACGAGGTCATCGGCTTGGCGCAGCTTCACATCGACCGACATGGAGTTCCAAGCGTTGGTGAAGGCCGTCGGATCGACGCCATTGGCCTTCGCCCAGTCCCGCTGCAGGGCGAGCGTGCTCGCGTCGTCGCGGGCGATGAGGCCGTTGCCGCCGCGATGGATGCTGTCGAAGACCTTGGTATGGAGGCGCCCGTCCTGTTTCAGCGCCTGCAGCGCATAGAAGAGCTTCGCGTGGCGCTTGGCGCTGTCGTTCCAGGTGACCGGGAGGCGCACGAGCTCGGCCGCTGCGGGCTTGGTCTTCTTCCAGCTCTCGAGATACGGATCGAGCATGTAGCAGGCGCCGCAGCCATACCAGAACACCTCGACTACCTCGACCTTGCCCGGCGCGATAGTGGTGGGCACGGCAGGGTTGAGGAGGCGGTAGTGACGGCCGGCCTGCCACTTGGCGGGGATCGGCGTGCTGGCGGGGGGTGCCGCCGCGGGGCGCGCCGCCGGCGTGCCTTGCGCGAGCGCATGCGGGGTCGCGCCGGTGGCGATCATCGCGAGCAGCGCGAGGGCGAGCGTGCGCATCAGCGCAGGCCCTGGATGTAGTTGGCGAGCGCAGCCTTCTCTTCGTCGGTGAGGCGTTGGCTGACGACGGTCATCATGTGGCCGTTGCGCGAGCGGGTCTTCGCCCCGGTGGTGACATCCAGATAGCGCTGC
>DBCG01000088.1:0-2490 GCA_002292945.1 Proteobacteria bacterium UBA964 | reverse complement strand
GGGTAGCCGGCGGTGAGGTTGCCGAGGCCGTTCGGGCCGTGGCAGCCGGTGCACGAAGGGATGCCACGCGCCGGGTCGCCGCCACGGTAGAGGCGCTTGCCGAGTTCGAGCGTCGCAGGATCGGCTTCGAGGCCTGTCGGGGTCTGGCGCGCGAAGTAAGCGGCGAGGTCGCGGATGTCTTCGTCGGTGAGCGCCATCGCGAGCGGATACATCACGAGGTTGTTGCGATGACCGGCGCGGAACAGTTTCAGTTGCTCGGTGGTGTAGGCGCTGCCTTGCCCCGCAAGGATCGGCCATTCGGGGTTCATGCTGTTGCCGTTGGCGCCGTGGCAGGCGGTGCAGACGGCGGCTTTCGCGGCGCCGGCTTCGGCGGCAGCCGTTGCGGCGGCCGCATCGGCGCGGGCCGTGGCAGGCAAAGTGGCGAACGCAGCGACGACAAGCGCGGCAAGCAGCGCGGCGCGGGGCAGGACGGTAGACATCGAGCGGGCTCCGAGACGTTCGAACCTGGGCTGCGCAGTTTACACTATGACGGTGTCACGCTTCCCCCAGGCCGATTTCCTTCTGAGCGTGGCCGCCCCCGCGCAGTTCCCGCTCGACCAGGGGGCAGAGGTCGCCTTCGCCGGCCGCTCCAATGCGGGTAAGTCCAGTGCGATCAACGCCATCGCCGATCGCAAAGCCCTCGCCCGCACCAGCAAGACCCCCGGCCAGACCCGCTTGCTCAACTACTTCGAACTCGGTCCGAGCCGTCGGATCGTGGATCTGCCCGGTTATGGTTACGCGGAGGCGCCGCCGGCCGAGAAACGCAAGTGGGTGCCGCTCCTCGAAGCGCTCCGGACACGGGATTCTCTGCGAGGCCTGGTGCTGATCGTCGATTCACGGCGCGGCCTGCGCGCCGAGGACTTCGCGCTCATCGAGTGGGCGCACCCCGACCGGCGTGGCGTGCATGTGCTGCTCGCCAAGGCCGACAAACTGAATCAGGCCGAGCGCGCGGCGCTGCTGCGTGAGAGCCGTGCCGCCCTCGGCGACGTCGCCACAGCGCAGGTGTTCTCGGCGCACAGCGGCCTCGGGGTCCGGGAGGCGCAGGGGGCGCTGCAGGGGCTCTGGGAGACGGGGACCGTCACGCTGAAAGGCGGCTGACCGGGGCCGACGGCGGGGCAAAAAAAACCCCGGTAACCGATCGCTCGGATACCGGGGCAGACTAACCCGGCACAAGTCTGAAGGCCGGGAACCCGCTCAGGGAGGGAGAAGCGGGGAACGCAGTGCGTTCGGGTAGTCAGACCGCGGGGTCCGCGCATTGGTTCCCGGCATTTATAAAATAAAAATGACAGCTAAATCAGTGTGTTAGCCGCCAAATTGTTGCGATGGCGCTACAGAGATCAGTGCGCCTCATCCCAGTTCATGCCGCGGCCGACATCGACCTTGAGCGGCACCCGCAACGCGCCCTGGCCGGCGGCCACCATCCGCTCGCGCACCGCCGCGGCCACGCGGTCCGCTGCGCCTTGCCGCGCCTCGAGCACCAGTTCGTCGTGTACCTGCATGATGAGCCGTGCATCGTCCTGCCCTTCCTCCTCGCACCATCGATCGACGGCGATCATCGCGAGTTTGATGAGGTCAGCGGCGGTGCCCTGCATCGGCGCGTTGATGGCGCTGCGTTCGGCGTACTGCTGCAACGCGCGGTTGCGTGAGCGGATCTCCGGCAGGTACAGCCGGCGTCCGAACACGGTCTCGACATAGCCGGTCTCGCGCGCCCCTTCGCGGGTACGGTCCATGTAGGCCTTCACGCCCGGATAGCGTTCAAAGTAAAGATCGACATACTGCTGCGCCTCGTTGCGACCGATGCCGAGTTGGCGCGCGAGGCCGAAGGCGGACATGCCGTAGATGAGACCGAAGTTGATGGCCTTGGCGGAGCGGCGCTGATCGGTGCTGACCTCGGACAACGGGACGCCGAAGACCTCGGCGGCGGTCGCCTGGTGCACATCACGGTCCGCCTCGAAGGCGGCGATCAGGCTCGCATCGCCCGACAAGTGCGCCATGATGCGCAGCTCGATCTGCGAGTAGTCGGCGGCGAGCAGCACATGGCCGGGCGGCGCGATGAACGCTTGGCGGATGCGCCGACCTTCGGGCGTGCGGATCGGGATGTTCTGCAGGTTGGGGTCCGTCGAGGACAGACGGCCGGTCTGCGCCACAGCCTGATGGTACGAGGTGTGGACGCGACCGGTGTCCGGGTTCACCTGGGTCGGGAGTTTGTCGGCGTAGGTGCTGCGCAGCTTGGCGATGCTGCGGTAATCGAGGATCAGCTTCGGTAGCGTGAAGGACTCGGCGAGTTGCTCGAGCACATCTTCCGCGGTCGAGGGCTGTCCGGTCGGCGTCTTGCGCAGCACGGGCAGGTTCATCTTCTCGTAGAGGATCTGCTGCAGCTGCTTCGGTGAATCGACGTTGAACTCGGTGCCGGCCTCGGCCTGCGCGGCGGCCTTGAGTTCCTCGGCGCGC
>DBCG01000064.1:4718-11195 GCA_002292945.1 Proteobacteria bacterium UBA964 | reverse complement strand
ACCGGAGGTCTTGTCATGCACCGCCCCGACTTCATCCGCCGCGCCGCGCTCCTGGTCCTGACCTGTCTGGTGCCGGTCTTGGCCGCCCAAGAGATCGAGCCGCGTGCCTATTCCTCCAGCCCCGTCGGCACGAACTTCGCCGTGGTCGGCTATGGCGCCACCCGCGGCGATGTGGTCTTTGACTCCTCAGCGCCGTTCACCGATGTCGAGGCCGAGGTGGACACCCTGTCCGTCGCGTTCGGACGGGTGTTCGCGCTCGGTGGCCGGCAAGCGAGCCTGACCCTCGCCGCGCCTTACCAACAGGGTGAGGCGTCGGGCAACGTGGGCGACGATCGGCGCACGGTCGAGCGCTCCGGGATGGGCGATCTGCGCCTGCGTTTCGGCACGCTGCTGGTCGGGGGTGAAGCGCTGGCACCACGCGAATTCGCGGCGCGTCAGCGGCGGCCGACGGTGGGGGCGAGCGTCGTTGTGGTGGTGCCCACCGGGCAGTACGAGCCCTCGCGCTTGGTGAACATCGGTTCGAACCGTTGGGCCGCCAAGCCCGAGGTCGGCTTCACTTGGCCACGCGGTCCCTGGCACTTCGATCTGCATGCGGGCGCGTGGGTGTTCGGGGACAACGATCGGTTCCTGGGCGACGGGCGCCGCAGCCAGAAGCCGGTGTTGAACGTCCATGCGGGGGTGAGCTACACCCTGCGACCTGGCACTTGGGCCGCAGTCGGCGGCACCTGGTACGCGGGCGGCGAGACCTCGGTCGACGGTGTCGCCGACGACAATCGTCAAAGCAATTTCAGGGTGGGCGCCACGGTCTCGAGCGCGCTCGGGGGCGGTCACTCGATCAAGCTCACCTACAGCGACGGCGCGGTGGTGCGTGTCGGAGGCGATTTCCGCACCCTCGGCATCGCATGGCAGTACACCTTCTTCGACTGAGGCGGTCTCGACCCGGCCTTCCGACGGCTACAATCGGCCGGTGGTCTACCTCATCGACGCCTCCGTGTATGTCTTCCGTGCGTACTACTCCATGCCGCCCGACATGCTCGACCGCGAGGGCAACCCGGCACATGCCTTGTTCGGTTTCGCGCGCTTCTTGGGCGACCTGATCGAACGGGCGAAGCCGCGCTACATCGCGGTCGCGTTCGACGAAAGCCTCGAGACCTCCTTTCGCAACCGCATCGATCCCTCCTACAAGGCGAACCGCGAGCCGGCGCCGGCGGACCTCAAGCTGCAGTTCGCACGCTGCCGTGAATTCTGCCGGCACATCGGTGTCGCCGATTTCGGCAGCGGCGAGTACGAGGCCGACGACATCATCGGCACCTTGGCCACCCGGCTGCGTGCCGAAGGATTGCCGGCCACGCTCGTGACCCGCGACAAGGACCTCGCGCAGCTGGTGCGCGAGGGAGATGTCTACTGGAACTACACCGACAACCTGCGTCTGCGCCATCACGAGATCGAGGCACATTTCGGCGTCGTGCCCGAACGCTACGCCGACTATCTCGCCTTGACGGGCGATGCCGTCGACAACATCAAGGGCGTCCCCGGGGTCGGCCCCAAGACGGCGGCGGCGCTTCTCAAAGAATTCGCCTCGCTGGAGGAGCTCTACGACAACCTCGAGGGGGTCGCCGCCTTGCCGATCCGCGGTGCCGGAAAGTTGGGTGCGCGGCTCGCCGAACACCGCGAGGCCGCCTTCCTCGCGAGGCGCCTGACCGCGATCGCCCTCGACATGCCGCTCGAGGCCCGTCGTGAGCAGCTGCAGCCGCGGGCGCCCGACCTGACAGCGCTCGGTGAATTCTGCGACCGCCACAATTTCGGGCCGATGCTGCGCCGCCAGGGTGAGCGGTTGGCCGCGCTCGCCTCTGCATGAGCGCTCCTCGATGAGCAGGGCCGAGGAGCAGGGTGCAGCGGTGGTGGGCTGGCCGTGGCGCACTTTCCTGCCTTGGTACTGGCCTGCTTGGGCGGGGCTCGGCCTGCTGCGCTTCCTCGCGCGTCTGCGCTATCCGACGCTGTTGCGGATCGGCGCCGGACTCGGCGGTGCGCTGGGGCGCCTGCCGTCTCCGCAGCGCCGGGTGGTGCGTCGTAATCTGGCGTTGTGTCTGCCGGAGCTCGATGCGGTGGCGCGCGAGAAGCTCGCTGCACAGCACTTCCGCGAGGCCGGCATCAGCCTGGGCGAGACCGCGCTCGCCTGGTTCGCGCCACCGTCACGGTTGCTCGCGCTGGTGCGCTTCGAGGGTCTCGCGGAGCTCGATCGATGGCAGTCGGCAGGGCGTGGGGTGATCCTGCTGGCCGCACATTTCACCACCCTCGAGCTCGGCGCGCGGTTCGCCACCGCCGCGCGTCGGGTGCATGCGGTGTACAAGCCCTCGAGCAACCTGCTGGTCGATGCCGCTTTCCGTCGCTATCGGGTCGCGGTGTCGGCGGGCATGGTGGCGAGCGACGATATCCGTGCCATGGTGCGTGTGCTGAAGGCGGGAGGTACCGTCTGGTACGCACCGGACCAAGCCTTCCGCGCCAAGGGCGCGCTGATGGTGCCGTTCTTCGATGTGCCGGCCGCGAGCAATCCTGCGACCTCGCGGCTCGCGCGCATGACCGGCGCCGTGGTGCTGCCCTATTTCGTGGAGCGCTTGCCGGGCGAGGACGGCTATGTGGTGCGCATCGGCGCCGCGCTGGAGGGGTTTCCGTCCGACGACGCGGTGGCCGATACGCTGCGCCACCATCGTCTGATCGAGGCGGAGGCGCGCCGCATCCCGGCGCAATATCTTTGGCTGCACAAGCGTTTCAAGGGGTTGTCAGCCGATTACCCCGATCCTTATGTTTGACGGTCGCCGCATGCAGCGGCACGGAGCTCCCGCATGACTCTGCCCACGAGCGACATCCCGCGCACGAGCGACGCCCCGGGCAGCGCCCAGGCCGATATCTCGTCGGTGCTGGTCGAGGAGCGCCTCTTCCCGCCGCCCCCCGCGTTCGCCGCGGCCGCATCCCTGAAGGCTGAAGACCTCGCCGAGCTGCACCGGCGCGCCGCAGCCGATCCGCTCGGGTTCTGGGCGGAGCTCGCGCGCGCGGAGATCGCCTGGCAGCGCCTGTTCACCCAGACGATCGATGAGTCGGCGGCGCCCAATTACCGCTGGTTCGCCGATGGTGCGCTGAACGTCTCGTACAACTGCCTCGATGTGCACCTCGCGGAACATGGGCATCGCACTGCGATCCTCTTCGAGGGCGAGCCGGGCGACATCCGTCGCTTGAGCTACCGCGAACTTCATGCCGAGGTCTGCCGCTTCGCCAATGCGCTCAAGGCGCGCGGCATCGGCCGCGGTGACCGTGTGGTGATCTATCTGCCGCTGGTGCCCGAAGCGGTGATCGCGATGCAGGCCTGTGCGCGCATCGGCGCGATCCACTCGGTGGTGTTCGGCGGTTTCTCCGCGATCTCGTTGAAAGACAGGATCGAGGACGCCGGCGCGAGCTGCGTGATCACCGCCGACGGCGGCTGGCGTGGCGGTCAGGTGGTCGAGCTCAAGGCCGCTGCCGACACAGCCCTCGCCGAGGGCTGCGCGAGCGTCGAGACCGTGTTCGTGCTGCGGCGTACCGGCGCGGCCGTCTCGATGACCCCGGGCCGCGATGTCTGGTGGCACGATGCGGTCGTCGACCAGCCTTCGGCCTGCGATCCCGAGTGGGTCGATGCGGAGCACCCGCTCTTCCTGCTCTACACCTCCGGGTCCACCGGCCGCCCCAAGGGCATCCAGCACTCGAGCGCGGGCTATCTGCTCGGCGCCAAGGTCACCACCCGTTGGGTGTTCGATCTGCGGCCCGACGATGTCTTCTGGTGCACGGCTGATGTCGGCTGGATCACGGGGCACAGCTATGTGGCCTACGGTCCGCTCGCCGTGGGGGCGACGCTGGTGATGTACGAGGGCGCGCCGACGTTCCCGGCGGGCGACCGTCTCTGGGAGATCTGCGCGCGCCACGGAGTCACCGTGTTCTACACCGCGCCGACCGCGATCCGCGCGCTGATGAAGCTCGGCGACTCGTTGCCCGCACGCCACTCACTTTCAAAGATCAGGCTGCTCGGCAGCGTCGGCGAGCCGATCAACCCGGAGGCGTGGATGTGGTATCACCGCGTGATCGGCGGTGGCCGATGCCCGATCGTCGACACGTGGTGGCAGACCGAGACCGGCGCGATCATGATCGCACCGGTGCCGGGCGTGACCACGCTCAAGCCCGGTTCCTGCACACAGCCCCTGCCCGGGATCTTCGCCGACATCGTCGATGACCACGGGCGTAGCGTCACCACACCGGGCGCCGGTGGGTACCTCGTCGTGCGGCGTCCGTGGCCGTCGATGCTGCGCACGATATGGGGCGACAACGCCCGTTACCTCGAGACCTATTGGTCGAAGTTCCAGGGCCGTCTCTACCTGGCCGGTGATGGCGCCCACCGCGACGCCGACGGCTGCTTCTGGATCATGGGTCGCATCGACGATGTGCTGAACGTGGCGGGTCATCGGCTCGGGACGATGGAGATCGAGTCGGCGCTGGTGGCCCATCCGCGCATCGCCGAGGCGGCCGTGGTCGGGCGGGCGCACGAGATCAAGGGTGAGTCGGTGTTCGCGTTCGTGGTCTGTCGCGGCGAACGGCCGACCGGCGAAGCCGCGGACGCGCTGACGCGCGAGTTGCGCGACTGGGTCGCCCTGCAGTTGGGCGCGATCGCCAAGCCCGAGGACATCCGCTTCGCCGACAACCTGCCGAAGACCCGCTCCGGCAAGATCATGCGCCGATTGCTGCGCGCCATCGCACGCGGCGAGCCCATCAACTCCGACATCAGCACGCTCGAAAATCCGGCGATCGTCGATCAGTTGCGCGGCGACCTATAACCGCAGGATGGTCGCGTCTATGTTGCGTTTTTGCGACAGTCGATAGTGGGTACTGTTTCCAGTAAGTTTTTGTCCTACGATGACTTTCAATCGATCGGCCGAAGAGCCGTCCGTCACGGAGAGGTAACACGATGATCAACCGCAACAACGCCCCTTGGGCGATGGTCGTTTCCATGGGCGTCGCTGCGCTGGCGGGTCAACCGACCTTCGCCCAGTCCAACGCCGCCGAGTCACGCGGGCCGACCCTCGAAGAAGTGGTGGTCACCGCTCGTAAGCGCGAAGAATCGCTGCAGGATGTGCCGTTGCCCGTCACCGCGTTGTCTGCGGCAGACATCGCCAACCGGCAGGTCACCTCGCTCGACGATGTCGCGAAGTTCACCCCCGGACTCGTGTTCTCCAAAGTCTTCGGGCGCTCCACCGAGCGTCCCGTGATCCGTGGTCTTGCCAGCGTGCTCGCCGGCACCAACGCCTCGGTCGAGACCGGCGCAGCGTATTTCGTCGACGGCATCTATTACCAAGGCGCCATCCAGAGTCTCGACATGAACGATGTCGAGCGCGTCGAGGTCATCCGCGGCCCGCAAAGCGCGCTGTATGGCCGCAACACCTACTCGGGTGCCATCAATTTTGTGACCAAGCGGATCGGCGATACCACCACCGGTAGCGCATCGGCGAGCTTCGACACCGATGAGCGCAACCTCAGCGCGCGCGTCGCTGGGCGCCTCACGGATTGGCTCGCGGGCAGCGTCAACGGGCGCTACTACGACTTCGACGGCCAACATGTGAATCAGCTCACGGGTCGCAATGTCGGCGATGAGAGCAGCAACTCTTTCGGCGTGAATCTCGAAATCACCCCCACCGAGACCACGGAGCTGCGCCTGCGATACCAGAGCACCCGCGATCGTGACGGCACGCGGCCGCTCTTTTTCCAATCGGGTGGCGACAACAACTGCTTCCCCGGTACGCGTTCGCTCGGCTCCTACAACAGCACCTCGACCGACAACCCCAACCAGTGGTTCTGCGGTGAAGTCCGGCCCGGCCTCGTCTACCTCAACGACGCGCCGGTGACCCGACCGGGTCCGCCGGTGATCGGCATCCCGTCGACTCTGCGCGGTCAAGCAGCGGGCTCTCTGATCTACGACACGCGCCAAGGCGTGGCGTTCTCGGGCGTCCACCGCGATGCCGAGTTCGCCTCGGCCGGTTTCCGCTGGGACATCATGGGCTCGGGCTACAACCTCGTCCTGAACGGCGGTTGGCGCGGTGAAGACCTCAAGACCGGTTCGGACAGCGACCACTCGTCGGTCAACATCATCGGCGCCAATGTCAACGGCATCCAGCCGATGGCTACCGGCGCTTCTTCGGGGCTCGCCACCTTTGAGGACTGGTCGAGCGAGCTGCGCATCGAATCGCCCCAGGAAGATCGGCTGCGTTGGATGGTCGGCATCTACCACTACGAGTGGGAGAACAAGAACTATCGTATCGATTTCGCGAGCTTGGGCGGCCAGGACCGTCCCGAACAACTCTCCGACATCATCAACACCGGCTACTTCGGCTCGATCGGCTTCGACTTCACGGACCGGCTCTCCGCGAGCCTCGAGATCCGCCGGGCCGAGGAGCGCAAGGG
>DBCG01000064.1:2128-4624 GCA_002292945.1 Proteobacteria bacterium UBA964 | reverse complement strand
CGCTGCGCGGCAATGACGAGTGGAAGTCCACCACGCCGCGTGCGACGGTCGATTTCAAGCTCAACGAGGACATCACCCTCTACGCGATCTATGCCAAGGGCTACAAGCCGGGTGGTTTCAACGGTGCGGTCGCGATCACCAACGGCCGCCCTGCCGACGAATCGTTCCTGCAGGAAGAGTCGGTCAACTACGAGTTGGGCATGAAGTCGCAGTGGTTCGACCGTCGCCTCGTGCTGAACGTCGGGGTCTTCAAGATGGAGATCGATGCCATCCAGCTCACCACGCCGATCACGAACTCGGTGGGTGCCGTGACCTCGATCGCCACCAACCAGGGTGACGGCGAGATCACGGGTCTCGAGATCGAGAGCCGCTACGCGGTGACGGACGACTTCACCGTCGGCTTCACCTACGCCTTGGCGGACACCGAGTTCACCAACGGCATCGACGACTTCCAGTGGCAGATCACGAGCGGCGGCGGCATCTTCAACCCTGCCAACCCGACCGACCCGGCCCGCAACCTCAACGGTCGTGGCAACGCCTCGATCGCGGGGAACCCCTTCCCGTTGGCTGCCAAGCACACGGCCTCGTTGACCGGCGACTATTCGCGGCCGGTGTTCGGTGGGGACTATCGGCTGTATGTGAACACCGACCTGTCGTACACCAGTAAGAAGAACATCCAGGTCCACAACACCGCCTACACCGGCTCGGCGTTGCTGGCCGGTGCCCGTATCGGCATCGAGACGGACAGTTGGCGGGTCGGCCTCTACGGCCGCAACCTGCTGAACGAGGATTCACTGCCGGGCGCCACGCGTTGGTTGCATTCCTACCTGTTCGGGGTGCCTGCGACCGCCGGCCCAGCGGCGACGCTGGATCCGGGTCTGCCGTCGACCGCGGTGGCGTCCTACTCGCTGCCGCGTGGCATCTTCGGCACCCTGCGCCGTGAGCGCCAGATCGGTCTGGAGTTGAACTACAAGTTCTGACCGGACTGCGCCGATGAGACAAAGGGCCCGGCGGGCGACCGCCGGGCCTTTTTCTTTGTCGGCGGTCAGCGCGCGGCGTCGCGCAGCGCCCGGACCGCGGTGTCCGGGAAATCGCTGAACAGCGCGTCCACGCCGAGCGCGGCGAACTGGCGGTACTCGGCTGTCGGGTCACCGGCATAGTCTGCGGCGAGATGCTGCGGCTCGTCGCGGAAGGTCCAGGGATGTACAGCGAGCCCCGCGGCGTGCGCAAGTTCGACGAAGCGGGTGGGGGCGGTGGTGAGCCGCGTGCGCTCGGTGTCGTCGTCGCCAGCCTCAGGCCCCTCGCCGCGCCGGGTGCCGACGATGTGTCGTTTCCACGGTCCCACGGCATCCGCGTACTCCGCGATCTGCGCGAAAGACGACGCCTGGCTGAAGTCCGTCGGCAGATCGCCTTGCGGATAACGCGTGCAGCCGCCTGCGCTGCTCCAGCGATCCGGAGGCTGCACATGACCGTCGTCGTCGAGGTCTCCGCCGCTCACGAGTTGCACGAGACGCACCCCGGTCTGGCCGCGCAGCCAGCGCAGGTTTCCGCTCTCGAAGGACTGGATGAACACCGGCGCTTCGCGAGAGGTCCAGCCGGCCTCTGCAAGCGCCGCGAGCAGCGCCGGTTCGAGCGGCAGACCCTGCTCGCAGTGCCAGGTCGGATGTTTGGTCTCGGGATAGATGCCGATCGTCCTCCCGCCTGCGGCCGAGGCCGATCGGGCGAGCGCGATGATCTCCTCGAGGGTCGGGATCTGGAACAATCCGTCGAATTCTTTGGATCGGCCCGGCCTCGGCTGTACGGCACGCAGTGTACGCAGCTCCTCGAGCGTGAAGTCCACCGTGAACCAGCCGACGTGCTCGACACCGTCGATCAGAACCGTCCGCCGTCGAGCCGCGAACTCGGGCCGCTGCGCGACATCCGTGGTCTCTGTGATGTCGGGCTCGTGACGCGCGACCAGACGGCCGTCGCGGGTGGAGACGAGATCGGGCTCGATGAAATCGGCGCCCATCTCGATGGCGAGCCGATAGGACTCGAGCGTGTGTTCCGGTCTGTACCCGGAGGCGCCCCGATGGGCGATGACGAGCGGTGCGCGCAGGGGTGAATCTGTCATCACGGTATTCTGCCCGTCCGCCGCTCTTGCCGCAGGCCCCGGCGATGCAGCCACAGTGAGGCATGCCGCTGCGAGCAGCAGGCGGCCGATCGTCACGGTTGTGCGCACCTGGGACACTGGCCGGACTCTACCGGCGGACTGTGACAGTATCGTCAGCCGCCCAGCGGCTTGCGCAGCACGATGAACTGCAGGTCCGGCCGCTTCGGTTCGCCGAATCGGGTATCGCCGTAGGGGAAGGGCGCGGTCTCCCCGGTGGCGCTGTAGCCGCGCCGTTCGTACCAGGCGATCAGCTCCGGTCGCTGCGTGATCACGGTCATGATGATCGCGCGTGCTCCCCAGTGCGCCGCCGCCCAGCCCTCCGCGGCGTCCAGCAATCGCCTTCC
>DBCG01000064.1:0-1997 GCA_002292945.1 Proteobacteria bacterium UBA964 | reverse complement strand
CGTGCACCAACAGCACCCGGTCGAGGGCCGTCTCGCCGACGGCCATGAATTCCCGAAGCGCCGCAGGGTCGGTCCGCTGGCCGCCGAGCAGATCCGCTTCGGTCGTCCAACCGGCGCGGCTCGAGTCGCCGCGATAGGCGGAATTGACCAGGGCCGATACCGCTTCGGCCTCCTCGCGGCGTGCAGGGCGCAGCGCGATCGGTCGATCCGCCGCATCGCCCTCACCGATCGGGTCAGGCGGGGCGCCGTGTGATGGGGCGTGCACAGTCATGGGCTCCTACGATAACCGGCCTCGCGGCAAAGCGTGCCCCCGCGCATCGGCTGATGACCTCGCAGCGATCGGCTGCACGGGTCCGTGCGCTTCTGCTAGCCTTTGTGCAACCGAATCCCGTGTTCCATCGAAGGAGTCACCGATGTCCGCAATCCGTCCCCTGGCGCTCGTCGCGCTGTCCTTCTTCCTCACCGGGTGTGCGACCACGGCTGAGCCGTCCCGTGCCGCGATCGATTCCGTGCTCGCCAGCAGCTCGCGCAGCGCCGAGCAGAAAGAGCGTGATGCCGAGCGTCGACCCGGGCCGTCTTTGGCGTTCTGGGGCCTGAAGCCCGGCGCTTCCATCCTCGAGGTGCAGCCGGGCGGTGGCTGGTGGACGCAGATCCTGGCGCCGTACGCGGCCCTTACCGGCGGTCGTTACACCGCGACCGCGGCCGACCTCACCAATCCGAACCTCACGCCTGCCGCCCGTCAGGGACGCGACGCTTTTGCGGCGCGTTACGCCGACGCATCGGTCTATGGCAAGGTCGAGCTCGTGAACTGGGGGCCGGTGGCGCCCCCGCTCCCGGAGTCCCAGTACGACTTCATCCTGCTGTCGCGCGTCATCCACGGCTGGATGCGACAAGAGGGGATGGTCGATCGTTACTTCGCACAGGTCGCGCGTGCCCTCAAGGCGGGCGGCTCGCTGGCCGTGGAGCAGCACCGAGCGAAGCCCGGTACGCCCGAAGACAAGGGCGTCTCGGGCTATGTCACCGAGCAGTTCGTGATCGATGCCGCGAAGCGCGCCGGCCTCAGGCTCGTCGCCCGGTCCGACATCAACGCCAACCCGAAGGACACCGCAGACCATCCGTTCGGCGTCTGGACGTTGCCGCCCACGCGGGCGACGGTGGCCTACGGTTCCGGCAAGCCCGCCGACCCGACTTTCGACCGCAGCAAGTACGACGCGATCGGCGAGTCGGACCGCATGACGCTGCGCTTCACGAAGTGAGGCGATCCGGTAGGTGACCCGTCCGTCATGATGGCTATCGTCCCTTTGATCGGCTTGAGCTTGCTTGCTGCAGCCGCGATGCCGGCGGCCGCTCAGGCGACCGTCCAAGCGGCCGATCGTGGCGCGATCGCTGCGCAGGCGCAGACCGCGTGGTTCGCCGGTGACGACGCAGCCCTCGGGCGCGCCGCAGCCTCTGCGAACGGCCTGGCAACCTCGTCCAAGCCACAGGACCGCTACACCCAAGGCTTCGTGCAGTTCCGCGTTCTGCAGCGGGCGATCGGTGCCAAGCGTGACAAGGACGCCGAGCGTGCCGGCGCCGTCTGTATCGCCGCGACCGAGGCAGCGGTCAAAGCCGAGCCGAAGTTCGCCGAAGCTTTCGCCCTCCAGTCAGCCTGTTATGGCTATCTCGCCAATCTCGGTGGCCTCGGCGCGATCCGAAACGGGTCACGGAGCGGCAAGGCGATCGAGGCGGCGCTCGCGCTCGAACCTCGTCATCCGCGGGTGCAACTGGTCGATGGCTTCGGGCTCTATTTCCGCCCGGCCTTCGTCGGAGGGGACAAGGGCAAAGGTTGCGCGCGCTTCCGGGCCGCCGCCGCCGCTTTCGATGCCGCGGGGCCGGCAGGGGCGGGGGGTGCCGGCGGGATCGAGTGGGGCGCCGCAGAGGCCCACTTCTGGGTCGGCCGCTGCGCCCGTGAGGCCGGAGACGCGACCGCCGCCCAGAGATCCTTCGAGCGGGCGCTG
>DBCG01000127.1:15099-28313 GCA_002292945.1 Proteobacteria bacterium UBA964 | reverse complement strand
TCCATCATGATCTCGATGATCACGGGCACGAGCGCGGCCATGAAGCGTGCGCAGTCGCGCACCTGCTCGCGGTTGCCGTCGCTGCGGCTCATCGCCACCCGAGCCCTGGGAGCTTACGCTCCCAGTCGATCGCGCTGCGGACGATGAGATCGAGGTCGTCGCGCTGCGGCTGCCAACCGAGCACGCGGCGGATGGCGGAAGCCTCGGACACCAGTTCCGGCGGATCACCGGCGCGGCGTGGGCCTTCGCGCAGGGTGAGCGGTTGGCCCGCGGCGCGCGCCACGGCTGCGAGCACCTCGCGCACGCTGTACCCGTGGCCATAGCCGACATTGAGCGTGGTCGACTCGCCGCCGCGGCGTAGGTAGTCGAGCGCATCGAGATGCGCGCGCGCGAGGTCTTCGACATGCAGGTAATCCCGCACGGCGGTGCCGTCGGGCGTCGGGTAGTCGGTGCCGAAGATCGCGACATGGTCGCGCTGGCCGACGACATGCTCTGCAGCGACATGCACGAGGTGGAAGGCATCACGCCGCGACTGGCCGATGCGGCCAGAGCCCTCGGCGCCCGCGACATTGAAATAGCGCAGCGCGACATGGCGCAGCGGCAGCGTTCCCGTCGCCCCCGTGGCAGCCTCGACATCCCGCAGCATCCACTCGGTCACGAGTTTCGAGCGGCCATAGGGGTTGATGGGGCGGGTCGGGTGATCTTCCCCGGCGCGTCCGCCGTCGGGGATGCCGTAGACCGCTGCCGTGGAGGAGAACACGAACTGCGAGACGCCGTGGGCGGTACAGGCCGCGAGCAGCGCGCGCGTGCCGGCGGTGTTGTTGCCGTAATATTTGAGTGGGTCGCGGACGGACTCCGGGACGCTGAGCGCAGCGGCGAAATGCAGCACGGTGTCGACGTCGTGCTCGCGCAGCACCCGCGTGACGAGCGCGGTATCGGCGACATCGCCCAACACGAGGGGCGTATCGAGCACGGCCTGGCGGAAGCCGGTGCTGAGGTCGTCGAGCACCACCACGCGCTCGCCGCGCTCGCGCAGTTGCAGCACCGTGTGGCTGCCGATGTAGCCCGCGCCGCCGGTGACGAGGATGCCGGATCGTCGTGCCTGCGCTGTACCGACTGTGTTCGTCATGCGCCGATTGTAGTCCGGCCGCATGCTAGAGTGCGCCATGGCCGCGACCTCAGACGCGCAACCCTTCGCGCGACTCTCCCCCGATGAGGTGCTGGCGGCCGCCGAGCGCCTCGGGATCGAGTGCGATGGTCGGTTGTTCGCCCTCAACTCCTATGAAAACAGGGTGTACCAGATCGGCTCGGCCTCGCACGGCACATTGGTGCTGAAGTTCTACCGTCCTGGCCGTTGGAGCGATGCGCAGATCCTGGAGGAGCACGCCTTCACCGAGGAGCTCGCCGCCGCCGACCTTCCCGTCGCGGCGCCGCAGCGCTTCGAGGATGCCACGCTGCACCGACACGAAGGCCTTCGCTACGCGGTGTTCCCGCGGCTTGCCGCGCGTGCCGTCGAGATCGACGCGCAGGACTCGCTGCAGCTCATCGGGCGCACCCTCGGTCGGATGCATGCGATCGGCGCGAAGGCCCCCTTCCGCCATCGGGTGACGCTCAGCAGTGAGCGGCTCGGTTGGCAGGCCCGCGATGCGCTGCTGTCCTCGCCGCTGCTCGAGCAGACGATGGCGGACAAGTACGCCGAGGCCTCGGCGGCGTTGCTGGAGGCCGTCGATGAGGCGATCGAACGCATCGGTCCGGTCGGTCGCATCCGGCTGCACGGCGACTGTCACCTCGGCAACATCCTGTGGCGCGAGCAGGGGCCGGTGTTCGTCGATCTCGACGATTGCATGATGGGGCCGCGCATCCAGGATCTTTGGATGTTCCTCTCCGGCACGCCCGACGAGCGCGAAGGCCAATGGAACGAGTTGGCGAGCGGCTATCGGCAGTTCCATGCCATCGACGAGTGGGAGCGCGATCTCGTCGAGCCGCTGCGTGCGCTGCGCATGGTGCACCACGCGGCATGGATCGCGGCGCGCTGGGAAGACCCGGCGTTCCCGCGCGCGTTCCCTTGGTTCACGAGCCCGCGCTTCTGGCAGGAGCACCTGAGCGATCTGTGGCAGCAGTTGGCGGAGCTGCGCGGCGGCTGAGGCTTGCCCGGTCGCGTAATCCGCGTATAGTTATAAATATAACCATGTCCAAGCTCAAGCTCACCGCTGTCGGCACCTCCACGGGTGTCGTCATCCCCAAAGAGATGCTGCAGCGCATGAAGGTCGCGCGCGGCGATTTCCTGCATGTCTCCGAGACGGCAGAGGGCTACCTCGTCACGCCGTACGACCCGGCCGTCGCCGAGCAGGTCGAGGCCGGCCGCGAGTTCATGCGCGAGTTCCGCGACACCTTCAAGGCGCTCGCGAAGTAACGCCGTGGCGCGCACTCCGCGCTGGCTCGACCAGCAGGCGCTGCTGCTGCTGCACGAAGAAAGCCTTGCGACCTTCGGCGGAGCGGCCGGGTTGCGGGACGAGGGGCTGCTCGACTCGGCGCTGCACCGCCCTCGCAACCTTCACGAGCTCGGCGGTGTCAGCGACCTGTCGGCGCTCGCGGCAGCCTATGCCCACGGCCTCAGCCGCAACCACCCGTTCGTGGATGGCAACAAACGCGCGGCCTTCCTCGCGATCGGTGTGTTCCTAGCCATCAACGGCCGAAGATTGACCGCATCGCCCGTCGAAGCGGTAGTGGCGATGACGGCGCTGGCGGCGGACGAGCTCGATGAACCGACGCTCGCGGCGTGGATCCGTCGTCACAACGTGGCTATTTGACCAGCACCACCGGCACCGGCGAGAGGTGCACCACTTTTTGCGCGACCGAGCCGAGGAGAGACCCTGCGAGCGCGCCGCGCCCGTGGCTGCCCATGATGATCTCGTCGACGGCCTTCTCCACCGCGTAATCCACGACCACCTTGCCGGCGTCGCCGACGCCGATGTGCGGCTCGGCGGTGAGCCCGGCGGCGGCGAGCTTCGCGAGCGCGGGTTCGAGGATCTTCGTGCCCTCCTCGCGGTAGTAGGTCTGCAGGCTGTCCTGGCTCACGAAGAGCTTCACGTTCACCGTGACGATGGGTGCTTGCACGGTGAGGACATGCGCATGGACGGCATCGCGGGTCTTGGCGGCGCGGGCGATCGCGTAGTCCAGCGCCCGATCAGAGTACTCGGAACCGTCGACAGGCAAGAGCAGCGTCAGCATGGCGGGATCCTCAGGACGGGTCGGAGGGTTTGTTGGGCGGCGTGGGTTCGGCAGGCGTCGCGATATCCTGCGACGCGAGGTCTACGAGCGGCGCGTGTGCAGCGGGCACCGGGGCGCGCCGGGCGAGCAGCTTGCCGACCGCGACCACGAAGAGTGCGCCCGCGGCCGCAGCACCGTAGAGCAGTGGCGCGCCGTAGGGCGTCGCCCACTCCTTCAGCACGACATCGTCGACGACCATGCCGCCGCCGATCCAGCCGAGCAGCGCCGCGCCGAACACGATGACGAGCGGGAAGCGGTCCATCAGCGTGAGCACGAAGCGGCTGCCCCAGATGATGATCGGGATGCTGAACAGCAGGCCGAAGATCACGAGACCGAGGTGGTCCTTGGCGGCGCCCGCGATGCCGATGACGTTGTCGACGCTCATCACGGCGTCGGCGATGACGATGGTCTTCACGGCGCCGAAGAGATGCGTGCTGGCGTCGATGTCGTGTCCGCCGCCTTCATCCTGCGGCATCAGCAGCTTGATGCCGATGTAGAGCAGCAGCAGGCCGCCGATGATCTTGAGGAAAGGGATCTTCAAGAGCTGCAGCGCGAAGAAGATCAGCACCACGCGCAGTGCGACGGCACCGAACATCCCCCAGAAGATGGCCTGCTTGCGCTGCGCGTCGGGCAGGCGGCGTGAGGCGAGGGCGATGACGACTGCGTTGTCGCCCCCCAGCAGGATGTCGATCATGATGATCTGACCGAGGGCGATCCAGAAATCGGGTGAAGACATTTCCATACGCCATTATACCCCCGGCCTGCGGTATCTTGGCCACAGGGAGGACGGTGGATGCGGAGCCTGAGCATGTCGCGACTCGCCGCTATGATCGTGCTGGTGTTGTGCGTGTCGTCCGCATCTGCCGCATCCGATGGCGTTGCGGCAGGAACGCTCACGCCCCAGGAGATCGTCGCTCGGGCGCAGGCCGCGGCGGGAGGTGAGACTTGGGTCCACCCGCGCACGCTGCTGATGCGAGGCCATGCGGTCTTCTACACGCCGCAGGGTCCGGAGCGGCACGAACGCTACGAGATGTGGCGGGTGTATCCGGCGCAGAAAGGCGCCGCGCACGCCGCCGACGGCAAGGTGCGCATCGAATCCTGGCATGAGGGCAAGCGCGTGCGCCTCGTCACCTTCGACGGGCAGCGTTCCTACACGATGGATGGCCCGCAGCCCCCGTCCGAGGCTGACCGGCAATGGTCCGAGAATTTCGGGTTCGGTGTGATCCGCTTCGCGCTGGAGCCTGGCTTCCGGCTGGAGCGCCTCGCGGACGATACGGTCGAGGGCCGAGCGGTGCATGTGGTGCGCATCACCGATCCCTCGGGGCAGGCGACGACCTTCTCGATGGCCCAGGACGATTTCGCCATCCTGCGGCTCGGCTTCGACACCCCGCGTGGTTGGCACGAGCGCTTGTATTCGGATTTCTTCCGCAAGCCCGGCGTGTCCTGGGTGCAGCCCGGCCGGGTTCGGCTCTACTACGCGGGCGTCATCCAGAACGAGATCTTCTGGACCGACTTCGAGCTCGATCAGCCGATGACGGACGATCGGTTCGTGGTCCCCGCAGCCCGGCGTGCACCGAACCCGGCGCTCTTCGTCGCGCGCGATGCGGATTCGACGATGTACCTCTTCGGTACGCTGCATGTCCTCAAACCCGGCGATGCCTGGAGTACGCCGGCGATCGAGTCGGCCCTCACGCGATCGGAGGAGATCTGGACCGAAGTCGAGCTATCTCCGGTCGGTATGGCGGGCGCCCAGCGATTGATGCGTGAGCGCGGCATGGCGCCTGATGACGAACCGTTGTCGGGCCGATTGACCCCCGAACAGGCGCAGCGATTGGATGCGACGCTCCGGACATACGGCCTGTCCCGCCAATCCGTCGAGCGGATGCGCCCGTGGCTCGCCGGGCTCACGCTGTCGCTGGCGCCGGTGATGCGGGCGGGCTACGACCCGGCCGCTGGTGTCGATCGCGGTGTCGGTGCGATGGGCGGTGTCCAAGGCAAGAAGATGCGCGCCCTCGAGACGGCAGAGCAGCAGGTGGATCTGCTGGCCGGGCTCTCTGAGCCGCTGCAGATGCAGATGCTGCTCGGATCGATCGACGAAGCCGCGCGCGGGGTCACGATGGTCGATGCGCTCGCGGCGGCCTGGTCGCAAGGCGACCTCGAGACCTTGGCCGGTCTGGTCAACGACGATATGCGCCGGACGTATCCGGAGTTGTTCGAGGTGGTGTTCGTGCGCCGCAACGAGGCGTGGGTGGCGACGCTGCTGCAGGAGCTTGAGGGCAGCGGCACCGATTTCGTGGCCGTGGGCGCGGGCCATCTGCTCGGCGCCGAGGGTTTGGTCGAGCGGTTGCGTGCCGAGGGCGTGCGGGTGGAGCGGGTGGGCCGGGTGGGCGACCCGTCACACTGATCCGTCTGCGTGATAAAATCCCGTCGCGCCGCATGATCAACAGACGCGGCGTGAAAGGCTCACGATGACTTTGCCGGGTTTCCTCGACCGACGCGTGTCGGTCGCCCCGATGATGGATTGGACCGACCGGCACTGCCGCTATTTCCTGCGCGGCTTCGCGCCGGATCTGCTTCTCTACACGGAGATGGTCACCGCCTCGGCGATCCTGCGTGGCGAGCGCGACCGGTTGCTCGAGTTCTCCTCGGAAGAACACCCCGTCGCGCTGCAGTTGGGCGGCTGCGAACCGGACTACCTCGCCGCCGCCGCGCGCTACGGCGCGGAGTGGGGCTACGACGAGATCAACCTCAACTGCGGCTGTCCCTCCGACAAGGTCCAGAAGGGCGCATTCGGTGCGTGCCTCATGAACGAGCCGTCGTTGGTGGCGGACTGTGTCGCGGCGATGCGTGAGGTCGTCGACATCCCGGTCACCGTCAAGATGCGCATCGGCACGCTGCGTTCGGGGCAGCCGGACCTCGCCCTCGCCATGCAGCGTTTCGACGAGGCGGACTACGACCGTCTGGCCGATTTTTTGGTGGAGATCCGTGCGGTGGGCGTCGATTGCGCCATCGTGCATGCGCGCCGTGCGGTGCTCGGCAACTGGTCGCCGGCCGACAACCGCGAGATCCCGCCGCTGCGCTACGACATCGTGCGGCGGCTCAAAGAAGATTTCCCCGACCTGCCGGTGGTGCTCAACGGCGGGCTGCGCACCGCCGCGCCCTGCGTCGAGGCGCTCGAGTGGGCAGATGGGGTCATGATCGGTCGCGAGGCCTACCATCGACCGATGGTGCTGGGCGAGATCTTCGAGGCCATCGAACCGGGCTACCGTACGCCCTCCATCGCATCGCAGCTCGAGCGCATGGCCGTGTACGCAGAGCGCGAGATGTCGCGCGGTGAGCGGCTTCCGGCGATCACGCGCCACCTGCTCGGGCTCGTGAGCCATACCCCCGGTGCGCGCGAGTACCGGCGGATGCTCTCCGAGGGGGCGCGTGAGCGCGATGCGGGGCCGGAGCTGATCCGGCGCGCCGCGGAACTCGCCTACAACGAGGCGGCCTGAGCGGCGACCGTGCTCAGCGCGTAGCGGGGTCCGTCGGTAGCCGATCCACCGGGCCGTCCGTCATCGCAGCGAGATAGATCGCCACCGCGAACACCGCGACGGACTGTCGAAGGTGCGCGGGATCCACCTGGTCGAGCGTGTCGTTGACGGTGTGGTGGATGTCGAAGTAGGTGGTCGCATCGAGCGCTGGCGCCAGCACCGGCACGCCGCGGCGACGCAGCGGGCCGAGGTCGGCGCCGCCGTTCGAGGTGTTGTCTCCGAGCTCGACGCCCAAACCCTTCACGACGCCGTGGATGCCTTCGATGAGCGGCCAGTGTGCGGGCGGCACGCGACCACCGATCTTCCACACGGGGCCATCGCCGAGATCCGCCTCCATGGCGAAGGCGTGCTTGCCGACCGATTCGTCGCCTTCGTCCGCCGGATAACGGGCCGCGCCTGAGAGCCCGAACTCTTCGTTGGCGAACGCGACCACGCGGATGGTGCGGCGGGGCCGTGGCGTCATCTGAGCGGCGAGGCGCGCCGCGGCGATCGCGATCGCGACGCCCGCGCCGTCGTCCTGCACGCCCATGCCGAGATCCCAGGTGTCGAGGTGACCGCCGACCAGCACGATCTCCTCGGCGAGGTCGGTGCCACGCAGGTCGCCGATCACATTGGCGGAGCGGACCTGCGGCAGGTCACGCGCCGTGACCCGCATGCGCAGGCTGACCTCACGACCGCTCGCGAACTGGCGCTCGAGCATGTCGGCGTCGGGGTTGGATACGGCGAGCGCCGGGATGCGCGGCGCGGCGATGTTGTAGGAGAGGGTGCCGGTGTGTGCGATGCGGTTCGTGCTGGTGCCGATGGAGCGCACGACGATGCCGACGGCGCCCGATGCGGCCGCGGCGCTCGGTCCCTCGGTGCGCGAGCGCACGGCCTTGCCATAGCCGCTGCCATCGCGGGTGCGTTCGGTGCGACCCGCGAAGAACACGATCTTGCCTTTGACGGCACCGGCGGGCAGCGCCTGCAGCGCCGCGAGGTCTTTGACCATCACGACCGGTGCGACGAGGCCCTCATCGGCGGTGCCGATGCTGCCGCCGATCGCGACGGTGACCATCGACTGCGGATAGGGCGCGAGCACCTCGGCGCTCGCCTCGCCGCGCACCCAGCGCGGGACGATCACCTCGGGCGTACGCACCTCGGTGAAACCGAGATCCACGAGTTTGCGGCGCGTCCATTCGACCCCGGCGAGATCGCCCGGGGTGCCTGCGAAACGCGGACCGACCTCGGTGGTGAGCGCAGTGAGCAGTTGCAGCGCCTCGTCGCTCTTGAGCGCTTGATCGCGCAGTTGTGCGGCGCTCCTGAGCGCTGCCTTCGAAGGTCTGATCTCGACGCTGCGTGACGGGGTCTCGGCCGTTGCGGAACCCGAAAGGGTGGCGGTCGCGAACAGCAGCCCGGCGAGCGTCGCGACAGCCGCGCGCGTGATCCGTGGCGACCGCATCATCCGAGACGGGCGCGCAACGCTTGGACCTGCGCGCGCAGCGCGGCGGGCGTGCGGCTGCCGTACTCGTCGAAGTGCTTCTCGATGTCGGCCGCTTCGGCGCGCCACTCCTCGGCCTGCACCGACAGCAGTTGAGCGAGAGCACCCGGTGCGAGGTCGAGACCTTCGAGGTCGAGGTCCTCTGGGCGCGGCAGGTTGCCGATGGCGGTCTCATGCGCGCCGGCCTTGCTGCTGCAACGGTCGATGATCCACTCGAGCACGCGCAGGTTGTCGCCGAAGCCCGGCCAAAGGAACTTGCCGTCGGCATCGCGACGGAACCAGTTCACATGGTAGATCTTGGGCGGGTGCTTGAGCTTCGCGCCCATGGCGAGCCAATGCGCCCAGTAGTCGCCGTAGTTGTAGCCGGCGAAGGGTTTCATGGCCATCGGGTCGCGGCGCAGCACGCCGGCCTGACCGATGGCGGCGGCGGTGGTCTCGGAGGCGACCGAAGCCCCGACGAGCACACCATGGTTCCAGTCACGCGCTTCGTACACGAGCGGCGCGACGCCACGGCGACGACCGCCGAAGACGATCGCGGAGATCGGCACGCCGCGCGGGCTGTCGGCCTCCGGCGCGTAGCTCGGATTCCGCTTGGCCGACACGGTGAAGCGCGAGTTGGGCTGCGCCGCCGGGCCGTTGGTCGGGTCGTAGGGGCGGCCTTGCCAGTCGATCACCGGTGTGCCGGTGTCGAGCCCTTCCCACCAGGGCTGGTTGTCGGCGGTGAGGCCGACATTGGTGAACAGCGTGTCGCGCTGGATCATCTCGAAGGCGTTGCGGTTGGTCTTGGGGTTGGTGCCGGGCACCACGCCGAAGTAACCGGCCTCGGGGTTGATCGCGTACAGGCGGCCATCCGGGCCAGGGTGCAGCCAGGCGATGTCATCGCCCACGGTCGTGACCTTCCAGCCCGGCATCGTCTCGGGCGGGATCAGCATCGCGAGATTGGTCTTGCCGCAGGCCGACGGGAATGCCGCCGCGACATAGTGCGTCTCCCCTTGCGGGCTCGTGAGGCCGACGATGAGCATGTGCTCGGCGAGCCAGCCTTCGTTGCGTGCCTGGTAGCTCGCGATGCGCAGCGCATGACACTTTTTGCCGAGCAGGGCGTTGCCGCCGTAGCCGCTGCCGAAGCTCATGATCGAGAGCTCTTCGGGGAAGTGCATGATGAAGCGACGGTTCGGGTCGAGCTCGCCCGTGGAGTGCAGGCCCTTCACGAAGCTGCCCTCGCGCGCGATGCGCTCGAGCGCCGGGCGGCCCGCGCGGGTCATCAGGATCATGTTGATGACGACATAGGCGCTGTCGGTGATCTCGACGCCGCAGCGCGAGTAGGGCGAGTCGATCGGGCCCATGCAATAAGGGACCACATAGAGCGTGCGACCCTTCATGCAGCCCTCGAAGAGGCCCAGCATCTTGGCCTTGGCGTCAGCAGGCGCCATCCAGTGGTTGTTCGGGCCGGCGTCTTCCCGGTCGGTGGTGCACACGAAGGTGAGGTGCTCGACACGCGCCACATCGGAGGGATGCGAGCGTGCGAGGAAGCAGTTGGGGTAATGCGCCTCGTTGAGCTTCTGCAGTTCGCCGCTCGCTTCGAGTTCGGCGATCAGAACGCGATACTCGTCGTCAGACCCTTCACACCAGTGCACCCGTTCGGGCTGCGTGAGCTGCCGTACCGAGGTGACCCATTCGCTCACGGCGGGGGACATCGTGGGCAGGGCGGGCAGGGCGAGGGGTGCGGTGGCCATCGGAAATCCTTTCAATAGGCTCGATATCAGGACCCACCAGTATAACCGGCTGCGGCACAGGTCGCGTCCGAGCGGCCCGCGGTCCCTGCGGAATTCGTGATTTTTCTTTCAGATTCAATGCTCGACACGGCGCCGTGCAGCGGTTAGCGTGCCGCCCGCGATGCAGGATATCGACGACATCCTCGGTCCCGACGGGCCCCTGGCCGGGAGCCTGCCGGGCTTCCGACCCCGGCGTGCCCAACTGCAGATGGCGAGCGCGGTCACCGACGCGCTCGAGCACCGCACCGCGCTCTTGGTCGAAGCGGGTACCGGTACCGGCAAGACCTTCGCTTATCTGGTGCCGGCGCTGCTCGCCGGGCGGCGCGTGCTGGTTTCGACCGGCACCCGCACGCTGCAAGATCAGCTCTACGCCAAGGATGTGCCGTTGGTCGCCGGCGCGCTCGGTAGTCCCGCCCGGGTGGCCCTCCTCAAAGGGCGTAGCAACTATCTTTGTACCTACCGCCTCAAGCGCCAACTCTCGCAGCGCGTGCTCGAGGGCGTCGCGGTGCCCGAGCCCTTGCTGGCGCGGCTCGAGTCGTGGTCTGCGATCACGAAGACGGGCGATCTGGCCGAAGTACCCGGCATGACCGAGTCCCAGTCGATCTGGCCGCAGGTCACCTCGACCCGCGACAACTGCTTGGGTCAGCGCTGCCCGGACTACGCGGGCTGTCATGTGGTGGCGGCACGGCGCGACGCGCAGGCGGCGGACCTCGTCATCGTCAACCATCACCTGCTGCTTGCCGATCTCGCGCTGAAGGAGGACGGTTTCGGCGACCTTCTCGGCTCCGCCGATGCGGTGATCCTCGATGAGGCGCACCAGTTGCCGGATCTCGCCACGCAGTTCTTCGGCGCCCAGTTCTCGGCGCGGCAGGGCGAGACGCTGCTGACGGAAGGCAAGGCGGCCTTGCTGCGCGGCGGCGGATCTTTGGCAGAGATCGGACCTGCGGCCCGCACGGTCGAAGCGGCGCTCGGCGCGGTGCTGGCGACCTTGCCACGCGGTGCGGCCCGTCGGCGTTGGGAAGAGGCCGACGAGGAGCTCGACTCCGCAGTGCTCGCGTTGGTGGCGGCGCTGCGCGAGTACGGC
Organism: Proteobacteria bacterium UBA964; assembly: GCA_002292945.1. Taxonomy (GTDB): domain Bacteria; phylum Pseudomonadota; class Gammaproteobacteria; order Steroidobacterales; family Steroidobacteraceae; genus UBA964. The sequence continues at coordinate 17,174 of DBCG01000127.1, read as the reverse complement.
ATCGCGTTGGGCGACGCCTCGCAGCAGCCCGCGATCGCCGCGGTGGCGGGGCGTGCCGGGGAGCTCGCGGGGGTGCTCGAACGGATCGCCCAGGCGGGCGGCGACGACGGCGCGCGCACGGTCGAGACGGCCGCACGCGGTTTCACGCTCGGTCTGCTGCCGTTCGATGTCTCAGAGCGGTTCCGGGGGCTCGTCACGGCGCATCCGGCCGCTTGGGTGTTCACCTCCGCGACGCTGTCCGTGGGCGAGGATTTCGCGCATTTCGCGACGCGGCTCGGACTCGAGGACGCGCCGACGCTGCGCATCCCGAGCCCGTTCGACTTCAACTCACAGGCGATGTTGTACCTGCCCGAGGGGATGCCCGAGCCCGCGCAGCCGGGGTATGTCGATGCCGTGATCGACGCGAGCGTGCCGCTGTTGGAGGCGTCGGGCGGTGGCGCCTTCCTGCTCTTCACCAGTCATCGCGCGTTGGCGCAGGGTGCGGCGCGGTTACGCGCCACTTGGGACGGCGCGGTGGAGCGGCCGCTGCTCGTGCAGGGCGAGGGGCCGCGTGAGCGGCTGTTGCGCGAGTTCCGCGAGCACGGCGATGCGGTGCTGCTCGGTACCGCGAGTTTTTGGGAAGGGGTCGATGTGAAGGGCGAGGCGCTGCGGCTCGTCATCATCGAGAAGTTGCCGTTCGCGTCGCCCGACGACCCGCTCACCAAGGCGCGCATCGAGCACCTGCAGCGCAGTGGCGGCAACGCCTTCCGCGACTACCAGCTGCCTGAGGCGGTGCTCGCGCTGAAGCAGGGGGTCGGCCGCCTCATCCGCAGCGAGACCGACCGTGGCATGATCGTCATCTGTGATCCGCGGCTGCTCGGCAAGGGCTACGGACGCGTGTTCCGCGCAAGCCTGCCGGAGATGCCGGCGACGCGCGATCGAGCTGAAGCCACCCGTTTCCTGCGCCGATTGAAGGCCTGACCCACGCTGCCATGAGACTGCTCGCCCTCGACACCTCCACCGAAGCCTGTTCAGCCGCGTTGTCGGTCGGCGATGCGGTGCTCGAGCGCAGCGTCGAGGCGCCACAGGGCCATGCTGGGCTCATCCTCTCCATGGTCGAGGCCTTGCTGGCGGAGGCAGGGGTTGCGTTGACTGCGCTCGATGGCATCGCCTTCGGGCGTGGCCCCGGCAGTTTCACCGGCGTCCGGTTGGCGGCGAGCGTGACCCAGGGTCTCGCGTTCGGCGCGGGGCTGGGCGTGGTGCCGGTGTCGAGTTTGCGCGCCGTCGCGTGGGAGGTGATCGGGGTGCCCGCGGGTGCGCCCGACGGCGTGTTGGTCTGCAACGACGCACGCATGCAGCAAGTCTATTGGTGCGCGTATCGTCCCGGCGCCGATGGCCTGCCCATCGCGTTGATGGAGGAGGCGGTGGGTCCTCCCGAAAGCGTGCTGCGGCCCCCGGGCGCCGGTTGGCACGGTGCAGGTCGGGGTTTCCGCGCGCATCCCTCGCTCGTGAACCTCGTGCCAGGCGCCCCCACCGATGCATTCGATCTGCTGCCGCAGGCGAGGGCGGTGCTCGCGCTCGCCCGACCTGAGGTCGCGGCAGGTCGCCTGCTGCCCCCGAGCGAGGCGCTACCGGTCTATGTACGGGATGAGGTCGCAAAGCCCTCGTCAGCCCGACCGTCATCATCCTGAAACACGGCCGCGCTGAAATATGACAACGATGCCAGCCAAGGTCATATTGATCGTCGAAGACGAGAAGGCCATCCGCGACATGATCGCCTTCGGCTTGCGGCGCGCCGGATTCGAGATCCGCGAAGCGCAGGATTGCCGCGCCGCCCGCACCGAGATCGCGGCCCGTCGTCCCGACCTGCTGTTGGTCGATTGGATGCTGCCCGATATGACGGGGCTCGAGTTCACCCGCCAGCTCAAGCGCGACCCGAACCTCAAAGAGCTGCCGATCATCATGCTCACCGCGCGCGCCGAGGAGGCCGACAAAGTCGCCGGCCTCGAGGGCGGCGCGGATGACTATGTCACCAAGCCCTTCTCGACCCGTGAGCTGATGGCGCGCATCCAGGCGGTGCTGCGGCGGGTCGACCC
>DBCG01000127.1:261-15020 GCA_002292945.1 Proteobacteria bacterium UBA964 | reverse complement strand
AAGCCGGTGGTGCTCGGGCCGACCGAGTACCGCATGCTCGAGTTCTTCATGACCCACCCCGATCGGGTCTATTCCCGCGAGCAGCTCCTCGACCGCATCTGGGGCGGCAATGTCTATGTCGAGGAGCGCACCATCGACGTACATATCCGTCGTCTACGCAAAGCCCTCGAGGAATTCGGGTACGATCGTCTCGTGCAGACAGTGCGCGGCGCGGGGTATCGATTCTCCGGCCGCGGGGAGTAAGCGTCCTGAACGACGGATTCCGGGATTGGGGCTATGTCCTGTCCCGTCTGGCCGGTCTCTCGATCCTCGGCCTTTTGGTGGGCTGGGCGATCGGACATCCCTGGTGGGGTCTGACCGGGGCGTTGGCCATCGCCCTCACGCAGCAGTGGCTCAATCTGCACCAGCTCGACCACTGGCTGCGCAACCGCAACCGTCGCGCGCCGCCGGATGCCGGCGGTCTGTGGGGCGATGTCGTCTCGCAGGTCTCGCGGCTGCACCGTCGCAAGCAGTTCCACAAGCAGCGGTTGTTGTCGCTGTTCCGCGAGCTGCGCCGATCCTCGGCGACCATGCCGGACGGCGTCGTCGTGCTCAACACCCAGCACGAGATCCTCTGGTTCAACCGCAAGGCCGGTGAACTGCTCGGTCTGCGTCGCAAGACCGACCATGGCATCGCGCTCGCGAGCCTGCTGCGCTTGCCGCACTTCGGTCGCTATCTCGAAAAGGGCGACTTCAGCTCGGCGCTGCGGCTCCAGCCGCGCATCGGCGATGCGACCTGGATCGAGTTCCAGGGCATGCCCTACGGCGAAGGGCAGTTGGTGCTGTTGGTGCGCGATGTCACCCGCCAAGCCCAGCTCGAGACCATGCGCAAGGACTTCGTCGCCAACGCCTCGCACGAGCTGCGCTCGCCGCTCACGGTGATCGCGGGCTATCTCGAGACGCTGTCGCTCGATGACGGCGTCCCGGCGGATCTGCGGCCGCCGATCCTCGAGATGCGGCGCCAATCCGAACGGATGACCGCGATCATCGCCGACCTGCTCGAGCTCTCGCGGCTCGAAGCGAGCGACGAGCAGGTCATCGGCTCGCCGATCGACATCACGGCCCTGCTCACCCTGATCGCCAAAGACCTCACGGCCAACAACGGCACGCGCCATGGCGTAGAGGTGCGCATCGAGTCGGGCGATGGTCTCATGGCGGATGCCGGTCTCGTGCACTCGGCGTTCTGGAACCTCGCCGAGAACGCCGCGAAGTACACGCCCGCGGGCGGCACCATCACGCTGCGTTGGTGGACCGACGAGGATGGCGGCCATCTGTCCGTGACCGACACCGGTCCCGGTATCCCCGCCGAGCACCTGCCGCGCCTCACCGAGCGTTTCTACCGGGTGGATCCGGGCCGTGCCCGCGACACGGGCGGCTCGGGCCTCGGTCTCGCGATCGTGCGTCATGTGCTGCAGCGTCATGGCGGCGAACTTGCGATCACGAGCGAGGAGGGGCGCGGCAGCACCTTCACCTGTCATTTCCCGCCGCTGCGCCTCGTGCGGCAACCGGTCGCAATGACCGGTGACTCTCGTTATGCTGACGGTGTTGGGGCTTGAAGCCCCGGGGGGTTCGTCGCCATGGATACCGCCGATCTTTCGCCACACATCTCGCGCCGGTTCAATGAAGACCTGGACCGCGTGCGCAACCAGGTGCTCGCCATGGGCGGCTTCGTCGAGCAGCAGCTCGCCAAGGCGGTCACTGCGCTCGTCGAGGGCGACAGCTCGCTCGGCGAGGCGGTCGCGCACGACGATTTCCATGTCAACAACATGGAGGTCTCGATCGACGAGGAGTGCTCGCGCATCCTCGCCACGCGCGCGCCTGCAGCCAGCGACCTGCGGCTCATCGTCGCCATCATCAAGGCCATCACCGACCTCGAGCGCATGGGCGATGAGTGCGAGAAGATCGGCTACATCGCCTCGCGGCTCGCCGCGCAGGAGCGTCCGGTCGACAAGTACCGCGAGGTCAAGCACCTCGGCCGTGTGGTGCAGGACCTGGTGCACGATGCGCTCGATGCCTTCGCGCGCATGGATGCGGACGCCGCGCTGCGCGTCGCACGCCGCGACCGTCTGGTCGACGAGGAGTACGAGGCCATCCAGCGCCAATCGATCACCTTCATGATGGAAGACCCGCGCAGCATCCGTCGCGCGCTCGATGTCATGTGGGTGGTGCGCGCGCTCGAGCGCATCGGCGACCACGCCAAGAACATCTGCGAATACGTGATCTACATGGTGCACGGCAAGGACGTCCGTCACATCCGCATCGAAGATGTCGAGCACGCGCTGAAGGTCGGCACCCAGCCGTGATCCCGGCGTTCTTCGCGACCCGGCGCGGCGCCAACCTCGCCGGGTTCGCCGCATGCTCGGCGATGATGGCTTACGCGCTCTACGCCGAGCGGGTGCTCGGCTTCGAACCCTGTCCGCTCTGCATGTTCCAACGCGTCGGCGTCGCGATCCTCGGTGTGGTGTTCCTGGTCGCTGCGCTGCACGATCCCGCGGGCCGCAGCGGGAATCCGCGCGGTGCCCGCGCCTATGGCGTTCTGATCCTGCTCGCTGCGGCGTTCCCGGCCTACGTCGCGGGACGCCATGTCTACATCCAGAGCTTGCCCGCCGGGTCCGTGCCGTCGTGCGGCGCGAGCCTCGATTACATGGTGGAGGTGTTCCCGTTGATGACCGTCATCACGAAGGTCCTCACCGGTGCCGGCGAATGCCAGAAGATCGACTGGGCGCTGCTCGGGCTTTCCATGCCCGCGTGGGTGCTGATGGCGGTCATCGGGCTTGGCGCCTTCGGCGCTTGGGCGAACCTGCGTGCAGCGCCGCGTCTCGAAAACTTAACCGCTCCGAAACCATAGCGTCACGGTCATTCTCCAAAGTCGCGCCAGCTTAGGCCGATCCGGGGAACCTCTTGACCGCCGACATCCCGTGCCACGCCGTCCGCAGCGTATTCATCTCGGACATCCACCTCGGCACCCGCGGCTGCAACGCGGCCGCGCTGCTCGATTTCCTCCGCAGCGTCCAATGCGACAACCTCTATCTCGTCGGTGACATCGTCGACTTCTGGGCGCTGCGCCGCACCTTCTATTGGCCACAGGAACACAACAACGTGCTGCGCACGCTGCTTGGCAAGGCCAAGCACGGCACTCGCGTGGTCTATGTGCCTGGCAACCACGACGAAGATCTCCGCGAGTTCGGCGGATTCGGCTTCGGCAACCTCGAGATCCTGAAGGACTGCATCCACGAGACCGCGCAGGGCGAGCGGCTGCTGGTGCTGCATGGCGATGAGTTCGACAGCGTGGTGAAGTGCAGCCCCTGGCTCGCGGCGCTCGGTTCGCGCGCCTACGATTTCTCCCTAGACATGAATCTGTACTTCAACAAGGTGCGGCGCGCCTTCGGCTACGAGTACTGGTCGCTCGCCGGGTACCTGAAGCACAAGGTGAAGAACGCGGTGAACTACATCTCGAGCTTCGAGCAGGCGGTCGCGCGCGAGGCGCGGCGGCGTGGCGCCGATGGCGTGGTCTGCGGCCACATCCACCGTGCGGAGATCTCGCGCATCGATGGCGTGCTCTATTGCAACGACGGCGATTGGGTCGAGAGCTGCACCGCCCTCGTGGAGGATCGCAACGGTCGTCTCGCGATCTGGGATTGGTCGCGCATGCAAGGGCGGGTAGGCCAAGCCGCAACGCCGTCGGCCGTCGAACTCGCGGCCTGAGATGCGACTAGATGGGTTTTCAGCGGCCGCGCTGCTGGTCTTCTTCGCTTCGTCCGCGGTGGTCATCGCTGCGGTCCCTTCCGGTGGAGGTCGGGGCGAGGCGGTGATCCGCAGCGACGGGGCGGATGCCTCGGGCCGCTACCTCGTCAACGCATCACGCTGTGGGGAGCGGTTGTCGACGGAATGGCGGCATCCAGACGGGACGCTGGCGGCGTCCGAGGAAGTCGAACTCGCCGAGGGCCGTTGGGTCCGATATCGCTTGCAGCGCGCCAACATCGGCCAGGATCTTCGGGCTGAGCGTCGCGGTGATGTCGTGACGATCACCGATGGCAGCCCGTCAGCCCGAACCCCGACTCGGCTCAGCGGGCGAGGCACCTTGCTCGCTGGGCCTGAGTTGGTGTTCTTCCTGCAGTCCCGGTTGTCGGACCTGCGGGCCGGACGGTCGGTCACCTTCCAGTATCTGCTCGCCGATCGCGGCACCACACTCGGTTTTGTCGCGCGCGGGGCGGCTGAGGGCGCAGGGACACGCGTGTCGCTCGAGGCGTCCTCGGCGCTGGCCAAACCTTTTGTGCCGACCACCCGGTTCCTGTTCGCGGACGACGGTGGCTTGCGTGAGGTGGTCGGTCGGATGTTGCCGGTGGCCGGGAGCACAAAGGCGCCGAAACCTTTGGACGGGGTGCTGCGGATGACCGCTACGCAATCAAGCTGTAACAGGAAGTCTTTATCGTAAGGCCATGCGGATACTGATGTTGTCTGATGTGTTCTTCCCTCGGGTGAACGGCGTCTCGACCTCGATCCAGACGTACCGCTCCGACCTGCAGGCCCTCGGCCACCAAGTCACATTGGTGGCGCCGCGGTATCCGTCGGCCGCCGTCGTAGCGCCCGTAGCGCCCGCAGTGACCGATCCGATCGATACGGTCCGCATCGAATCACGCGGCGTGCCCCGCGACCCCGAAGACCGCCTCCTCAAGTGGGGTCCGCTCATGCGTTGGGCGCAGTCGCTGCGCCCCGAGGATGTCGATGTGGTGCACATCCAGACGCCCTTCGTCGCGCACTACGCGGGATTGCGGTTGGCCCGCCGCCTCGGCTGCCCGGTGGTCGAGACCTACCACACTTATTTTGAGCATTACCTGCACCACTACGTTCCGGGGATCCCGGCAGCGCTCACGCGTTCGCTGGCGCGCCGCATGACCGTGTCGCAGTGCGGTGCCGTGCAGGCCGTGATCTCGCCCTCGCGACAGATGGCGGACGCGCTGCGCGATTACGGCGTCAAGACACCCATCGAAGTGCTGCCGACCGGTTTGCCGCCTGCAGCCTTCGGAGCCGGCAACGGCGCCGCGTTCCGCGCCCAATTCGGTATCCCCGCGCAGCGGCCGTTGGTCACTTTTGTCGGCCGTGTGGCCCACGAGAAGAACATCGACTTCCTGCTGCAGATGCTGGTGGAACTGCGGCGCAGGGTGCCGGATGTCCTGATGGTCATCGCAGGGGAGGGGCCGGCCGAGCAACATCTGCGCGCGCTCGTCGCGCGGCTCGGGCTCGAAGCCCACACGCTTTTCATCGGCTACCTCGAGAGGACCCGCGGTCTGCTCGATTGCTACCGGGCCGCCGATGCGTTCGTGTTCGCCTCGCGCACCGAGACCCAGGGGCTCGTGCTGCTCGAGGCGATGGCGCAGGGCACGCCGGTCGTCTCCACCGCAGTGATGGGCACGGTGGATGTGCTCAGCGGGGCGGGTGGCGCCGTCGTGGTGCCGGAAGAGGTCGGTCCCTTCGCCGACGCCGTCGCTGGGGTGTTGCGTGATCCGCGGCATCGAGAGGAGCTCTCGGGTCGGGCGCGTGAGGATGCGGCGCGTTGGGCCTCGCGTGTCATGGCCGAGCGGTTGGTGCGCTTGTATGAGGGCGTCATCCACTCCGATGCGCCGCCGCGCTCGGTACCCGCAGCATGAACGCCGCCGCTCTATTTTTGCGTGCGGATCAGGCGGAGCGGCAGTTGTGCATGCTCGCCAACGCCGCCGCGCGTCGGCGCATGGTCCGAGCGCTTTTCTGCGGTGTCAGCCGGCTCGGCGACGGGCTGGTCTGGTACGCCCTCATGGCGATGATGCCGCTGTGGTTGGGATGGACGCAGGGGCTGCGCGCGGCCTCCCACATGTTGCTGGTCGGCGCGGTCGGTCTCGTGTTGTACAAATTCCTCAAGCGCACCTTGGTGCGCGAGCGGCCGTTCGTCGGGCTGGTGGGCATCGAGTGCGCCATGCCGCCGCTCGACCGCTACAGTTTCCCGTCCGGGCACACGCTGCATGCCGTGGCGTTCACCATCGTCGCGACGGGCTTCGTGCCGGTGCTCGCCTGGGTGCTGGTGCCGTTCACGCTGATGGTGGCCGCCTCTCGCGTGGTGCTCGGCCTTCATTATCCGTCGGATGTGCTGGTCGGCGCGTTGCTAGGTGCTGCGCTTGCGGTCGGCAGCTTCGCGCTGCTGCCCTAGGCGAGCAGCCGATCGAGCACGCCGCGGTACATGCGGTGAAGCAGGCCGATCTCTTCGATGCGCACGCACTCGTTGACCTTGTGGATGGTGGCGTTGGTCACGCCGAGTTCCACGACCTGTGCGCCGAGCGGTGCGATGAAGCGGCCGTCGGAGGTGCCGCCGCCGGTCGAGAGCTGGGGTGCTGCGCCGGTCACCGCCGAGATCGCGTCGACTGCGGCCTGCGAGAGTTCGCCGGGCGGTGTGTAGAACGGTTCGCCCGACACGTACCACTCGATCGTGTGGCGCACGCCGTGGCGCGACAGGATGTCCTCGACGGTCTTTTTGAGGGCCTCGACCGTCTGCACCGGGGAGTAGCGCAGGTTGAAGCGCGCCTTGAGTTCCCCGGGGATCACATTGGGTGCGCCGGTGCCCGCGTTGAGGTTCGAGATCTGGAAGGTGGTCGGCTGGAAGAACGCGTCTCCCGCGTCCCACGTGCGCGCTGTGAGCTCGGCGAGCGCCGGCGCGAGCGTATGAACGGGGTTCTCGGCGAGTTGAGGGTAGGCGACATGGCCCTGTACGCCGTGCACGGTGAGCCGCCCGGAGAGCGAGCCGCGCCGGCCGATCTTGATCGTGTCGCCCACGCGCTGGCCGCTCGAGGGTTCGCCGACGATGCACCAGTCGATGGTCTCGCCACGCGCCTTGAGCGCTTCGACCACGCGCTTGGTGCCATCCACCGACGGTCCTTCTTCATCGCTCGTGATGAGGAAGGCGATCGAACCGCGATGATCCGGGTGGGCCGCGACGAACTCCTCGGTCGCCGTGACCATGGCCGCGAGGCCGCTCTTCATGTCCGCTGCGCCTCGACCGTAGAGGATCCCGTCGCGGATGACCGGCGTGAACGGGTCGCTACGCCACTCCTCGAGCGGACCGGTAGGCACGACATCGGTGTGCCCGGCGAAGCACAGCACGGGGCCGGCATCGCCACGGCGCGCCCAGAGATTGGTCACGCTGCCGAATTGCAGGGTCTCGATCCGGAAGCCGCTCGCAGCCAATCGCTCGGTCATCAAGGCCTGACAGCCGGCGTCGGCCGGTGTCACGGAAGGGCAGGCGATCAGCGCGCGGGTGAGTTCGAGGGCATCCGTCATGGTGCCTCCTTATAGGTTCCAACCCCCGGCCACGCAAGGGTTTTCAAGCGGACCGGGGACGATTGTTACAGCTGTCATGAAAATGTCATCTATCTGTCATATCTTTTCCGCATACCGCAGGAGTCATCAGATGTCCCAGTCGATCCGCGCAAGAATCTTCGCCACCGTCGCTGCCTCGGCCGCGATCGTCGCGGCCCTCTCTCCGGTCGCCCCGGCTCAGTCGGCCCGCGATTTCATCAACGTGGTCGGTTCCTCGACCGTCTACCCCTTCACCACTACGGTCGCCGAGAAGTTCGGCCGACAGGGGCGTTTCAAGACGCCGAAGGTCGAAAGCACGGGCACGGGCGGCGGCATCAAGCTGTTCTGCAACGGGGTCGGTCCGCAGCATGCGGATGTGGTGAACGCGTCGCGCCGCATGAACGCCTCGGAGTTCGACACCTGCCGCAAGAACGGCGTGCGCGATATCCTCGAGGTGCGCGTGGGCTACGACGGCCTGACGCTCTCCGAGAGCAAGCGTGGCCCGGTGATGAACCTGACCCGCAAGCAGGTCTACCTGGCGCTCGCGAAGCAGGTCCCGGACCCGGCCAACCCGACCACGCTGATCGCGAACCCGTACACGAGCTGGAACCAGATCGACAAGTCGCTGCCCGCGACCAAGATCGAGGTGCTCGGCCCGCCGCCGACCTCGGGCACGCGCGACTCCTTCAACGAGCTCTACATGGAAGCGGGCTGCCGCACCTACCCGTGGCTCAACACGCTGCGCGGTCAGGACGAGAAGCGCTTCAAGCGCCTCTGCCACACGCTGCGCGAGGACGGCGCCTTCGTCGAGGCCGGCGAGAACGACAACCTCATCGTGCAGAAGATCGAGGCCAACCGAAACGCCGTCGGCATCTTCGGGTTCTCCTTCCTCGAGGAGAACATGGACAAGCTGCGCGGCTCGAAGATCGACGGCGTGGAGCCCACTTACGAGACCATCGCTTCGGGCAAGTTCCCGGCGTCCCGCCCGCTCTTCATCTATGTGAAGAAGGCGCACATCGGCGTGATCCCGGGCCTCCAGGAGTTCGTCAACGAGTATGTGAGCGACAAGGCACTGGGCGAAGAGGGCTATCTTTCGGACCGCGGCCTCGTGGCGCAGCCGAAGTCCGACCTCGCGCGCACCCGTGCCGACGTCAAGTCGCTCAAGAACTTCGCACCCTGAGTTGCTGACCCTAAGTCCCTAGCGGACAGGACGGTTTCCATGACCCATCGATTCGTCAGGGTCGTCGCGGTGATCGCGGCGACCACGGGGACGGCTTGCCTCGCGCAGGCCGCCCCGGTTGCCGCGGTACCCGCCGGTCAAGTCACGGTGTCGGCCGAAGACCTCGCCGCGCTGCGTGCGCAGCTGCAGGCGCTTCAGGAGCGGCTGGCGCAGCTCGAGGCCGCCCAGGCCGAGCAGCGCACCGAACAGACCGCCATCAACACCGAATTGCAGGATTCGGTGGATCGCGGTTCGGACAACCTGGCGCGCGCGGTGGGCGAGAGCGCCTCGTCCGGCTGGCTTGCGCGCTGGCAATGGAAAGGCGACCTACGGGTGCGCAACGAGACCATCCAGCAGGAGTTCAATCCGGTCGATCGCAACCGTAGCCGTTATCGGCTACGCGCCGGTGCGATGGCGCGGGTGAACGACAACACCCGCGTCGAGATCCAGTTCGCGAGCACCGAAGGCGCTGATGCGCGTTCTTCGAACCAGACGATGACGGACGCCAACTCCCGCAAGGCGCTCGATCTCGATCTGGCGTATGTCGAGTGGTCACCCACCGACACGTGGAAGCTGTCGGCCGGCAAGATGAAGTACCCCTGGGTGCGCGTGCAGTCGTATTTCTTCGACAACGACGTCAACCCTGAGGGCCTGGCCGCTGCCTGGCAGCAGGGCACCACGGGTTTCTTCGGCAGCGTGTTCTACGCGGGACTCTCAGAGCGCTCGAGCTTCGCCGACTCCTCCATGGTCGGCGCTCAGGCGGGCTGGCGCGCGGCGGCGTCGGACGGCTCGCGCAAGCTCCTCGCGCTGTCCTACTACGATCACGGTGCCGTGCAGGGCTACAACCCCTTCCAGGGGGCGGGCGCCGGCGCGGCCGGCCTTGGCGCCTACGGCAACACCACGACCACCAGCGCGGCGGTGTGCCGCCGCGCGGTGTACAGCTCGGTGGGCGTGGTATCGCCCTGCCTGGCGAACGACTATGACATCGTGGAGCTGCTGGGCGAGTACCAGTTCAACGTCGGGTCGCAGCCGCTGACGCTCTATGCGAACCTCGCCCGCAACCTGAAGGCCGACTTCGGTGTGACCTCTTCGACGCCGTCCTCCAATGTTCCGGCGGGCCTCGACACGGCGTACTCGTTCGGCTTCAACTACGGTCGCGCCAACGCCAACCTGCCCGGCAGCTGGGAGGTCGGGTACCTCTACCAGAAGGTCGAGAAGGACGCGTTGTTCGCTCAATGGATCGACTCGGATTTTGCGGCCGGCAACACCGACGGCAGCGGCAGCGCCTTCCGGGCGGCCTACCAGCTGTCGCGCAACTGGCGGTTCAACCTGAGCTACATGATGAACCAGACCAACATCGATGTGCCGGCGGCGATCACCGTCCCGCCCGGCTCCTCGGGCAAGGATCGGGGCTACGACCGCCTGCAGGTCGACCTGAACTGGACATACTGACCGGGTCCGGCCCGTGACCCGGCAGGGTCCCATGAATTTTCCGTGACGGAGCCTGTGGCGGGGTGTCCGCCGGGATAAAATATCGGCCGCGGCCGTCCCCGGTCGCCTCCGTCCGGGAGTCTTGATGAGTCCGTCGATTGTCTTGGTGCTGATCGTGGCGCTCGCGGTGCTGGCCTTCCAGATCGGGAAGGCGCGTTCCATCGCGGTGGCGGGCGGTCCGCGCCACACCCGCTCACTGCACTCTTTGCCCGGACACTACGGGCTGCTGACGGCGTTCTGGTGCGTGTTGCCGGCGTTGGCGGTTTTCGGCGTCTGGGTCGGTTTCCAGGACTCGGTGCTCACCCGGTTGGTGTTGTCGAACATGCCGGCCGAGCAGCAGTCACTGCCGGCCGATCAACTGGGCCTGCTGCTCAACGACCTTCGCAACGTGGTCGCCGGCAATGTCCCCGCTTCGATGGTGTCCGATCCCGTCAGGCAAGCGGCCAGCGATTTCCTGCGCTTGCAGCATGTCGCCCATCTCTCGCTCGCCGGTGTCGCGTTGGGCATCGGCGTGGTGGCGCTGCTCTGGGCGCGGCGCCGCATCCGTCCCGAGCTGCGCGCGCGCAACGAGTACGAGCGCATGATCGAGTGGGCGTTGTTCGCCTGTTCGGCCGTGGCCGTCCTCACCACCCTCGGCATCGTCCTCTCGATCGTGTTCGAGGCCGGGCGTTTCTTCGGTACGGTGCCGATCACGGATTTCCTCTTCGGCACCAACTGGAGTCCGCAGACCGCGATCCGTGCCGACCAGGTCGGCTCCTCCGGTGCGTTCGGTGCGGTCCCGCTGTTCGTCGGAACCCTGCTGATCTCGCTGGTCGCCATGGTGGTCGCGGTGCCGCTCGGGCTTTTCTCGGCGATCTACCTCGCCGAGTATGCGGCGCCGCGCCTGCGTCGCGTCGTCAAGCCGCTGCTCGAGGTGCTCGCGGGCGTGCCGACGGTCGTCTACGGGTTCTTCGCCGTGACCACCGTCGGACCGATGCTGCGGACCGTCGGTGAGGCCCTCGGCCTGTCCGTGGCGGGCGAGAGCGCGCTCGCGGCCGGTCTCGTGATGGGCATCATGATCATCCCGTTCGTCTCCTCGCTCGCCGACGACATGATCACCGCCGTGCCGCAGAGCTTGCGGGACGGCGCCTATGCGCTGGGTGCGACGCGGTCGGAGACCGTGCGTCAAGTGGTGCTGCGCGCCGCGCTGCCGGGGATCGTCGGCGGAATCCTGCTCGCGGTGTCGCGCGCCATCGGCGAGACCATGATCGTGGTGATGGCCGCGGGGCTCGCGGCCAACCTCACCCTCAACCCGCTCGAAGCGGTCACGACGGTCACGGTCCAGATCGTCACGCTGCTGGTCGGGGACCAGGAGTTCGACAGCCCGAAGACGCTGGCGGCGTTCGCGCTCGGACTGATGCTGTTCCTCGTCACGCTGCTGCTCAACGTCATCGCCCTCTATGTCGTCAGGAAGTACCGTGAACAGTACGAGTAGCCGCCGGATGCGCACCGCCGCCGAGACGCAGGAGAGGGTGCGTGCCGGGCTCTCGCGGCGCTATCGCGCCGAGCGACGGTTCCGTGCCTACGGGATGGCGGCGATCGCCGTCGGCATCGCGTTCGTGCTTTTCCTGTTCGGGACGGTCTTCGCGCAGGGTCTGTCCGCGCTGCGCCAGGCGTATGTCCAGATCGATGTCTTCTATGACCCGGAGATCATCGATCCCGCGGGCAACCGCGACCCGGACGATCTGGTGGTCGCGGACTACCAGTCCTTGGTGCGCGCTTCGCTGCGTGAGCGCTTCCCGACGGTGGAGGGTCGACCGGCATTGCGCGAGTTGTACGGCATCGCCAGCAGCGCCGCGTCGGTCGAACTGCAGCGACGGGTGACCGCCGATCCTGGCCTCATCGGTCAGCGCGAGCGGCTTTGGGTGCTGGCCGACGATACCGTCGACATGTTCCTGAAGGGCAAGGTGTCGCGATCCGCCCCCGAGGAAGAGCGTCGTCTGTCCGATACGCAGCTCGGCCAGATCGATGCCTTGAAGTCGCAGAATGCGCTCAAGCTGCGGTTCAACTCCGCGTTCTTCAGCAACGGCGATTCGCGCGATCCGGAGCAGGCGGGCGTACGGGGCGCCGTCGTCGGATCGTTCCTGACGCTCTTGATCACGCTGCTGCTGTCGTTCCCGATCGGCGTCGGCGCGGCGGTGTACCTCGAGGAGTTCGCGCCCCGCAACCGGATCACCGACCTCATCGAGGTCAACATCAACAACCTCGCCGCGGTGCCGTCCATCGTCTTCGGCCTGCTCGGTCTCGCGATGTTCATCAGTTTCTTCGGTCTGCCGCGCTCGGCGCCCTTGGTCGGCGGTCTGGTGCTCACGCTGCTCACGCTGCCCACGATCATCATCGCCTCGCGGGCTGCCTTGAAGGCGGTGCCACCCTCCATCCGCGAGGCCGCGCTCGGCATCGGCGCGTCGCGCTGGCAGACGGTCGTGCACCATGTGCTGCCGCTCGCGATGCCCGGGGTGCTGACCGGCGCCATCATCGGCATGGCGCGCGCGCTCGGCGAGAGCGCACCGTTGCTGATGATCGGGATGGTAGCCTTCATCGTCGAGGTCCCCGCCGGGGTGCTCGATCCCTCGACCGTGCTGCCGGTGCAGGTATTCCTCTGGTCCGACCTGCCCGAGCGCGGGTTCGTGGAGCGCACCTCCGGCGCGATCATCGTACTGTTGCTGTTCCTGATCGTCATGAATGCCGCGGCGGTCGTGCTGCGCAGCAAATTCGAGAAGCGTTGGTGACCGATATGCCTGAAACCTCACCCTCCCCACCCATCGCCGGGTCCACTCGGACCATCGGTACGGTGACCACCGAGAACCCGGTGTTCGCATGCCGCGATGTCAACGTCCATTACGGCGACAAGCACGCCATCAAGCATGTCGACATCGATGTCGGTCGCAGCGAGGTGCTGGCCATGATCGGGCCCTCCGGTTGCGGCAAGTCGACCTTCCTTCGCTGCCTGAACCGCATGAACGACACCATCGAGAGCGCGCGGGTGACCGGCAGCATCATGCTCGATGGGCAGGACATCCACGACCGCAAGCAGGATGTCGTGCAGCTGCGGGCCCGGGTCGGCATGGTCTTCCAGAAGCCCAACCCCTTCCCGAAATCGATCTACGAGAACGTCGCCTACGGCCCGCGTATCCACGGACTGGCCGCCGACCGCGGCGAGCTCGATGAGATCGTCAACACCAGCTTGCGCCGCGCGGGTCTCTGGGAGGAGGTCAAAGACCGCCTCAACCAACCCGGCACCAGCCTCTCGGGCGGTCAGCAGCAGCGCCTCTGCATCGCGCGCACCATCGCGGTGAACCCGGATGTGATCCTCATGGATGAGCCCTGTTCGGCGCTCGACCCGATCGCCACGGCGCGCATCGAGGACCTGATCGACGAACTGCGCGAGAGCTATGCGATCTGCATCGTCACGCACTCGATGCAGCAAGCGGCGCGGGTGTCTCAGCGTACGGCGTACTTCCACCTCGGTGACCTGATCGAGGTGGGCGAGACCAAGAAGATCTTCACCAACCCGCAGGCGAAGCTCACCGAGGACTACATCACGGGGCGCTTCGGCTGAGGTCTGAGCCGAGACGGATCAGGTGTGCGGTGCGATACGCAGCCACTTGGTCGCCACCCATTTCTCGCCTTTCAGCACCGGCATGCCGCCATGCAGGGACTTCGTCCCGGGGTGGGGCCGGTCATAGCTGAAGAACACCGCGTTGCCCTTGTTGGCGGCGACCTCGAGACCGACATCCGGGAAATTCGTGGCGCCGCCCTCGAGCGGCGTGTTCAGGTACATCACGAGCGAGGCGACGCGCTGCCCGCCGCGGGCAAGGAAGGCCGGCGCTCCCGGTAGCGCCGGGTCCATGTAGTCGTAGTGCGGTCGGTATTCCTGGCCCACCCGGTAGCGCAGGATCTGCAGACCTTCGCCTTGGTCGAGCGGCCACTTGAGCAAGGCGGCGATGCGGCGCTCGATACGATCGATGAGCGGCGTCGCAGCGCGTGCGAAGCCGAACCCTGAGCTGGTGCGCCCCTCGTGGGCCGTCTCCCCGCCGGTGTCGGTGTCGACCACCTGCGAAGCGCTCATGCGGCTGCGTGACAGGGTGACCAATTCGTCGCATTCCGTGTTGCTCAACAATCCACCGAACAGGATCACCCGTGGATGGGGCAGGGTGAAGAGCACTTTGACCTCGCGGTCGAGCGCTCGCACGACAGGCGGCGCGGTCAGACCGAAGGGTTGCGGCACCTGCAACACAGAAGGAGCCCCGTCACCGGCGGGGTGTTCCGAAAAGGACGGATCTTTGGCGTGCATCTGATCTTTGGCGCGCAACTGGGCGAGGCGTGTCTCGAGCGCGCGCGTCAACACGGCGACCGCCCGATCCTCCGGCCAACCGCGACCGATCAATTGTGCGAGCAACGCATCCGGCGCGTGCCCCGCCTCGGTCTGCGCGATCACCCAACGGTGCAGTTCGGGGGTCTCCTGCTGGGCAGGGTCCATGTCGGCGGTGCTCATGGGCCGATTTTATGCCCGGCGTTCGCATCTCGGCGAAGCTCTTTTTAAGGGCGTGGGACGGCTGGCGCGACGCGTGATCGGGCTGTCATCGGAATGTCACACCCGTGTCACGCCCCAGACACAACCGGGAATTAAATTGGCGGCCGTGGCAGG
>DBCG01000127.1:0-193 GCA_002292945.1 Proteobacteria bacterium UBA964 | reverse complement strand
GACACGCCGCAGCGACGCGGCCCGGCATTGACAGGTCCCCACGGAGTAGCCCATGAACGGTTCGTCCACCACTCGTAATCTGTTCTTCCTCGCCGCCTCTGTGGCGGTGCTCGCCGGCTGCGGCGCCGAGGAGATCGCCTCGCCGGGCAGCGGCGGAAACATCACGATCAACAACCCCGCCCCCCCGCCGCCG
>DBCG01000073.1:4652-5322 GCA_002292945.1 Proteobacteria bacterium UBA964 | reverse complement strand
AAGGGGGAGGGGTTTGTTGTCGTTCTTTTACGACAATCGGCTGCGCTGGCACGGGCTGCTCGGGTTAGAGTAGGCATGAAAGTGCAGAATCCCGCTGGTCTTGCGAAAAAATCAGGACTGATTGATTTGTTTCTCCGGTCGTACCACACTTACGTCAAGTGTCGCGGGCTCTGAGGCCGCGGCGCAGTTTAGATTCGATTCAATTTCTGGGTTGACCCAATTGGGTGGAGGTTTTCATGACCAACGACAAACGACGATCGATCTCTCGGGCCGTTCGCCTGGCGCTGCTGGCTAGCGCCGCAGTTTCAGCCGCAGCTCAAACGGCTGCCGCGCAGGAAGCGAAGCTGGAAGAGGTGACCGTCACCGCCACCCGGCGTGCGAGCGAGACGGACCTGCAGCGGACCCCGGTGTCGGTCTCGGCCGTCACCTCGAACGACATCGACCGCATGGTCGCCAAAGACATCTCGGGACTCGCCTCCGCGATCCCCGGCTTCTCCGCCGCTCGCGTCACGGCGTTCAACGCCGCGTCGTTCGCGATGCGCGGTGTGGGCCTCACCGACATCATCGTCTACCAGGACTCGCCGGTCGGCGTTCAGGTCGATGACTTCGTCATGCCGAGCGTGCAGACCCAGCTGCTCGACACCTTCGACATCGAGCGCGTCGAAGTGCT
>DBCG01000073.1:753-4537 GCA_002292945.1 Proteobacteria bacterium UBA964 | reverse complement strand
TTCGGCGCGCAGCTGCGCCTCGGTTACGGCAGCTTCAACGCGACCCGCGTGCAGGGTTCGCTCGATGTGCCCATCGTCGAGGACGTCCTCGCGGTCCGCCTGGTCGGCGCCATCGCGAAGTCCGACGGCTACTACAAGCTCGGCGCGACCTATGGGCCGATCAACACCGCCAACTTCTTCGGCGGCACCGCCGCGCCGTTCACCATCCCCGGCATCACCGGCCAGACCGGCAGCGGCACGGGCAAGCGCACGGGCGGCGATGACATCTTCAATGGTCGCATCAAGGCGCAGTGGAACGCCACCGAAGACCTGACCGTGATGCTGCAGTTCGAGAAAATGCAGGACCGGTCGGATGCGGTCCCCGCGTTCAACGACACCCCGGTCGGTGGTCCGTATCTCTGGAACGCGCTCGGCTTCACCCGCCCGACGGGCGATCCGCTCGACAAGATGGGCTCGACCGAGCGCAACGATTCGTTGCTCGAGATGGGCAAGGGTCAGCGTGTCGACGTCGACGGCATCTACCTGAACGCGGAGTGGGACCTCGGCGGTCACACGGCGTTCTTCGTGGCCGGCAAGCGCGATCAGAAGGAACACCTGCCGAACACCTACACGGGTGCCGCGCCGGTGAACTCCGTCACCAACCAGCCGCTGTCGCTGTTCGATGCCACGCGTGACACCGACCGCGAGACGACCCAGTTCGAGGCACGCCTCGCTTCGAACTCGGACGGCCCGCTCAACTATGTCATCGGTGCCTTCCAGCAGACCAACGACGCGAAGTTCTGCGTCGTGCAGCTGCTCGGCTTCATCGACCTCGCGTTGCCGTTCGCTTCGCTCGGTCTGCCGGCGCAGTTCAACAACAACACGCCGCAGGTCCTCTGCAACCAGCAGGACTCGGACTCGTTGGCCGGCTATGTCGATGCCACCTACGACCTCACCGACAAGCTCTCGATCGGCGGCGGCTTCCGCTACACGCGCGACGAGCGCAGCTGGGCGGGCCGCACGCAGGTCGGCTTCGGTCAGCTCGATCCGCGCAACCCGGGCCTGACGGCTGCGCTGGTCGGCAGCCCGCTCGCCGCCGGTGATTTCGTCCGCTATCCGGGCGGCATCATCGTCAACGACTCGACCCCGGGCTTCGGCAACCTGAAGCGTTCGTGGAGCGAGCCGAGCTGGCGACTGACCGGTTCGTACGAGATCAACGACACGCTGTTCAGCTACCTCACGGTCTCGCGCGGCTACAAGGCGGGCGGCTACAACGACCAGACCGGCACCAGCGGTCTGATGGTCGCGGAGCTCACCCGTCCGGTGGACCCGGAGTACGCGACGAACTACGAGCTCGGGCTCAAGTTCGAGAGCGAGAGCGGTCGACTGCGCTTCAACCCGACGGTGTTCCTGACGCAGTACGACGACGCGCAGCGTGCGGTGAACATCATCACCACGAAGGGCGGCGCCGAGTTCCAGGAAACGGTGTTCTACAACGCCGCCGAAGTGGAATCGAAGGGCGTCGAGCTCGAGCTGCAGGCGCTGCTCACGGACAACTTCCGGATCCGCGCCCAGGCTGCGTACCTCGATGCGACCTACAAGAGCTTCGTGATCAACCAGCCGGGCCTCAACGACCCGGTGAGCGGCGGCGCGATCCGGGCGTTCAGCGCGGACTTCACCGGACTGCCGGTGCCGCGTGCGCCTGAGACGAGCGGTGCGATCTCCGGTACCTACGAGATGGGCATCGCCTCTGGCACGCTCGACATCACCGGCGAGGTGTACTACGAGGACGCGAACCTCTTCTACATCTCGGCGGCGGGCCGTCAGTACGACGCTTACCTCGATTCGAAGACGCTGCTCAACGCCTCGGTGACCTACACCGACGGTGACGATCGGTTCTTCGTCCGGGCGTACGGCAAGAACCTGAGCGACGAGCGCTATCGCGTCGCCAGCCAGTCGGTTGCCACGCTGTGGACCCACTCGCAGTGGGGTGCTCCGCGCACCTACGGCATCGAGTTCGGGATCAACTTCAGCGGCGAGTGATCGCCCCGCGGGAGACCGCAAAAAAAGAGGCCGGCGAAAGCCGGCCTTTTTTTTGGGTCGCGGATCCTGCTGGACCCGGCGCCGCTCAGCAGCGATCGCTCAGGCGGCGTCGCTCGGCACGAACGGGCAGTAGTCCTCTTTCTCGACGACGCCGAGCAGGAACGACAGCTTGGCCATGCCGCCGATGATCGCCATCACCACCCCAAGTTCGAGGATCGCCGCCTCGTCGAAGTGCTGACGCAGGCGTGCGAACAGCTCGGGTGACACCGAGCCGTTCATGTTGGTCAGCACCATCTGGTCGGCGTACTCGAGCACGGCGAGCTCCGCTGCCGTGAACAGGGTGCCGTCAGCGGTCCCTGCGATCAGGGCGTCGACCTGCCTCTGCGAGAACCCCGCCTCGAGCGCTCCCGGCACATTCTGCTTGTTGCAGGTCCTGCAGCCGTGGACGATGGACAGACGCAGCCTCACGAGCTGTTTGTGGCGTTGATCGACCACGCCGCCGAAGAAGACCTTCATGTAGAACTCGTTCATCACGAGCTCCAAGAGATGAGGCGCCTGGGCGAAGACCTCGATGAATGTGGGCTCTCCGGTGAGCTTGTTCAACATGTCCCAGGCCGGTGCGATCTGCGGGGGGAGCTGCTCACGCGGCGTACGGGTGAAGGGTGTGTCGACCATGGCGATATCTCCTTAGAGCGCGGACTGGACGATGGGGGTCTAGCGGTTGGGCACCTTGAACCATTCCGGGATGTTGCCCGGCCAGACATCACCCCAGAGCTGGTTGCCGCCGTCGACCACCAACACTTCACCGGTGATGAACTTGCCGGTCACGGGGGCGCCGACATGCAGCACCGATTGCGCGATGTCGTAGGCGTCACCGAGCTGGCGTAGCGGGTTGGCATCGCCGAAACGCTCGGCGGCGCCCGGCGGGTAGACATTCAGACCTTCGGTGGCGATCGAACCCGGCGAGACGCAGTTGACGCGGATGCCGAGCGGCGCCCACTCGATGGCGATCGACTTGCTGAGATAGATGACGCCGGCGCGTGCGGCGCAGGTGTGCGCCACCTGGGGCATGCCGCGCCAGACATTGGCGACGATGTTGACGATGGAGCCCGGTACGCCCCGATCGCGCCAGCGGCGTGCGGCGGCCTGCATCATCCACCAGGTGCCGTTGAGGTTGGTGTCGATCACCGCGTGCCAACCCTTGACCGAGTAGTCGATCGCCGGCTGCGGGAACTGGCCGCCCCCGTTGTTCACGAGCAGGTCGACGTTCCCGTAGCGATCGAATGTCTCGTCCATGAGCGCATCGACCTGCGCCGGGTCGCGGATGGTCATCGCGCGTACGCCGATCTCGCGGCCGAGATGCCGTTGGATACCGTCCGCGGTCTCGCGCAGGCGCTCCTCGCGGCGACCACAGATCATCACCTCCGCGCCGAGGCGCGCGAAGAAGTAGGCCATCGCGCGACCGATGCCGCTGCCGCCGCCCGAGACCAGGCAGGTCTTGCCGGCGAGCAGGTCGTCGCGGAACGCGTGCGGGTGGGTGGCGAGTTGTTCGTCGGTGAACCCCCAGTTGCGGGGCACCTCGTCCCTGAGGGTGGGCTGCGGAACGGCGGCTGCCATGGTGGTTCTCTCTTTCCTTGGGGTATTCAGTGGGAGGTCAAAGCGAGCGCAGTCCGAGCACCGAGACGCTCGCGACATTGCGGTTCGGGATGCCGCCCAGGTTGTGTGTGAGGCCGAGGCTCGCGCCCGCGACCTGTCGCCCGCC
>DBCG01000073.1:0-717 GCA_002292945.1 Proteobacteria bacterium UBA964 | reverse complement strand
CCCGCCGGCGCGGCCGAGCAACTGGTTGTAGATCTCGTAGGCCATGCGCAGGCCCGAGGCGCCGACCGGATGGCCGAAGCACTTGAGTCCGCCATCGGTCTGGCAGGGCGTGGCGCCATCGAGATCGAAGCGACCGTCGAGGATGTCGAACGCCGCGCGTCCCTCGTCCGAGAGACCGAGGTCCTCCATCAGCACGAGTTCGGTGATCGAGAAGCAGTCGTGCACCTCGATCGACGAGAGCTCGCGGCGCGGATCGGTGATGCCCGCTTCGGCATACGCACGCTGCGCCGCCATACGGGTGGTCGGCGTGTGGGCGCCATCCCAGCCTTGGTGGGAGAGCTCGTAGCCGTTGGAGGCGACGAGTTGCAGGGCCTTGATGGCGACCGCATCGCGTCGTCCGAGAGCCCGTGCGCGCTCCGGGGTGGTGACGATCGCACAAGCCGCGCCGTCCGATACCCCGCAGCAATCGAGCACGCCGAGTGGCCAGGCGATCATCGGGGCTTCGAGCACCTGCGCTTCGGTGACCGGTCTGCGCAGATGCGCCTTCGGGGAGTGCACCGCGTTGGCGTGGCTCTTGACCGACACATGGGCCATGGCGCGCTTGAGATCGGCCATCGGCAGCCGATGCTTGGCGGCATAGGCGGCGGCCAACTGCGCGAACGCACCCGGCGGTGTGAATCCCGGCTGCCAAAGATCCTCGAAACTGCCCTTGGTGCG
>DBCG01000033.1:1051-2608 GCA_002292945.1 Proteobacteria bacterium UBA964 | reverse complement strand
TCCGCGAAGTGCACGCCGCGCTGTAGGTCTTCGAACGCCGTAGATCCTATCACCGTCGCGAGGCGCTGCGACGCCTGCATGTTGCACCGCGTGTACAGCATGTAGACGTCGCTCGCCCAGCGACCGGCCGCTCTAATCGCCGCCGGGGAGAGCCCTGCCGCCAGCGCGGCCGTGGCGCCTCCGATCCGGAGCGAGTGAGCCCCGAAGCGGGCCGGGTCGAGACCGATGCTCGCCATCATCGCCTTGACCATCGCCCGTACTCCCTCCACCGTGAACGCCGCCCCGCCGTGCCGGAACAGCGGCGTCGTCGCCATCTGCTCCTCGGGCACGGGGTCGATCTCGAAGAGGTGCTTGAGCGCCGCGACCGGGTCGAGCAGCGTGCCTCCGCCACCCAGGACGAGCGGCAGCGTCTTCGTAGCGCCGGCCTTCTTCGCCGGGCGCATGCGAATGATCGCGTACCACACTCCGTCCTTCTCGAAGAACTTGACATCCGCGCGCGTCAGGTGCCGACTCGGATCGAACACCTCGCCCTCCTGGAGGGCGAACTCGGCGCCGCGTAGCAGGCCGCAGAACGCCGCTGTCAGCCCTGCCGCCCAGTTGGCATCCGTAGGGGACTGCGGGTGAAGACACTGCTCGATCGCCTTGGCAAGGTCCTGCGTCCGCACGCCCCAGCGATCGAGGGCGGGCGGCTGCTGGATGCACCGTGCGATGCCCTTGACCACCGCCTTGAGCTGGGAGAGGTCGAGCTCGCCGATGATGTCCGTCCGGAACTCCTCGAGGTGCCACAGCCGGACCTGGCCGAGGTACTTCGAGATCGACTTGGCTGAGATCGGCCGACCCGACGGCCGGCAGATCGCTAGCCAGATGGCGAAGTCCATCATCAGCTGCTCCGCCTCGAGCCTCGCCGCCAGAGGCGACTCGCGCGTGAGCGACGTGAAGGGCAGCGTGCCCCTGCCGTAGAGGCAGTACTTGACGAACCAACGGACTCCCGTTGAGCGAGACCGCGGCCCGCCCGCCAGCGCCCTGTCGATGAAGCCCTTGCGCAGCGCCGAGCGGCTCGCTTCGGTCTGCGTCGCCGCCGCGGCGAGGCTCGCCGCCTGCTTGCCTGATAGCGGGCGAGGGTGCACGAGTGAGCGGCGGGGTTGGGGAGGGCGTATGACGGTCCCCCTCGGTCCCGTGCTCGGACCCAGGGCCCCTGCTGACGCCGCTCAGCATCTCTCGCCAGCCCGGTGGGACCTGCACGCGCCGTGTCGACAGCCCGAGGGCGTGGGCCTGCGCGAGCATCTCGGCGAGCTTGCCTCGGGACCCGAGGTCAGCCCAGAGATTAGCCGCGGACGTGATCCGCTCGGCTGCCTCAGCTACCCGGTTGGCGATAAGCCACTCGACACGAGCACCGCAGAACGCCTGCATCAGCTCGGTCTTCGGGGTGGCCGACCGCATCGCCGCCTTCGCGTTCACGTTGTCGGTGAACGAGTACACGAAGGATCGGCCTGATTCGGGCGCAAGGGCGACGAGCCCAAACGTCGACGCCGCTAGCTCGAGGTCGCAGATGAGCGC
>DBCG01000033.1:0-930 GCA_002292945.1 Proteobacteria bacterium UBA964 | reverse complement strand
TCAGCCGCGCCCGGGAAGGCTCGGGCGGCGCCGAAGGGGACGCCTTCGTGCTCGGGGTTCTCGAGCTCGAGGATCCACCGTGTCAGCTGCGCCCTGACCGTCGCGGTAACGATGACGTCACCGTTCGCCGTGCGGTACTGCGCCCGCAGGGCGCGCCAGGGAGCGTGCAGCCACTGGCGGCCCATGGGGTAAAAGGTGGCCGCGAAGTTGAGGCGGCCGAGCAGCTCGAGCAGCGTCTCGCGCTTGACCACCTTCCGTTGCGCCACGTCAAGCGCCATCGCGGCGTACTTGACTCGCTTGCCAGGAGCGAGCCTCATGCGCTGCTCCCGGAGCGAGAGCGCCACGCCGAGGAGCTCGAGATCCTCAGAGGGAGGCTGCTCCTTGCACGTGTCGATGCCCAGTTCGTGCATGCTCGCCTTGAGCACCTCGAAGTGCATCGCCGCGCGCCGCATCTGCACGCCGTCGCGCATCACCGGCTCACCGTCGACGTCAAACACGAGGTCGTCGATCGAGATGAGGCCGGAGTCGTCGATGTACATGCCGAGGGCGAAGAGGGTCGCCCAGCGCTCGGCGATCTCATCGTCCGAGTGCCCGAGCTCCTCGGCGCGCTTCGCCCGGCTCTCGAGCCACGCTAGCACGCTTGCGTCTCGAGACGGGTGCGCCCGATCGAAGGCACGAAGGGCCTTGCGCGCTCGGTACACGAGGAGGTTGGACACCCTCGCACACTTCGTCGCGTCTGCGGCGCTGCCGAAGCAGCAGCGCTCGTCGACGACGAACCCGTCAGCCGTGACCGCGCAGTTGCGGTGGAACTCGCGCACCTGCCGTCCGAACTGCTTGTAGTAGGCGACGGCGTCAAGCGCCGCCGCCTTCACCGGCGCGCCGGAGGACTGTAGGATCGCCGCCGCTTCGGCGACCTCGTGGACGCGCGGG
>DBCG01000126.1 GCA_002292945.1 Proteobacteria bacterium UBA964 | reverse complement strand
GATGCGCTGGTCGGTCTTTATTTCTCGGACGCCGCCCATGCCCCGCGACCGGGGGACGACTGGTCCGCCTCGTCCCGTACTGCCGTCCTGCAGGACACCCGCCGCCAGCTCGACGAATACTTTGGGGAACGGCGACGTACTTTCGATCTGCCGCTGCGACCGACCGGGACACCGTTCCAGTCGCAGGTCTGGCAGACGCTGCAAGACATCCCGTACGGCAGCACCCGCAGCTACGGCGCAATGGCAGCACTGCTCGGCCAACCCGGCGCTGCGCGCGCCGTGGGCGCGGCCAACGCGCGCAACCCGATCTCCATCATCATCCCCTGCCATCGCGCCATCGGCGCCGATGGCCGCCTCAACGGCTACGCGGGCGGCGTCGACCGCAAGGCGGCTTTGCTCAAGCTCGAGGGCGCGTGGCCTCCGCAGGGCTGATGCTCGCGCTCAAGCTGTTGCTGGTGCCGACCTTGCTCGCCGCGGTCACGCTGGCCGGCCGGCGCTGGGGGCAACGCACCGCCGGTTGGCTTGGCAGCTTCCCGATCGTCGCCGGACCGATCCTGCTGATCCTCGCGATCGAGCACGGCGCCCCCTTCGCTGCGCTGGCTGCGGAGCGGGCGATGGCGGCGATCGCCGCGACCATGGCGTTCTTCGTGGTGTTGGCCCGTCTTGCGCCGCGTCTGCGATGGGCGTCAGCCCTCGGCGTCGCTCTCATCGCCTGGGTCGCACTGGTCGCGGCGCTCTCGTGGTTGCCCGCCACGCTGCCCATCGCAACCCTCGCGGCCGTGGTCGCACTGGCCTTGGCGCCCCTCGCGATGGGCGCCGAGCTCGCGACGCCCGCCGCGACCGCCGCGACCGATCCCACGCCCTCACGGCCATCGCGCTGGGAACTGCCCTCCCGCATGCTCGCTGGCGCGGCGTTGGCCCTCATCACCAGCCATCTCGGCGCACGGTTCGGACCCGAGACGAGCGGCTATGCGGCATTATTCCCGGTGGTCGGCGCGACTGCCGCCGGATTCAACCTCGCGCGGCAGGGCGCCCCTTCCGCGGTCTCGTTCCTGCGGGGCATGAACCGCGGCATGTGGTCTGTCGCCGTGTTCTGCGGCGTGCTCTCGCTTGCGCTTCTGCACCTGACGGTACCGGCAGCCTTCGGCATCGCCCTGCTCGCCACGGTCGTGAGCCACGCGATCGTCCAGCCGCGCTCACCGTAGCCGCCCCCCCCTTAAAGCGAGAGCGCGAGCAGCGTGGCTTGCCGGATGGCGCGCTTGGCATCGAGCTCGGCTGCGACATCGGCGCCGCCGATCAGTTGCACCTTGAGGCCTGCGGCCTGCAGCGGCGCGAGCAGGTCGCGGCGCGGCTCCTGACCGGTGCAGAGCACCACGGTGTCCACCGCGAGCGTCTGCGGCTGGTCTGCGATCGTGATGTGCAGCCCGGCATCATCGATGCGGTCGTAGCGCACACCGCCCACCATCTGTACACGCTTCATCTTGAGCGCCGTGCGGTGGATCCAACCGGTGGTCTTGCCGAGCCCCGCACCGGGTTTTCCGGTTTTTCGCTGTAGCAGCATGATCTCGCGCGCGGGCGGTGCCGGCTGCGCACGCACGCCGGCCACACCGCCGCGTGCGTCCGACGGATCACCGACGCCCCACTCGCGTCGCCACGCCTCTCGATCGAGCGCGGTCGAGGGGCCATCGTGCGCGAGGAACTCAGCGACATCGAAGCCGATGCCGCCCGCGCCGATGATCGCGACGCGACGACCTACGGATCGTGAACCGTTGAGCACTTCGAGATAGCTGACAACGCTCGGATGGTCCTGTCCTGGGATCCGCGGATCGCGTGGCACCACACCGGTCGCGAGCAGCACTTCATCGAAAGAACCCGCGACCAAGATATCGGCGGTCGCGCGTGTGCCGAGCTGCAGCGTCACGCCGGTCTCGCGCAACCGTTCGCCGAAATAGCGCAGCGTCTCCTCGAACTCTTCCTTGCCGGGGATGATCTTGGCGAGGTTGAACTGGCCGCCGATCATCGACGCAGACTCGAACAGCGTGACCGCATGGCCGCGCTCGGCGAGCGTGGTGGCGGCGGCGAGCCCTGCGGGGCCTGCACCGACCACGGCGATGCGGCGCGACACCGTCGCAGGACGGAGCACGAGTTCGGTCTCGTGACAGGCCCGCGGATTGACGAGGCAGGATGCCAGCTCGTTGCCGAAAGTGTGATCTAGGCAGGCCTGATTGCAGGCGATGCAGGTGTTGATGCTGGCTGCACGACCGGTAGCGGCCTTGCGCACGAAGTCCGAATCCGCGAGCAACGGTCGCGCCATGGACACGAAATCGGCATCGCCTGACGCGAGCACGGCTTCGGCGATCTCGGGCGTGTTGATGCGGTTGCTGGCACAGACCGGTATCGACACCTCGCCCTTGAGCTTACGCGCGAGCCAGGTGAAGGCGGCGCGCGGCACCGAGGTCGCGATGGTGGGGATCCGCGCTTCGTGCCAACCGATGCCGGAATTGAGCATCGACGCGCCCGCCGCCTCGATGGCGCGGGCGAGCTGCGCGACTTCGGACCAGTCCTGTCCCTCGGGCACGAGGTCGATGAGCGAGATGCGGTAGATGAGGATGAAATCTTTGCCGACCGCCTCGCGCACCCGCGAGACGATCTCCACCGGCAGTTGCATGCGCTGCTCGTAGGGGCCGCCCCAACGATCGTCGCGCTTGTTGGTGTGCGTCACCAGGAACTGGTTGATGAAGTACCCCTCGGAACCCATCACCTCGACGCCGTCGTACCCCGCCTCGCGCGCGAGCGTCGCGCAGCGCACGAAGGCGCGGATCTGGCGCTCGACACCCGCGGCACTCAACGCGCGGGGCGTGAAGGGCGTGATGGGCGAGCGGATGCGCGAGGGCGCCACCAGCAGCGGCTGGTAGCCGTAGCGCCCGCTGTGGAGGATCTGCAGCGCGATGCGGCCGCCTTCGCGGTGCACGGCCTCGGTGATCACGCGGTGATCGCGCGCCGCGCGATGCGTGGCGAGCCGCGATCCGAAGGGTGAGAGCCATCCCTCGATGTTCGGCGCGAACCCGCCCGTGACCATGAGCCCCACACCGCCCCGCGCACGCTCGGCGAAGTAGGCCGCAAGACGCGGGAAGTGCGCGACCTTGTCCTCGAGCCCGGTGTGCATGGAGCCCATCAGCACGCGGTTGGGCAGCGTCACGCCGGCGAGGGTGATGGGCGAGAACAGGTGAGGGTAGGACATTCCGGTCTCCGGCAGCGGACAGCCGCCAGAGGATACCCTGAGGCGTAAGCGCCCGTCGCAGGGACCCTGCCACTTGACCGCAGGCGGACATGTGGTTGTACTCGGTCTCCCTAAGGACCGCAGGAGGCCATACCCGATGTTCTCGCATGTCATGATCGGCACCAACGATCTCGAGCGCGCCAAGCGCTTCTACGACGCGCTGCTCGGTACGCTCGGCGTCAAACCCGCCATGGTCGACGGGCACCGCATCTTCTACCGCTCGCCGACCGGCGTGCTCTCGATCTCGCTGCCGATCGACGGTCAGCCGGCCACTGCCGCCAACGGCGCGACGCTCGGCTTCGCGGCGAGCTCCCCCGAGCAAGCGCAGGCCTGGCATGCGGCGGGCCTCGCCGCGGGCGGCACCGCCGTCGAGGATCCGCCGGGCATCCGCGAGGGCAAGGGCATGAAGCTCTATCTCGCCTACCTCCGGGACCCTGACGGCAACAAGCTCTGTGCGCTCCACCGGATGTAAGGCCGCCGCCGCGCTGCTGGCGCTGCTGGCGTCGATCACAGGAGGCGCTGCCGAGCCCCCGGCTACGCCTACAGCCTCGGCCACGCTGACGCCGCTGCAGGCCAAGGCGCGCGAGATCTTCGAGCGCGTCATCGCCTTCAAGAGCATCGCGCCCGGCTACGAGACGCCACAACTGGTCGACTACCTCGCGGGCGAGCTCCGCACGGCAGGCTTCGCCGAGCAGGACATGCTGCTCGGCCGCCTGGACGAGACGGCCTATCTGGTCGTGCGCTACCGCGGCCAGCCGCCCGCCGGCACGACCGCACGCAAGCCGATCCTCTTGCTCTCGCATCTCGATGTGGTCCCAGCGCTCAAAGAACACTGGAAGCGCGACCCCTTCAAGCTCGAAGAAGCGAACGGCTTCTTCTACGGCCGCGGCACGCTCGATGTGAAGAACGGCGTCGCCACGCTGGTGGCGCTGTTCGCGCGCCTGAAGCAGGAAGGCTTCGTGCCGACGCGCGATCTCGTGATGGTGCTGACCGGCGATGAAGAGACGACCGGCGCCACCGCCCGCAAACTCATCGACGAGCGGCGTGACTGGGTGGATGCGGAGTACGCGCTCAACACCGACGCGGGCGGCGGCACGCTCGACAAGGACGGCAAGGCGCTGTCCTACAACATCCAGACCGCCGAGAAGACCTACGCCAGCTACAAGCTCAGCGCCTTCAACGCGGGTGGCCACAGCTCGCAGCCACGCGCCGACAACGCGATCTACGAGCTCGCCGACGCCCTCAAGGCCGTGCAGGCGCACCGCTTCCCGGTGGAATGGTCGGAAACCACGATCGGCTACTTCAAGGCGATGGGCGCCACGACCGCAGGACCGCTCGGCGCGGCGATGCGCGCCTTCGCAACCGATCCGCGCGATGCCGCGGCCGCCGATGAACTCTGGAAGCATCCCGCCTATGTCGGCGCCACCCGCACCACCTGCGTCGCGACCCAACTGCGCGCAGGCCACGCCGAGAACGCGCTGCCGCAGCAGGCCACCGCCACGGTCAACTGCCGCATCTTCCCGGGTGTGACGCCGCAGGCGGTGCGCGACACGCTGCAGCAAGTAGTCGGTGAGAAGATCGAGGTCGAGGTGATGGACGAGCCGCGTTATAGCGATGCCTCGCCGCTACGCGACGATGTCCTGCAGGCGGTGACCGCCGCCGTGCACGCACGGCATCCGGGCATCCCCATCATCCCGATCCAGGAGTCGGGCGCCACCGACGGTCTGTTCTTCCGCGCCGGCGGCATCCCAACCTACGGGATCAGCGAGATCTTCATCCGCGCCGAGGACCAGTTCGCGCACGGCCTGGACGAACGCATCCCGGTGCAGTCGTTCTACGATGGGCTCGATCATTGGCATCGCATCGTGCACACGCTCGCCGGGCCCGCCCTGCCGAAGATCACCGGTGGATCGTTGGTGGTCGACTGCGGCAAGTTGGTCGATGGCCTCACCGATAGCGTGCGCGAACGCCAGCGGCTGCGCATCGAGGCTGGGCGCATCGTGTCCGTCGAGCCGTTGCCCCCCTCCGCGACGGCGTCCGCACCGTCCATGGACCTCGCCGTGGGTGCACCCTCGCCCGGGGCGCAGCATCTGGATCTGTCGGCGTACACCTGCTTGCCGGGCCTGCTCGACCTGCACACGCACATCACTGACCTGCCGGAGAACACCGCGGATTTCCGCATCTATCCGCGGCGCAGCCCCGATGAGCATATGGCGTTCGCGCGCACCAATGCCGCCGCCACACTGCAGGCGGGCTTCACTACCGTCCGCGATGTGGGCGGCTATGTCGGCGGTCTCGACCGGGAACTGCGCGACGAGATCGATGCCGGCCGCACGCCGGGTCCGCGCATGCAAGTGTCCATCGGCTATCTCACGATCTCAGGCGGCGGTGGTGACATGCTGCTGCCCGGTTTCCCGCGTGCAGAGGCCCGTACGCCGCTCGCACGGCTGCGGCGCGGTGTCGCGAAGGGGCCCGACGAGTTCGCCGCCAAGGCCCGCGCTTTCCTCGACGACGGCGCCGATGTCCTGAAGATCATCGCCTCAGGCGCGGTGCTGTCACCCGGCGGCGTCCCGGGTTCGCCCGAGATGACCCCCGCCGAGATCGAAGCGGTCGCCCGCGAAGCCAAAGCCCGCGGTAAGCGGCTCGCGGCGCACGCGCACGGCGCACGATCGGTCAAAGAAGCCATCCTCGCAGGGGCCGACACCATCGAGCATGCCTCCATCATCGACGAGGAGGGTCTACTGCTCGCGCGCGAGCGTGGCGTCGCGCTCGCCATGGATGTCTACAACGGTGATTACATCGACACCGAGGGCCGCCGCCAGGGTTGGCCCGCCGAATTCCTGCAGAAGAACCTCGACACCACCGAGCTGCAACGCAAGGCCTTCACGCGTGCCGTGGAGCTCGGCGTACCGATCGTCTTCGCGAGCGACGCGGGTGTGTTCCCGCACGGCCTGAACGCCCGCCAGTTCCGCATCATGGTCGAACGCGGCATGACGCCGATGCAGGCGATCCGAGCCGCCACCGGCGTGGCCGCGCATCACATGGGTTGGAGCGATCGCGTCGGCGCGCTCGCGCCGGGACGCTACGGCGATCTCATCGCGGTGCGCGGCGATCCGCTCACGGACATCACGATGCTCGAGCGCGTGGCGGTCGTGGTGAAAGGCGGCGGGATCGCCAAGAGCGGGGATACCCCGCTGACCAGCGGCGCACCGTCACGCTGACCACAGACCTGCCGGTCGCGCGTCAGGGCTCGCGCTCTTCGGCGTCCTGTCGCAGCCGCAGCTTCTCGAGGCTCATCTTGTCCTTCATGCTCATCACGAACGCGGCGACGGCGAGGATGAGGATTCCGCCCGCCTCGAACAGGATGTTGACCGGATCGATATCTTTGCTCTGCAGGATGATCATGCGGCAGAGCGCCGTCATGGCGATGATGATCGGCAGCGTCACCGGGATACGGTGGCTCTTGTAGAACGCGCCGACCATGCCGATGACCTCGGCGTAGATGAAGAGCAGGAACAGATCGCCGAGTTCGACCTTGGCGGTCTGGATGAGGCGCATGACCTCGAGCCCCGCCGCGTACAGTGTGGCGAACCCGATCACCAAGAGGATCGCGTTCTCGCTGAAACGCACCACGCGGATACTGAGATTTCGGACCTGCTCGGACATCACCCTAGGGTAGTCCAGCGTCCGGGGCGACGCCAGCCCGTCCGGCCGTGCTACCGTCCACCCATCGCCCCCGCTCGAGATCGGGAACAAAGAACGGACCCCAAGGAGCCCCACCATGCGCAGCCCCCTCTCCTGCTTCTGCCCCAGCCTCGCCGCCATCCTCGCCACCGTCCTATTGGTCGGACTCCCGGCACCCGCCGCGGCCGATGACGATGGGCTGCGTCTGCCGCCGACCGGGCATACGCTGCTCAACCTGTCAGCGAGTGAACGGATGACCCTGCCGCAGGACCTGCTCGGCGCCTCGCTGCGCGTGGAGTCGCGCAGCGCCGACCCGCGCAAGGTGCAGGACGACATCAACAAGGCGATGACGGCGGCGCTCGCCCTCACCAAGGCCGTGGCCGCCGTGAAGACCACGACCGGCAGCTACCAGGTGTACGAGCAGCGGCTCGAACGCAATGTCCGCCTCTGGCAGGGGCAGCAGTCCCTGCAGCTCGAGTCCAAGGATTCGGCGGCGCTGCTCGATCTTGCGGGGCGCCTGCAGGGCCTCGGCTTCGTGATGAGCGGGATGAACTGGTCGCTCTCGCCAGAGCGTGCCGAGTCGGTACGCGATGAGTTGATGGTCAAGGCACTTGGCAAGCTGCGGGACAAAGCCGCGCTCGTCGCGCGTACGCTCGGCAAGTCCGGCTACGAACTCACGGACATCAACCTCGCGGGCGTCCCGCAGCCGATGCCGATGTATGGCGCCGCGCGGATGGAGATGGCGATGGCATCCGATAGCGCAGTGGCGCCACCGGTCGCCGAGGCTGGCGAGACCGAGGTGACGGTCGGCGTCTCGGCGCGGGCCTTGCTCAAGCCGTGAGCGCGCGTCCGTCCTCTCCGACCGCTATCAGCGTGCGCACGGCGTGAGCCCCAACCATGTCGCGACGGGCGGCACCCTTCGCAGAACCCCACGCTCCAGCAGCCAGATCGCCGCGGCTGACACCGCCAACATCGGCAGCAGCGCGCAAAGCAGCAGCGCCACGGGGATCAACCACGTCGGACGTCGCTGCCCCGACGCCGTCGGCGGGGCTCCCAGGCCGCCCCGTCCATCCCGGCGACCGAGCCACATCACCGTACCGCTCACCACCGCCCACAGCAGGCCTGCGGCGGTGGCCAGCCCGATCACGATATTCAGCACTCCGAACAGTTGTCCTTCATGCCAGGAGATGCCGTAGCCGATCATTCGGTCGATGATGTGCTGATCATGGAAGGTCTCCCGCCCGAGTTGACGGCCCGTCGCGGGATCGAATCGCAGCGTTGTACGCTCCCGGCGGTCCTGACTGTCCGAGCGGATCGCCCAAACGGTCTCTGCCCCGCGCCCGAAACGCTTCGGTCCGCCGGGCGGCGTGACGATCACCGGATGGGCCATCGCGAGCGCTCGCGCCTGCTCGACGAAGTGCGACAGAGGCAACGCGCCGGTCGGATCCTGGGACGGTGTCGCGCCACCCGATGGGCGCGACCCAGCGGCATTCGACGATGCCCACGACCCGTCGTGGTGTGCATGCTCGTCGGTCGCCTGCTGACGCTCCGCTTGCCGCGAGGTCTGCCAGTCCTGCGACCGACCGTCCCAACCCATCTCGGCGCGGACACGCTTGAACCCGTCGCCCCAGACGCCGGTCCACGGCAGACCGGACACGAGCAGCACCAGCACCGCACCGGAGACCCAGAAGCCGGCGACCGCATGCCAATCGCGCCAGACGATGCCGCCGTCGCGGACTCGGGGCCACAGCACTCCCGCCGGACCCCTGCCGCGGGGCCACCAAAGATAGAGCCCCGTGAGGATCATGACGATCGCCCAGTTGGCCGCCATCTCGACCACCAGACTGCCGGCGTCACCCGTGAGCAGTTCGCCGTGCAGCCGGCTGACCCACTCCGACCACCAGTCGTCCTTGCCGATCGCGCCCAACACCGACCCGTCATCGCCGACCAGCACGTCGAGGCGTTGGCGTCCCGCCGGCTCCGCGATGCGTATCAGCACCGGATCGCCTGCGCGCTCCGGTAAGCGGTAGTACTGGAAGGTCCAACCGGGGTACGCCTGCAGCACCGCATCGCGTCGCCCGTCCGCGGTGACGATCCTTGGGGCGCCCGAAGCGGCGACCTCTGGTCGCTCCGCCGCGCGGACGACGCTGGCCTCCTGCAGCCGATCGAGCTGGGGCTTGAACAGGTAGATCGATCCCGTGATGGACAGGACCACCACGATCGGGATCACGAAGAGCGCTGCATAGAAATGCCAACGCCACAGCGTCCGATAGAGCCCCATGGAATCCGTGGTGGTCGCCATGGCTCACCACCTCGCCTTCAGGTCGAACACCCAGGTGCGTTGCGGCAGCGGATGCGACACATAGGCTTGATCGTCGAAGATGTTGTCGACCCCAGCATTCAGCTGCAACGAGGGCGTGACATCCCAGGAGACCCGTGCATCGACGGTGAAGTACTCCGTCTGGAAGACGTAGGCATCGCCGCGGACCAAGCCGAGCAGATCGGAGTTGGGCCTTGAGGCATAACGCCACCCGAGCGAGACCTTCACCGGGTCGACCACGCGATAGCGCAGGTTGCCGTTCGCGCGCCACTCGGGGATGCGCGGGAACTGCTTGCCCTCGGCCCGCACATCCGCCGCGTTGCGCACGGTCTTGGCGCTGGTCCATGCGACATTGGCGTCCAGATCGAGATCGCTCGACAGGAAGCCGTCGGCCTCGAAGATGAGTTCCAGTCCGTACTGACGGACCCGATCGACGTTCTTGTAGCCGGAGACCACGGTGCCGAACTGGTTGAGCCCGCTGAAGCTGAAGATCGCGTCCTCGATGTCCTGCAGGAAGACGCTCGCCGTGGTCCGGGTGGTCGCACCGCGATGCCGCAGCATGAGATTGAGGTCGTCGGACCGCTCGGCGCGCAGATTTGGATCGAAGCTCTGCGGATCGATCGCCTGCGTGATGTCATCGAAGCGCCCTTGGAAGAGCTCGCCCACCGTCGGGAAGCGGGTGGCACGCCCGAGGCTGACCTGCAGGTCGAACGCCTCACCCACCCGCCGTGTCGCGCTCAGCTTCGGACTGAAGGACCGGTCGCTGCGGCTTGGGTAGAGGTCATCGACGCGGACGCCCGAGTAGGCCTTCGCGATGCCACCCTCGAAAGCGCGCCAGCCGTCGATACGGGCGCCCGCGGACAAACGCCAGACGCCGAGATCGAACTCGTCCTCGGCCCAGATCCCCCAGTTCTCGGTCTTGCCGTAGGTCGCGGTCGAGAACACCGGCGACGCCGCAGTACGCCAGTTCGTGGTCGTCCGGGTGTCGCTCGAGGTCTCGTAGAGGCTGCCGCCTGCGCCGAACGACAGCCGATGGGTCGCGAAGTCCCGGCTCAGCGCCAGCTCCGCGGCGTACCATCCCGGCGTGTCGCTGAGCGTCTGCGTCCCGGCCCCGTCCGCCAGTCCCGTGGTGAAGTCACGGGAGGTGCGCGCGTCCCAGTCGGCGATCCAGAACCGCGACAGGTTGACCGTGGTCTCCCAGCCGCCGAGGGTGCCGGCTGCCTTGACGCCAGCCAGATACTCCGTACGCTCGCTGCGCGAGAGGTTGAGACCGGTCGCGTTCCACACGCGACCCTCGAAGCCCACCCGCCCTTGGAGCACGGGAGCACCGGTGGTGGCATGGCTCAACCAGCTGCGGCTATCGAAGAGCTCCTGCTCGCTGAGCCAGACGAGCGCGAGCGCATCGATCCTCCAACCCGCGTCGGTCTCGTACGAGACCCGAGCGCGCGCCTGGTGCTGCACCACATCCACGGGGGACGCGGCACCGAACACCGGCGTGGCGAGCCGCGGATCGACAAACGCACCGACGACCGGCGTTGCGCTGCCGGTCGCGGGCGTCAGCAGGTTGTAGGTCATCGACTGACCGGTGTTCTCGAAGTGCCGGACGCTGAAGCGGAAGGACCACGGCGACGCGTCCGGCTTCCACGTCACACCGGCCTCACCGCTGAAGCCTGTGAAGGTCTCGTCGAAGCCGTATTCGTTGAACGGCATCGCCATGCGCTGACCGACTACATAGGCCGAAGAGACGGCAGGGTCGCGCGTCGTCACCGAGACGATGCCGCCCATGGAATGCCCGTTGTAGCGCGCGGAGTAAGGACCGTAGACGATGTCGAACTGCTGTACCTCTGCAGGACCGACCACGTTCCATTTCGGCGGGAAGTCCCAACGGTTGCCGAGGAAGTTCGAGACGAGGAACCCGTCGACGAGGACGATGGTGCGCGCGCTCTGTACGGTGTTGGCGCCGCGCAGCGCTACGACCGCGTTGTCATCCCCGGCGAAGCGCTTGCGGACGAAGAAGTTCGGCGCGTACTTCATGAGGTCTTCGACATTGAGCGCATTGATCGCTTCGAACTGCTCCGCACCCAGAGAAACCGACAACCCTCGGGGCACGACGGTCATGGGTGCATCGCGTTGACCGATGACGAGGACGGTCTCTTCCAAGACGGATGGATCGACGGAATCGGCAGGTGCAGGCGCGGCGGCCAACGCCGCCGCGACGACAGGCAGGGACCAGGACATGGGATTCTCCCAGGCGAGATGAGGAGGACGCATCGCGGCACCCCTGAGGGCACCGCGGATGCGCAGGACGACAAGAGACCCGAGGTCGGGTCAGGCCTGGGAAGGAGGTCCGCGAGCGGGCGGTGGTGGCGCCGACAGCAGTGCGACACGGGCGGTCGCACCTGGGGAGAACGATGCGAAGAGGCGGGTCGCGGGCGTGGGCGCACGCGTGCCGGGTTCCGTGGGCGGCAGTGCGTCTTCAGGCATCGGCGCAGCGAAGACACAGGCATGCGCTGCCGAGAACTTCGCGCCGCCATCGTATTCACCGCCGGTCGGCACTTCCACCGAGTAACTGGTCGTACCCGAACAAACCGTGAGGGTCAGCCCACCGTCCGAATGCGAAGGCATGAAGCCCGACGGGATCAGGCCGCGCAGCACGACACCAAGCAGCACCGCAAGGATCGCGGAGCGCCGACGGGTGCGCAGATGGCTGAGCGTCGAAGTCATGTCGGTGGATATTTTGCCACATCGGCACTGGAGCCGTTTGACGACGACCGACGCCATCGCCGACACTACCTAGACAGATTCATCCCGCAATCATCGTACCGATCACGGATCGACCGACCCGGACCTGGCTCGCGAGGCCCCCCAATGACGCCCACCACTCTGCGCCGCACCTCCTTCGGCATCGCCCTGCTTGCGCTGACGGCCCTGTCCGTTCCGGACTTCGCCCACGCCGCCGGCCCGATCGGCATCGAGAACGCCTGGACGCGTGCGACGGCGGCCGCGCAGTCGGTTGGCGGAGGCTTCATGACGATCGTCAATGCGGGCAAGGCGGATGATCGCCTGGTGTCGGCCAGCAGTCCGGTCGCCGCCGAGGTCCAGATCCACGACATGAAGATGGAAGAGGGCGTGATGCGCATGCGTCAGCTGACGGGCGGTCTCGGCGTGCCGGCAGGCGCCCGTGTGGAACTCAAACCCCGCAGCCTGCACCTGATGTTCATGCAGCTGAAGGCCCCGCTGGTCGCAGGTCAGACGGTGCCGGTGACGCTGCAGTTCGAGAAAGCGGGCAGCGTCGCGGTGCAGTTCCGCGTCGAGGCGATGGGCGC